>CAZYVA010000015.1:0-27766 GCA_964650695.1 uncultured Dorea sp. | reverse complement strand
GCTATGACAGCGCCACGGCATGTAACTTGAGGGGCTTACTATCGGGTAACTCAGCTTTCCCATGCCCTACCGGGCCTGGCAAGGCAAGTTTCATTGTAAAGGGGTAATTGAAAATGGCAAAAAGTAAAATCCGAGTGCTTATCGTAGACGATTCACGTGTATTTATCAATTTTCTCACAAAAGAACTGCCGCAAGCCGACAGCCGTATCGAGATCGTCGGATACGCCATGAGCGCGGCGGAAGCCATGCGCAAGATTCCTTCTTTAAAACCGGACGTCCTCTCCTTGGATGTAGAAATGCCCCGGACAAATGGCATTGATTTTTTAAAGGAGCTCCTGCCCAAATATCTGCTTCCCGTCATCCTGGTTTCCTCTTTGAACGTAGGCGTTTTTGATGCACTGGCGAACGGTGCGGTCGATTTTGTGAAGAAACCGGATATGAGCAAAAACTACAGTTCAAGGCTGTTTGTACAGAACTTGGTATCCAAGATCATCATTGCATCCAATGCCACCGTAAAGCTGCCGCGCGTATTTAAGGGAAGCGCGGTGCTGAAAAAAGGAAACGCGAACGCTTCCCCTGCTTTGGGTGGAACGGGCAATTCCCCTGCTGTCTCGATCCGCAAGCCGGTTCTTAGCATGCCTTCTTCAACCGTTTTGAAAGGACACAACAGCCTGAAGCTGGACAATTTCATCATCGCCCTTGGAGCTTCCACCGGCGGCACGGAAGCAACCTTACAGGTGCTGGAACAACTCCCGGCCGACATTCCGGGCATGGTGATCACCCAGCATATGCCGGAAGGCTTTACCAATATGTACGCACAGCGGCTTGACCGCCTCTGCAAGATGGAAGTAAAGGAAGCCGTGAACGGCGATATCGTGAAACGTGGACGCGTCCTCATCGCTCCCGGCGGCGACTGCCATATGAAGGTCGTGAAGCTTGGCGGCCGTTATACCGTCCGTGTTTTCCCAGCAGAAAAGGTCAACGGACACAGGCCGTCCGTGGATGTATTATTCAAATCCGTCGCACAGGCCGCCAGGGCGAACGCGGTAGGGATCATCCTCACTGGTATGGGCCAGGACGGCGCTTACGGGCTCTTGGATATGCACAACGCAGGCGCCTATACGATCGGCCAGGACAAAGATTCCTGTGTTGTATATGGAATGCCAATGGTTGCACAGAATATCGGGGCGGTGTCCATACAATCCTCCTGCGTGAATATACCGTCGGTGCTGGTGAATTACCTGAATAAACTATAAGGAAGCCGCACATGATCCGGAGCGATATTTTGCCTCACAAAACCGCCCCTCACATTTGAATGACTTTCTCACGGAATGCCTAGTAAATGGGCATTCCTGACTGTGGATAACAAAAAATGCACATGTGAAAAAGATAGAATGAACGTGACAGGATGCACTATATACTGGGGGAATGTGCGCCGCAAGGCACACCCATAGAAATAGAAAATACCGGGGCGCAACGCCCCGGTATTTTCTGTCATTATTATACCAGATAATTCATCAGCAGACCTATATTTAAGTAGTTGTTCATCTGTGTAGCCCCCACCTTGGAGTAAACGCCCATGAACTGGAGCGGGTCATAGACCGAACTCTGTTCATATTCCTGGAGGTCATAATTCACCAGGCTCTGCGAGTTGGTCTGCAAGGCGCTGGTTGCTTTGCTGTAGAGCTTCTGCGCAATCCCGCTCGTACCGGAAACCAGGTCTTTTGTGAGATCCGGCGATTCCGTCAGCGACTCCGTAAGCTTTTCTTTGTCCAGGGAAAGCGTCCCATCCGCCTGCACGGAAAGCCCCAACCGGTTTAACGTGCTGCTGGAACCAAGCGAACTTTGCAGCTTGCTTAGCTGGCTGGAAACGCCGCTGCCATGGCTTACATTGTCCTGTAAGAACTTCACCGCACTGTTGTAGCTGTCCACCAGATCCGACATCGCATCTACAACTTTGCCGCTGTCCATCTGCCGCCCTACCGTCGTCTCACCAACGCCCTTCAGCGTCGCCGAAATACGTCCGTCATCCAGCGTCACATCATTGGACTCCGACGTGTAATTCAATGTCACCTTACCGCCGGATGACAAGTTGGTCGTCACAGAATACTGGGCGTTGGAAGCCGCTGTCTGGACATCCTGTGCGCCCGCTGCCGCACCCATATCGCCCGACACACGAAAAGTATTGCCCGTCCCGGTTGACTGCCCTGAAAGTTTTAACGTGGCGACGCCGTCCTTTTCCTCGACCGTAGCTTTCACGCCCGCATCCCCGGCATTGATCTGTTTCGCCGCTTCTTTGAGCATCTCCCGGTTCGTCTTGAGCGATCCGTCGTCATTCTGTGCGCTTACCTTCACCGCCACGGAACCGCTCTTCCCGGCCACTTCAAAATCCATGTCCGCCGACGCTTGCTCTGAACCCTTCACACCGCTGCTGACGTTCACCTGCGCCTGCGCCAATGACTGTACGTCCACGGTCATCTGCGTCTGGATCCTCGACGCATACTTCGTGGACACCTCGGCGACGGAAGTGTCAGAGCTTGTGGCCGTCAGAGTATTCACCGCGCTCTTGGTGTTCGTGCCTCTCAATGCATTTGCCGAATCCATCACGTCCGTCATCGTAGAACTATAGGACTTGAGAAAATCCAAGCCGCCGTTCTGGTAATAGGAACTGACCGAGGATACGCTCTCAACCGCCTTGAGGCTCTGCTGGATCTTTGGGTTCTTCGACAGCGCCTGCGTCAAACGCATCTGGCTGACCGCCTGGTAGTAGCCGTAATTGCTGCTGTATGAACCTATCCCGCTGATTGCCATACTCTTACCCCCCTTTCTATATATAAGCTGATAACAAGAATTGTTATAGTTGATGTGGTTTGAGTTGATTATACTACAAGTTTCTGGAAAAAGCCACTAAAAACCGCGTAAAAAAAACTTTCAGTCCTAGCCGCAATCTCCTTAAATGGCCTCCTCCGCAATACGTCTATTCTTGTTAATATTATCGGATGATTTGAGTGGAAATATAATATAGACGCCTTTAAAAAACATTCCTTTACGGCACGGATGGGCAGGTGCATAAAATCTTTATATAATCCTTCGTTTTGTCCCGCATCATATGGAAACCGCATAGCAAACGGTCCAGGCTAAACGCATCCGTAACCAGGCGCTCCGGCTGTATACTGCCTTTCACCAGCCGTTCCAGCACGTAATGCCAGTCATCCCTTGGATCGTGGTAAAAGGACGAATTCCACGTTCCGATAACGGTAAGCTGATTGCGCAGAATTTTCCAGCAAACCTCTCTCTCTATCCACGCATCTGAATCCGGATTCCCGACAAGGACGATCGTTTCATCCGATGAAGAATGGCTGACTGCCAGCTTCATAACATCGTTTTTCCCTGTACATTCAAAAAAAACATCCATTTCTTTTTCACTTTTTTTCTTTTCCAGCCATGCGCCCACTTCTTCCAGTCCCTCCGCTGACGGTCTGCCAATGGCTCTTCCATATTTTCCATCCTCATTCTCGCCAAATACCAGGCCCATCTTTTTCCGCACGTCGCAATAACTGTCCTTATCCACGCCTAATTCCAAGGCACGCTTTTTCTGCACATCCTTATTCCCAATCGCAAGGATATCCGAAATCCCCCGTTCCCTTAAAAACATAAGAATCGACAAACCAATTGTCCCAAGCCCACAGATCACGACCCTGGAATGCTCTGAAAGCTTTGCCCGCCTCATTGCATGGACAGCAACTGATAAGGGTTCCAACATCGCTGCCTGGGCAAAGCTGACCTCCCCCGGCAGCTCAACCAGGTTCCATTCCGGCACACAGACATATTCCGCAAAGCCCCCATCCCTCCTTGACCCCAGATAACTGTAGGATTGACACATTTCATACTTTTTACTGATGCAAGAGCCGCACCTATTACAAGGAATGAGCGGGAATACCCCAGCCCTTTTCCCCATCCATCCCGGATCAACATGCTTTCCGACGCCCACCACAACTCCTGAAAACTCATGCCCTGGTATTAAAGGGTAATGGTAAGTTCCTGTTTTGTAAATCCTCGGAATGTCAGAGCCGCAAATCCCCGCCGCCTGCACTGCGACAAGTACTTCCCCCGCCGCCGGCACAGGCTTTGGCACTTCTTCCATAGCAAATCTGCCAATATCCCGTAATACATATGCTTTCACATCCTGAACCCTCCTGATTGTTGTCATTATTCGCAGTCCGTCCCACGCCGTTCACGTAAAAGCTGCCGGAAACGCATAAGATCTTCTTTCGCAGTAATCTTGAAATTCTCCTCGTCGCCCGCCACTGAAACAGCATCCATCCCTGCCAGAAGCGCTGCCTCAAGAGAGCCTGTTACACGTTCCATTTTCCCCTGCATCATGCTTTGGACAGCTTCATAATACCGCCCAAGCAGAAACCCCTCTGGGGTCTGCCCTGCGGCAAGCGTATCCCGGCGCAAGATCCCGGTAAACCTTCCTCCTTCACAAGTATAAACCGTATCCTTCACCGGAACCACCGGCGTAACTGCCTCATGCTTCTCCAGTGTCTCGATGACCTCCGTGATTCTTTCCGCTTTCACCAAGGGTCTCACCGCATCGTGGATCAGCACTTTATCCGTAGGGTGCGCATATTCCATAATATCTTTCAGCCCGTTATAGATCGACATCTGCCTGCTCTCTCCCGGCCTGGAAAAGCCAGAAGGTTTTAGGGATACCGGCTGCCCATCTGCCATACTATGTAAAATCAATTCCTGCCACTGTCTGTCCGCGACAATCTGGATCCGGTCAATCTTTTCATGTTTTTCAAATACTTCCAACGCATAGCCAATCACGGGCCTTCCGCCCGCCTGCGTATATTGCTTTGGGACATCCCCGCCAAAGCGCATCCCTTTTCCACCGGAAAGGATCAATGCGATATTCATAAACCACGCCTCCAAGCCTGATTTCAAAACTCCAATTCCCTGATGTTTTTCAAAGTCTCCCCATATGGCTTCTTCTTGCCAAACAAAAGCGTTGTCCCAAGCACAAAGCCATCCACGCCTTTCGGGGCAAACTCCAGGATCTTATCCGCGCTGCAGGCTCCGTCCCAATAGATCCCGACCCGCATTTCCTCCTTCAGGCTCAGAAGCTTAAACAACTTCTTCCCTACATAAGGCAGGTACATCTGGGCCGCATTTCCAGGGTTCACGGACATCACCAGCACTTTGTTTACAATCCGGAGCATCTCCATCACTGTCTCGACGCTGGTGCCTGGATTGATGGCAATCCCCGGTATCATATGCGCATTGATAATGCTCTGCAGTGTAGTGGAAGGATGATACTCAGCTTCTGGATGTATGTATACCGTATCTCCTTTCCGGAGTTCGCGGAGGAATAAGTCAATCGTATTGTTCGGGTGTTCGACCATCAGATGCACATCCAGGGGCTTTTTTGCCGTCCGCGCAATATACCGCAGGTCATTTAATGACATGGCGTAATTTGGCACGTATCTTCCATCCATGATATCGATATGGAATGAATCAATCCCGCCTTCTTCTAAATCGTGGACCTCTTTTTCTAAGTTTCCATAATTGGCACACATCATGGATGCCATTAACTCGAATTTCCGCATATTCCTACACGCTTCTTTCTCTTATAAAATAAAATATATATACTTTAAGCCAATCCCCTACCGGGTAGAAATCCTATTGACCCCCTGGAGTCGTTACACTAGCTAATAAGGCACGTCTGCCTTGCTGCACTTTGTTATTTTAAAAAATTCTTATTCGCATAGGCCGTTTTATACGGTCTCATGCCGCTTGCAAAATAATAAGTCATCAGCCGTTCTGACAAAAACCCCGGATAACGGTTGCGGTAAGGGTCCTCCCGTTCCCCGCTATGCTCCACAACCGCATCCAGAATCGGAAACAGCCATCTGCAAAAATCAGCCAACACATCCTTTCGCATGATAAACATATTGCAGGGGGAGTATAAACCACCCTTAAAAAACTCACCAGCCGCCTTGTAATCCTTCGGATGATGCATCTTAAGGTACGCCATCATAATCTCCCAGTCCTCCGGGTCATGACGCCCTTTATAATTTTCCTCCAGGCTGGGTGCAACGTATAAAGGCACTGGAAGTATCACATCGACCCTGTTGCCGCACATCCATTCCAGCCAGCCGTCCGGCAGAAGAAAATGACGCCTGTAATGTGCCAGGCCAACGATGTCCTCCTTCGCGTTTTTCCATATCCAATAAAGGACTGTCAGCTCACAGAATTGTTTGTTTTGGGCCGAAATATTGTCGCCCGTGTCATCAAAGTCCACAGCGTTTCCCAGCCGCTCGGACGTAAGGGCGGCGCCTGCCTGTATCATTTTTTCATCCCGCGTCAGTTCATAGGTTTCCTCAAGCGCCGGGTCATAGACCGAAGATGACACATAGATGGCCGCCTGCATTTCCTTCCCGCGGATACCGCCGCTGTGGGCAAACGTCTCCCCAGGCTTACCCGGAACGCTGTCATTGACACATAAAAACGTTTTTTGCTGTTTTGCAAATATTTTCCGCACGTATTGGCCACGCAAAGCGCTGTCCAAAGCAACATCAACAAAAAACACTTGTTCCATGCCAAGTGCTTTCAATTCCGCGGCAATCTGCCGGTAGGTTACACCTCTTGTCGCAACATATACAGGATAATCTGTATGAAGCTTCCCCTCCCGACAGATCTTTTGCACCGGGATTCCGTTAATCTCCCGTTTGTTCTTATTTAAATCATCCACCAGGTATGCCGCAACCGTTGTGCGCGGATACAGCACCGAAATATATTCCTGGAATGTCCGGGCCCTGGAATGGGCGCCTGCAATATAAATCTTTTCTTCCATGTATGTGCCTTACCCTTTTATTCCTCTTTCTGCCCATAATAAGCATTTGCCCCGTGCTTGCGGTAATAATGCTTATCCTGCAGGATCTGCGGCGCGGGCTGGCTGTCCGGGTTGATTTGCTCGCACCGTGCGGCCATCTTCGCAACCTCCTCCAACACGACCGCGTTGTGGACCGCCTCATACGCGCTTTTCCCCCATGTGAACGGGCCATGGTTCTTACACAATACTGCTGGCATGGAAATATAATCCATCTTTTCCTTCTCAAAATAATCTGCGATGATCACGCCCGTATTCCACTCATATCCGGCATCCAGCTCTTCTTTCGTCAAATTCCGCACACAGGGGATTTCCCCATACAGGTAATCGGCGTGCGTTGTCCCATAGCACGGAATGCCCCTGCCCGCCTGCGCCCAGCTTGTCGCCCAGGAAGAATGTGTATGGACGATCCCCTTTACCTCTGGGAAACGATTGTACAGCACACAGTGGGTAGCTGTGTCTGAGGACGGATTGTAGCGTCCTTCTACCTTCTCTCCCTTCAGGTTTACCACAACCATATCCTCCGGGCAGAGTTTATCATAATCAACGCCGCTCGGCTTGATCACAAACAGCCCCGCGTCTCTGTCAACCGCGCTTGCATTCCCCCATGTAAATGTCACTAACTGATACTTCGGGAGCAGCATATTTGCCTCATATACTTCTTTTTTCAACTGTTCCAGCATAAGACGATCTCTCCTTTATGTTGATCTTTTTTTAATCTATCGTTCCAAAAACGCTGTAAACGCAACCGTGCGCCGCCTTCTTACTTCAACGCCGCGATCGCTTCCTTCTGCACAGGGATGGCCGCCAGGAATTTTTCCATATAAGCCTCAAACCCTTCCACATCCTTTGCATCCGGCTTTACCACTGTTTTTTTGGCATCCACAAACACCTTATTGTTGAGGAAATCGGGTAAACTCTCTCCTTCAGCCCTGTTGACCATATAGGAAGCAAGTATCGCCTGCCCCCATGGGCCGCCTTCCCCGGCCGTCTCCATCACGGCTACCGGGGTGTTGATCGCTGCCGCCAGGATGCTCTGGCCTACGCCTTCCGTCTTGAATAGGCCGCCATGCCCCAGCATGGAATCGATCCGGACGTGTTCTTCCTTCTGCAGGATATCCATGCCATATTTCATTGTGGCCAGTGACGCGAACAGATGGGAGCGCATCAGGTTTGAAAGGCTGAAATTGGCATCCGGAGTCCGCATGACCGCGGGCCTGCCTTCATACACGCCAAGGCTTGGCTCGCCGGACAAGAATCCATAGGAAAGCACTCCACCGCAGTCTGCATCACCCTCCATGGCTTTATGGTACAAGATCCCGTACAATTTGTCCATATTGACATCCAGGCCAAAGCTTTCTGAAAATTCTTTGAAAATCTTTACCCATGCATTCAAGTCTGAAGTACAATTATTGGCGTGCGCCATTGCCACAGAACTTCCGTCCGGGGTTGTCACCATATCGATCTCCGTATGCAGCTTTTTCAATTCCTTTTCCAGCACCACCATGGCAAAAATAGAAGTCCCGGCGGATACATTCCCGGTACGTTTCGCCACGCTGTTCGTTGCCGCCATGCCGGTGCCCGCATCTCCTTCCGGCGGGCAGAGAGGGATCCCGGCCTCCAAGCGCCCACTTTCATCCAGAAGCCGTGCGCCTTCCTCTGTCAGGACACCCGCATCCTCCCCCGCCAGCAAGACTTTCGGGAAAATATCGCGCAGCTTCCATGGATATTTCTTGTCTGAAACCAGTGCGTCAAATTTCTGGACCATATCCTCATAGTAATCTTTGGTTTTCGGGTCAATCGGGAACATCCCGGAAGCATCCCCAATCCCAAGTACTTTCCGCCCTGTCAGCCGCCAATGGATGTAAGCGGCCAGTGTCCCGACATAGCGGATATCTTTTACATGCTCTTCCCCATTTAAGATCGCCTGGTAAAGATGGGAAACGCTCCACCGCATCGGCACATTGTACTGGAAAAGCTCTGTCAGCTTTGCTGCTGCCTCTGCAGTTGTCGCGTTCCTCCAGGTACGGAACGGTACTAAAAGATTGTCGTCCTTGTCAAAGGCGAGGTATCCGTGCATCATTGCGCTGAAGCCGATCGCCGCTGCTTTTTTTAATGTCACCCCGTACATTTTCTTTACATTGTCCGCCAGGCTCTTATAACATCCCTTCACCCCCGTCCATATTTCATCCTGGTGGTATGTCCAGTATCCGTTTTCCAGACGGTTCTCCCACTCATAATCACCGGAAACCAACGGCACATGGTTTTCGTCGATCAAAACCGCCTTGATCCTTGTCGAACCCAGTTCGATCCCGATGACTGCCTTCCCGGATTCAATGAACTCTTTTGCTCCCATGCATTCCATCCTCCTATCTTAAAATGATATACTGCCCATCGCTGCTACGCCTGATGATTCTTACATATATCCCTTGCCTTGTCAAACTGTGCGTCCAGAAATGCCCGGTTACCTTTCATGACAGCTTTCCAGTTGTCCTTCCCATCAAACCAGAACTCCGCCACGTACCTGCGTACCCCTTCCTGGTAGAATTGCGCGATGTAAGGCGGGAAATCCACCTGTCCCTCCCCGTAAGGGATACCCCGGTCCTTCCCTGGAACCGTTTCCTTTAAATGTGCGCCAACCATATGCCCGGAACCGCTTCGGATGTCAGCCGCAATCTCTTTTGTACAGTTATAAATATTCCCAAGATCTGGATAGACCTGATAATAGGGGGAATGGATCCGCTTCACGCCATACATGACCTTTTCAATCGTATTCATAAACTCTTTATCCTGCATGGTTTCCGTCGCAAGCGTCACGCCGTTCGCCGCGGCAAGCATAACAGCCTCTGCCATTCTCTCGTAAAAGCGTTCCCTTGTCGTCTCGTCGCTGGTTTCCTCATAATAAACATCGTACCCTTGTGTCATAATGATGCGGATCCCCATTTTTTTCGCAAAAGTAATACATTTTTCCATAATCTCTTTTGCTTCTTTCCCCCATTTTTTTGATCCAAGGGGATACCTTCTCTGTGCGGAAAAGGTAATGCTCTCACAATAAATCCCTGTCTTTTTGGACGCGGCAAGGACTTCCTCCATCTGGGCCCCGTCCCAATCCAGGCGCGCGATCTTCTCATCCGTTTCATCTACGCTCATTTCAATAAAATCAAACCCGGCTTCCTTGCAGGCCAGGAATTTCTCTTCCCATGAAAGGTTTGACGGCATCGCTTTTTCATAAACGCCGATGCGGTAGCTGTTTCTGTAATTTTCCATCCTGTTTTCCTCTGTCCTTCTATCGTAATGACCTTCTGAAACTCCCGGATCACTTTCTCACGGAATACCCGGTAGATGGGCATTCCTGACCGCGAATAGGAACTGCTTTACACCGGACCATCAATATCGGTACTGGTACAGCAGTGGCTCCCCATTCAAAAACCTGCGCACATCCCCGACAACCTGTTTCGTATGGTTGACAAGCACATCACTGGTTGCCCCGGCGATATGCGGGGTGATCACAACATTGTCCAGTTCCGTGATATATGGATGGCTGCCGGCAATCGGTTCACTTTCATAAACGTCAAATGCCGCCCCGGCAATCCTCTTTTCCCGGAGTGCATCGATCAGCGCCTCCTCATCCAGGATCGCGCCTCTGGATGCATTGATAAAATATGCCGTCGGTTTCATGAGGGCGATCCGCTCCCGGCTTACAATGCCCGTCGTTGATGGTGTCACTTTCATGTGGCAGGTGATAAAATCAGATTCTTCCATCAATTCTTCCACCGTCAGCGCTTTCCTTACGCCCGGCTCATCCACTTCAACTTCGCCCACGTAAGGATCGTAAATGAGCAACGCCATCCCCATTGCCCTTGCAATCTTACCTACTCGCCTGCCAATGCTCCCATACCCCAGGATTCCCAGGGTCTTTCCGTGAAGCTGTGTCCCTTTGAACACCATGTAGGGCGCATCCATTTTCATATCCCAGATTACGTCGGCTTTCAATCCTTCCTTTGTCGCTTTCTGCGCGTCTGCGCTGCCGGTATATTTCCCCTCCTTCAGGGCTTTGTACGCCATTGGGATCTTCCGTGCAATAGCCAGCATCAGCCCGATCGTCATCTCAGCCGTGGAATCGGAATTCCGCCCCGGAGTATAAAGCACCGGAATCTTTCTCTCTTTTGCAGCCTCCATATCAACATTGACCGGGGTCGCCCTTGTGCAGGCGATCAGCTTCAGGTTCGGCGCATTCTCGATCACCTTTCTCGTGATATCGTCATAACTGGTAATAATGATATCCGCATCCGCCGCTTTTTTGGCAAACTCTTCCTCTGCCATCTTCGGCAGCCCCAGCGCCCATCCATCTTTTACGACTTCTCCCATCTCATACAGCGGCTTTAAGGCTTCTTCTTCATACTCCGCCGTAAAAAAAATTTTCATTGTGTCAGCCCTCCCTGATCGCCCTGATTTGTTTGTTCATCTGATGCCTGTAATCCCACATCTTCTCGTTGTGTATACGAAGCTCCCGATACAGCCCGTAAAGCAAATCGTAAATTTCAACACGCGCAGGATCCGGATTATAAACATGGCGGAACGTACAGGCTTTTTCTACCGCGTCATCATAATTTTGGTACAGCCCTCTCGCCACCCCAGCCATCAAGGCGATCCCTTTTGCCCCTTGCTCGTTCCCCGTTGGGATCATGACCTTCATCCCTGTGACATCCGCGATCATCTGCGCCCATACCGGGCTTTTCGCGCCGCCTCCTGCCAGGTAAATCGTCCCGCTGCGGTCCACATCCTGCAGACAGTCCCGGATAGACAGCGTAATCCCCTCATAAACCGCCCTTACAAGAATCTCCTTCGTCGTTTCCGTACTTATGCCAAAAAAGCTTGCCCTGGCATACGGATGGTAAAACGGGGCGCGCTCTCCGGCAACGCTGATGTAAGGATGGTAAACCACCCCTCCGCACCCTGCGGGCGCGCGCTCGATCATGCGGTCAATCTCGTTAAAATCCTTTGTTCCGGCGATTGTCTCAATCATCCAATCAATATTTGGCGTCCCGTTCAGCGTCGGCTGAAGCGTCACATACAGATCCCCCAGCGGATGTTTCTCATATCTTGAATTCTTGGCGCCAAACTTGCAGTCTTCCTTGCGCCTCACGATTTCACTGGCACAGGTCGTCCCCAAAATCACGCAAACATCATTTTCATGGATCGCGCCAAGCCCTACTGCCGTAGCGGAAGTGTCCAGTGCGCCCGCTATCACGGGAAGCCCCCGTGGCAGCCCCGTCTCATCCGCGACCGCGTCCAGCACAGTCCCCACAACCTCATCTGAACGGACCGGATCGGTCAAAAGATGCCGGTATTCATAAATATCCATCGCTTTCATCAGCCCATCCGCCGTCTTTTCCGTCTGCACATCCAACAGGGACGTCAGGCAGTCCGTAATCTCTGTCTGTACGCTTCCTGTTATATTATACCGGATCCAGTCTTTACAGAAAAGGATTTTTTCCGCCTTTTCCAAAATCTCTTTCCGGTTATTCTTCATCCACTTGATCAGGATCATCTGATTCCCAAGCAACGGCGGTGTCCCCGTCGTCTGATAATACAACTGCCCAATCTCAGGATGTTCCTTTGTAAGCGCCTCCACCTCTGTAATCGCCCGCCCATCGCACCAGAGGATCGCAGGCTGCAGCGGCTGCCCCTCACGGCCTATCAGCCAACAGCCTTCTCCCTGCCCGGTAATCCCAAGCCCCACAATATCCTCCCGGTGATCCGCTGCGGACGCCATGACCTCTTTCATGCAGGACTTTACATTCCTCCAGACCGAGCCCATATCCTGCTCCACCGCATTACTCCCTGGATGGAGCGTCTCGCTCTCCTTACTTGCAACCGCTGTTTCCTTCCCACGCTCATCAAAGAGTACCGCTTTTACATTCGAAGTCCCAACATCAATTCCCAGAATATACTTCATCTTTTACTCCCTATGCCGTTTCCTCATTTTCCTGGGCAGCGCTTTTCCCTTGCCATATATAGCCCTCCGCCAGCATCCGCGCCGCTGTCTCGTCTATGATCAAAGTATTAATACATCCGCTGTTTAACACTGCATTCACCGCTTCCACCTTCTCAACACCGCTCACTGCAGCAATCACATTATCGATTTCCTTCAGACACTCAATGCTCGCGTTGAGGAGCCGGTTGGACATCGGGCAATGATCATAGCTGCCATCCGCCCGGACTGGATTCATGACAACATCTCCGACAAACCCCTGCTTCCTTAATACATGGATATCTTCTAATGTCACATGTCCACTGGTACACATACTGCATTTTTCATTCAATTCCCCAATGCCCACCAACGCCACATTACATTTTTTCATCTCCTCATAGGATGCCCGCACGGTCTTCTCCTTCAACAGCCACTCTCTTGTCTCCGGATATTCCACTATGACAGGGGCATAGAAATAAAAGCTGCCGCACCCCAGCCTGTCCGCCAGGCTACGGCAAACCTCGTCTGCTTTTGTTACTGTCTGATCCAGATTTTTAACGCCCATCATCTGGACGACCCGGCAGGCGCTTTTTCTTTTATACGCCATCTGGGAAATGACCTCTGCCAGCGTTTTCCCCCATGAAACGCCGATAATATCGCCATTTTTTATCTGCTCGTCCAGATACTGCGCCGCAACATTCGCCATTTTATAGATAGCCGTCTCCGGCTCTCCGTAATCACTGGTGACCAGTACCTCCTTCAACCCGTAATATTCCTCGATTTGATTTTCCAAATCCACGTTGTCCTGCTCATACCCGCAGATATTGATATTGACAATACCGTGTTCGCTAAGCGAATTGATGATCTGGTTGACCTTCTGTCTGGTAAAGTTCAGCCGTTTGGCAATCTCATCCTGCGTCAAGCCACGGATATAATACCAATATGCAATTTTAATATACAAATTTTTTCTTGCAGCCATACAGTCCCTCTTTTAAAAAGCAGCTTCACTCCGCCGGGCAAACCAGCCCGCCTGGAATGAAGCTTCTTTTTGTCAAAATGATATGTCTTTTTCACTGTTTTCTCTATTGTTTCTTCGCCAGGTCAAAGAAAATCGCAATGATGTTCCAAATCGACCCGAAAATCTGCCATACCAGCGTCACAAGGCAGACTACTGAAAGCACGGTAGCAAACATTTCCATAACGGATACCTCCTTTTTACATTTACAACAACTCCTGGATCCCTTCAGCCATAGCAGTCAGGATAATACAACAGGATGTAGCCCCGGCGTCCAAAACGCCTCTGGAACGCTCGCCAAGGCGGCTGGAACGCCCGAATTTTGCCACCATATCTTTGGTAGAATCACGTCCGGCTGCAGCGGCCGCTTTCATATCCTCAAGCGCCTCCGAAAAATCCTTTCCTGCCGCCGCTGAAGCTTTTAGGCTGTCAACCGCCGGGCTTAATGTGTCAACCAGCGTTTTGTCCCCAACCTGCGCTTCCACAATGCCCTGAAGCCCTTCCAGCCCATTCGCAAGCATATTCCCCAAATCTTCCAGCGTGATTTCTTCCAGGTCCTCGCCCGCTTCTGCGGTATCCATCAGGATGGTCCCGTAAATCGGCCCCATAGATCCGCCGATTTCCGAGAAGAGGATGGTTCCCAGCCCGTCAAGCCCCTCGGTAAATCCAAATTCCTTATCCGCAAAACGCTCCTCAAAAAGCGTGAATCCTTTATTCATATTCATGCCATGGTCGCCGTCGCCAATCAGCCCGTCCACTTCCCCAAGATAAGCCTTATTATCCTGAATGCCTTTTACCATTTTAAGAAGGATGGATTTCCCTTCCGCGTTTTTAAATCCCATCTTTTATGTCTCCTTTCCATGCTGCGAAACGAAAACTGCCGAATGCCTATGCTGCTTGCAGGACACGCTAAAACTGCCGGAATCCCATGCTATTACAAGGCATATCCACCAATTCCTTCAACTCCTCATCCAGTTTCATCACCGTAAGGGTTGCCCCCATCATATCAAGAGACGTAAAGTAGTTGCCCACATATGCCCGATGGGTCTTAATCCCTTTCTCTGTAAGAAGCTTATCAATCTCATCATACAATACATACAGCTCCATGACCGGGGTTGCGCCAAGTCCGGAAACCAGGACAACGACTTCATCACCTTCCACGAATGGGTAATCCGGAACAACCACGTCAACCATCCGCTTCGCCATTTTGTCCGCCGTCTCAAGGTCGCAAACCTCGATCCCCGGCTCCCCATGATGCCCGATGCCCACTTCCATCGTCCCGTCTTTAATCTCAAAGTTCGGATGCCCAACAGCCGGAAGCGTGCATGGGGTAAGGCCGATGCCAACGGAGCGGGTATTGTCAATTGCTTTCTGCGCCGCCGCGATAACCTCATCCAAGTCCCCGCCTTTTGCCGCTTTTGCGCCGCCCACTTTCCACATCAAAACTTCCCCGGCAACCCCGCGGCGTTTCTCCCTCTGATCCTTCGGTGCGGAAGCAACGTCATCATTCGCCACAACGGTTTTGACTGTAATCCCAGCCTTTTTCGCCATTTTGACAGCCATCTTGACGTTCATATTGTCGCCGGAATAATTCCCATACAAGCACGCGACGCCTTTCCCCTGATCCGCCACTTTACAGGCGTCCAGGAAAGCCGCTGCTGTCGGCGAAGAACAAATCTCGCCTACCGCAACCGCATCGCAAAGGTTTGTCCCGCAGTATCCAACAAACGCCGGTTTATGTCCCGACCCGCCGCCGGTCACCACACCGACTTTCCCTTCCGGGATGTTTTTTGCCTTGATGACGCGTGGGTTAACGTCCGTCGCTTCCACGATATCGCTATGCGCTTTCACAAACCCTTTCAGCATATCGTCAACAATAAAATCAGGATCTTTTAAAATTCTCTGCATCTTCAAGCCTCCTATGCTTTTCTTCCCTTGCGGCAGCGTATGTATCCCCAGGCTGCCGCAGGGCATCATTCATGCTTCTATCTCCCGTTTATTTCATGTCCGGCACAAGGATGACCTTCAACGCATCTGTGCCATCCGGCCTCTTCCCTGTCTTTGCGATATGGAAAGCTTCTTCCCAGTTCTCCAGGGAATATTGATCCGATACAACACCCTCGGTCGGAAGCTTGCCGTTGCCGATCCATTTGATGACGGTATCATAGGTGAATGGGCTAAGATGGACACCTATCACGTCCAGCTCTTTCCTGTCTGAGATGATGCTCCAGTCACAGGTCACAGGCTCCCCGAATACAGAGAACTCCACAAAACGCCCCATCTTACGGATGCAGTCAAGCCCCTGGAGCACGCTTGACGGATGGCCGGAATCCTCGATATAGACATCACACCCGTATCCGCCTGTCAGCTCTTTGATCCTGGAAACCACATCCTCCTTGCCAGGATTCATAGTCAGGTCAGCGCCAAACTTCTTAGCCAGCTCCAGACGTGCATCCTGCATATCAAGGGCAATGATCATTTTCGGCCCTTCCTGGACCAGCGCGCCAAGCATACCAAGCCCCAGCGTTCCTACTCCTGAAAGGACAACTACGTCCGCATGGGTTACTTTCGCGCGGTCGATACAGTGCATCGCGCATCCGAAAGGCTCAATCAAAGCAGCCTGCTTAATCGGCATATCATCCGGCACACGGTAAGGGATTGCTTCTTTCGTCAATCTTACATACTCAGCCATACCGCCGTTTACATTGTTCTGGAAACCAAAGAGGTCATGTTTCTCACACATCCAATGACGGCCCGTCTTACAGAACATACATTTACCGCAAGGAACGATCTGCTCCGGGCAAATCCGGTCGCCGATTTTCCAGCCGCCCTTTACGTTCGGCCCCATCTCAACCACCTTACCGACAAACTCATGCCCCGGGATCATAGGCTCTTTGATGTATTTGGCCTGTCCGTCAAAACCCCAGAAACTTGCCGCTCCCGCAAATGCCTTTGTATCGCCCGCACAGATACCGCAAGCCTCAACCTTCAGGATCATTTCACCTTCTCCGGCCCTCGGGACATCGACAATCTCCAATCTGTAATCGCCAGGTGCATACGCTACAAGCGCTCTCATTTTCTCCGGTAAGTTACTCATCTGAAATCCCTCCATTTCTAAAATAATGATATTTGTAAGAACTCCTGTTATTTCTCCCTGATACGTGCCCCGCTCTCCAGATCAAACAAGTGCGTTTTCTCACCACGGACCTCAAGCTTAATGACATCCCCTTGCTTGTAACGGGTCTCATCCTCCGTAATCAGCATCAGGAGCGTCTTGCCTACATGGATACCGATCCGCCTCTCATCGCCAAGGTTCTCAAACGTCGCTACCGGTTCCGGCGTACCCTTTGAATCCGCCCCGCCAATCAAAACGTCCATCGGGCGCACGCCCATCTTGCACTTAAACCCATTTCCCACTACATTATTGTAACGCTCCGGAACCGCGATCTTCAGGTTGCTGTTTTCAAAAGTAAAGAAAAACTGGTTCCCATCGCCTTCAATCGTCGTCTCCAGGATATTCATCGGAGGCTCGCCGATAAAGGATGCGACAAATTCATTGACCGGGTCGTCATAAACCTCTGCCGGGGTGCCGAACTGCTGAAGGACGCCAAAGTTGATAATGGCAATCTTGTCCGCAAGGGACATCGCCTCCAACTGATCATGGGTTACATAAACGGTCGTACATTTGATTTCATTGATCAGACGCTTGATCTCCGTACGCATCGCCTGACGCGCTTTCCCGTCCAGATGGGACAACGGTTCATCCATCAGGAGCAGTTCCGGGCGGCGGATAATCGCGCGGGCAATATTCACACGCTGTTTCTGCCCTCCGGAAAGCTTGACCGGCATTTTGTCAAGAAGGTCGTCGCACTGCATCAAAGGTGCGATTTCACGGACTCTCTTGTCGATCTCCGCTTTATCCACGCCTTTTGCCTTTAAATTAAACGCAATATTGTCATAGACCGTAAGCGGCGGATACATCGCGTAATCCTCAAAAGCCAGGCCGATATGCCTGTCTTTTGGGTGAAGGTTATTTACAAGGCGGTCCCCGATGAAAATCTCACCTTTTGTAATATCTTCCAGCCCTGCCGTCATACGGAGCGTCGTCGTCTTGCCGCACCCGGAAGGCCCTAAAAGGGCAATGAACTCGCCCTGCCCACACACAAGGTTCAAATCCTGCACTGCATAATCATTCGGTTTTGCGCCTTTTTTCTTTTTGCCATCGTTTTCGTAACGTTTGTAAAGATGCTTAATTGTTAATCCTGCCATTTGCCAACCCTCCTATTCTTCCGTATGCAAAGCAACAATGGATGCTTCATCATACCTGCTCAAATATTCTTTTGTTTCTGCATTGAAGAACATAGAATTTTCAAGTTTAAAGTCAACATAAACAGTATCATCAATATTCACCGACAAACCGTTTGGTGCAATCATGCGGAGAACCACATCTCCGATTTCTGCAACGATGACAGACTTGTTGCCAATACTCTCGTAACTGTAGACGTTACACTTCAGGTACCCTTGCTGCGGCTCAAAGGAATACACCACATGCTGGGGACGGATGCCGACATCTACATTTGCCGCCCCTTTCTCATCAAACTTCGCAAAGAGCGCCTGGTCCTCCGGAAGGGCATAGGTCTTTCCAAACGCTTCCACTGACAGGGAATATCCTTCCGCCGTCTTATCCACCTTCGCAGGGATCAGGTTAATCTCCGGATCGCCCATGAGCTGTGCGACAAATTCATTGCATGGCATATAATAGATATCGTCGCCCGTGCCAATCTGAACCACTTTCCCCTTATTGATAATGGCAATCCTGTCGCCCAGAGACATCGCCTCCATGAAGTCATGGGTTACGTAAATCGAAGTCGTGCCAAAGTTCGCCTGTATTTCCTTCAGCTCTGTACGCATCGCGTTCCGCAGCTTTGCGTCCAGATGGGCAAGGGGTTCATCCATCAGGTATACCCTTGGTGAACGTACCAACGCGCGTCCCATAGCGACACGCTGCTTTTGGCCATTCGAGAGCTGGCTCGGAAGACGCTCCAGCAGATAATCCATCTTCATCATCTCAGCAACGGACTGGATTTTTTCTTTTATATATTCTTCATCTTTTTTGTATAATTTACTTCTCAGCGGAGAAGCCATATTATCGTATACAGTCATCTGCGGATACAACGCATAGTTTTCAAAAACCATTGCCGTATCCCTGTGGGCTGCATCAACCAGATTCATGATCTCCCCGTCAAATTTTACTACTCCTTCCTCCGGAACATTGATACCCGCGATACAGTTCAAGATAGTAGTCTTTCCAGCGCCCGCTGGCCCGAAAAGAACAAAGAATTCCTTATCTTTGATATCAAGAGTAACTCCGTCAAGAGCAGTAACTTTTCCGAATTTTTTCGTAATGTTTTCTAATTGTATCCTTGACATATCTTCACTCCTATCCCTTTACTGCACCAAAACTCAAACCACGGACCAAATGTTTCTGAATACAAAGCGCAAATATAATTGCCGGCAAAGCAGATACGGTAGCCGCCACCGCCAACTGTCCATAATGGGCGGTGTCCGTTCCCAGGAACTTTGTGATCGCAACCGTAATCGGCTGGACATGCGTGCCAGCCAGCATAAGCGGGAACGTAAAGGTGTTCCACGCAAAGATAAATGCCAAAAGGGCCGCCGACACAAGGCCCGGCTTAATCAACGGGATCAGGTTCTTAAAGAAAATCTGATACCATGTATACCCGTCCACCTGGGCCGCATATTCAATCTCCACGGAAATATCCTCAAAGTATCCGCGGACCACCCAGATCAAAAGCGGCATAGAAATTAGCTGGTATACCCAGATCAGCCCAAAATAAGTATCGTAAATATGTAACTTCTGGTAAATCATGAATAGTGGCAATACAACCAGAATCTCAGGAGCAAACTTGAAAGAAAGAATCTGGAACGCAATATCTTCCTTCTTTTTGAAATTATACCTCGCAAGCGCGTACGCCGCCGGGACGCCCGCAAGGACAGAGATGATAACCGCTCCGCCGGATACGATCAAACTGTCAATCATGTACTGCATATAATCCGAATTGAAGAGCACCTCTTTGTAATTGTCTAGCGTTGGCGTAAAGATGAATGTTGTATTGTACATCTGTGCATCGGTTTTAATAGACAAAATCAGCATCCAGATCAACGGGAATAAAGCAAATACTGCATAAACAGCTAATAATCCATTTTGGACAATGCGGCCTGCCAGGTTTTGATTTGTTTTCATCCTTTAACATCCTTTCTGAATAAAAATCTTTTACCTTTTCGCTACTCTTCCAGCCCTGCGGCCTGCCTCTGGGCAGCTCTTTGTCTTTTCACGATCTGTTTTGCAACAATATTGATGAAAATCCAAAGCACAAGGATATACGGAAGCGCGTACCCAAATTTCTGGAACTGGAAACCATTCTGATATGATGTCAGCGACAGGTTCATCAGCGTATCCCCAGGGCCCCCTTTTGTCAAAGCAAAAATAACCGCATATTCCTGAAGAGCCGCCATCAGGCGGAATAATAAAGCAATATACAGGCTTGGCTTCAACATCGGAAGCGTAAGGTTTTTAAAGTTAAACAAAGTGCTGCCCCCGTCAATCTTTGCGGACTCAAACGGCGACTTCGGCAGCGACTGTAAACCTGCCAGCGTCAGCAGCATACAGAAAGATGTATTGATCCACACATCGATCATAACCGCCGTCAACATAGCCGTCTTCGGGCTTGCCGCCCACGGGAACCCCACGACACCGAACAGATTCAGGAATTTCTCCAGGACGCCTACCGAATTGTTCAGCATGAGCTGCCATACGATCGTTGCCGTTACCGGCGCAACCATTAACGGGAAGATCAACGCAACTCTCATGATTTTGGAAAATTTGTTGTTTAAATTATTCAGCAGGATCGCAACGCCCATGCCAAGGAGCATCTCAATCGCAGTGCTGAAGAATGCGTACCGGAGCGTGACCCATACGGCTTTCCAGAATACCGTGTCAGAAAGAATGTTTACCCAGTTCTGCAGCCCGATAAACTTATAGGTAGGCATCCGGAATGAATAGCTGGTAAGTGAATAGTAAATCGCCATTACAAATGGGATCATGATGCCGATTGTAATGAGCAATGCAGGTGCGATGATCAGATATGGACGCACTCTTGTTTTAAACGGCACTACATTTAATTCGCTCACAGGAGTGCTTTTTTCTGTTTTTTCCTTCATCCCATTTCCTCCAATCGAAAATCAATTTAAATAAGGAATAAAAAACAAGGAGGGTCAGGTACCCCTCCTCGCCTATAACCCATTCAGAACTCCGTCTGTTCTCATTATAAACATCCATTCAGAAGGGTATTACTCTACCGCCAGGTCGGCAACCTTTTTATCAAGCGTCTCTTTCAACTGCTTCATAGCTTCCTCCGTGGAAGAATACTTGTCGCTTGTTACAAGATCCTGAAGGGTTGCAGCCCATTCTGTTGTACACTCGAAGAAGTATGGATTCGGCATAAACTGGATCGTAGCGTTGTCCACCAATGCGGAAATCGCCTCAAGGTAGCCATCCGCCTTTCCTACAATCGCGCCATATTCATCGCTCTCTTGTACGGAAGTACGCGGGGTATCCGCACAGGATCCTTCCGTGCCTGACCACAGCATGTAATCTGGGCTTGTGAAATACTGTAAGAACAACCATGCAGCGTCTTTATTTTGGGAATCCGCGTTCATAGCCATCGCCCATACCCAAACATTCGCTTTCATATCCGCTTCGGTTTTTCCTTCCGGAAGCGGAATGGTTGACCATGCAATATTTCCGGACTCCTGGGAAGCGCCCTCTACGTTCTGGAAGTATGCAGCAGATGTCGCATCAAACATCATAGCTGCCTTGCCAGCGCCAAGATCCGATGACGCCTGATACCATGTGTAGTCTGTCCACTGGGACGGGCCAGCATCCTTAACCAGCTTCACCCAGTAATCCGTCATCTCAATCGCTTCTTTGGAATCCAGCTTGCACACAAGGGAACCGTCCTCAATCGCGAAATCCTGTCCGCCCCATGTAGCAAACAATGACATGTATCCCGGATGGATGGTCGCCCACTCACGTGTCCCGCGGACCGCAATGCCGTAAGAACCGCTGCCATTCCAGCCATTCAGCGATACCGCTGTGTCATAAAGCTCATCCGTGGTGGTCGGAACTTCAATATTATTCTCTTCAAAATATTTCTTGTTGTAGGAAAGATTGTTCAGCTCCCACCCCATCGGGACTGCCCACTGCTGGCCTTCGCCTACAGCATGTCCGGGAACGAGATCCCAACGCAGGGAACCGATAACCGCAGGGATAAAATCATCATAATTGTAATCCGCGGATGTCTTGGACGCATCGTTGATATATGGATCCAGATCCTCCATATATCCGGCGCCTGCATATTCCCAAACCTGATAAGCGCCTGTCATGTAAACATCCGGCGTACCGGAACGGCTGCTGAGCGATGTGTTCAGCTTATCAAAGTAGTTGGACTCCGGCGTTGTGGAATACTCAACCTTGATCCCGGTAGCTTCCTCAAACTCCGGCAATTTCTCAATCACTGCTGCCGAGTAGGTGTGTTCATTGAACATGACGTTCAGTGTCGTCCCGTCATAAGCTTTCCAGTCAAACTCTGACGCATCGCCTGTGGATTCTGCTTCTTCGCCGTCTCCAGAATCCGCCGTATCATCGGACGACCCACTGCTTCCACCGCAGCCAATCAGCATCGTTGCAACCATGGCTGTACAAAGAAGTACGCTAAGTATTCGTTTCTTCATATAATTTTCCTCCCTCTTTTTATTGTTTGCATAATTTTTAACAAAGTCTGATTACCTGCTCAAACTTTTCTTATGCAAAATAACCATTTTCATTGTATTACTTGTTGGGACTTTTGTCAAGAAAAATTACATTATCCTTGCTTAATTCGTTGGTTTCCTTTACAATGACCTATAAGAAAAGGAGAGACGCACCCATGAAAATATTTGATTACGACAGCGGTTTTATGCGCACAGTAACGGTTTTAAGCAGGCTTACTTTATTAAATATGCTCTGGCTTATCTCCTGCATCCCGGTAATCACAGCCGGCGCGTCTACGGCCGCCATGCATTACAGCGCATTCCAGTTGAGGGACGGAGACATCCATGTGTTTCAAAATTTCAAAAAAGGCATTGCCCTCCACTGGAAACGTTCCAGCATTATATGGATCTTCCAGGCCGCCCTGACAGCGGCGTTTATCGTTCTTTCTATCATTATCTACCATAGCGACATCCCTTCCGGGACGGTTTTAATTGCTGTCGCAGGACTTGCGTTTTTAACGATGGTCCTGGTTTCCCTCTGGGTTGATCCCGTCATGATCCAGTTTGCAGGGACTCTCCGGGAGATTCTTTTCAATGCGTTTGTATTCGCATTCATGTACGCGCCGCTTACGCTGATCGTGGCTGCGTTTTACATCGCTGCAGGGTTCCTGGCGGTACGTTATCTTCTTGCCAGAGGGTTTTTCATCCTCTTCGGGCCTGCTTTGATCGTCTACGCAACGCTGATCATTTTTGACAAAGCGTTCCGGAAATACAAAGAGCCGGCCTAGCCGGCTCTTTTATAGCATATCCTTTTTACCATATCCTTTTTACAGCTTGGCGTAGCATTTCCTTGAAGAACTCTACGGCCTTTTTACCTGGTAATCTGCCGCGCGGGATCCCTATCCCGCTTTGCGTGGCAATCCCGGCAGATGTCAGCCTACTGGAATGTAAACGCTACTTTCAAATCCCCATCTTTTCCAGTTGCCTTTTCAAAAGCTTCTTCCCAGTCTTCCAGCTTGTAATAGCTTGTCACAACACCTTCCGTCTTGATATTACCCTTGATCATATTTTCAATGATGAACGGATATGCGTATGGGCTTAAGTGCGAACCACGGATATCCAACTCCTTCCGGTCGCCGATGATAGACCAGTCCACCGTTGTCGGAGCGCCGAATACGCTGAATTCTACGAATGTACCCAGCTTCCGTGTAATCGTAAGCCCCTGGATCACGCTGGACGGATGCCCGGTCGCCTCAATATAGACATCACAGCCGTAATCGTCCGTCAATGCCTTGATCTCCTTGTCGATATCGCATGCACCCGGATTAAATACCAAATCCGCGCCGAATTTCTTCGCCATCTCCAAACGATCGTTTTTCATATCAAGCGCAATCAAAAGCTTCGGGTTTTTCATCCTCGCATAAGTAATCATGCCAAGTCCCAATGTGCCTGCGCCGGAGATGACCACAACATCCTCATTGGATATGGTCCCACGGTCAACCGCATGCTTGGAACAGCCGAATGGCTCCACCAACAACGCCTGCTCAATGCTCATCTCTTCCGGCACTCTTGCGATCACGCAATTTTTCGGGTATCTCACATATTCCGCCATGCCGCCGTTGTTATAAGACTGGAAGCCAAGCATATCATGGGGCTGGCACATCCAGTAATGCCCGTCTTTGCAGAAACGGCATTTCCCGCATGGGACGATCTGGTCGGCGATGATGCGGTCGCCAAGCTGGTAATCTTCGACATTCCCGCCAATCTCAACGACACGCCCAAAGAATTCATGCCCCGGAATAAACGGGGGCTTGACCCATGAAGGCTGTACGTCATCCCCCCAGAACATCGCCGCACCGTGGTGGCACTTGACGTCTCCTGCACAGATACCGCACGCTTCCGTCTTGATGATGATATCATCCGGGCCGCACTCCGGAACGGGATACTCCGGCTCAAAGCGGTAATCATCCTTGCTGTACGCTACCAAAGCTTTCATTGTTTTTGGGGTACTTCCTTTGTTTGCCATAACATTCCTCCACCTTTCTTTTTAAATCATTATACTTCAAACTGTCCCCAGACAGTATCAAGCGCTGCGCTTACCGCACGGTATTTTTTATATTTTTTCTGATAAATGGCGGTTCTTTCCGGATTTGGGTAAATCCGCTCGGAAACCCGTACCATGTGGCTGGCTGCTTCCTTATAATCCCCGTATACGCTAGCTGCAATCGCTGCGGCCATCCCGCAGCCAAGCGCCCCCAATTCCCTGGCGTCCACTGTCTCAATTGGGAATCCAAGGGCATCCGCAAACATCTGTACCCATACCTTCGACTGCACGGGGCCGCCCGCCATACGGATGGCCTGCGGCGGTTTCCGCGATTTCAGAAGGTTCTCGATATGGGTACGGTGCGAAAACACAACACCCTCGTAAATCGCCCGGAGCATATGCGCCTTATTGTGGTAAGTCGTCAGCCCCACAAACGCCGCTTTTCCCAGCGGATGTGCATTGGACCCGTACAGGAACGGGAGAAAATAAACATCGCTGTCTTCCGGCTTTACACTGTCCACCAGCTCATTGACAAAACTATAAAGATCCTGCCCTTCCGGCAGCGGCTCATTCGCCATACAGTTTTCCAGATACCATTCCAGATTCCCAGAGGAAGTCGCGCTGCACTCCTCCGCCAGATAATAGCCTGGGATCGCAAACAAGGAATTCATCGCGATATTTCCATCCATGACCGGGCTTTCCGAAATGAATTCGTTAATGCTCCAGGTTCCCGCTATCGTGACAAGCTCCTCCGGAGAGGTGACATCCGCCGCAACCGCACACGCATCGATATCAAACATCCCTCCTGCAACTGGCGTCCCAACCGGAAGCCCGGTCAGCGCGGACGCTTCCTCGCAGATGGTTCCGCACAGATCATAAGAATATTTGATCGGCGCAAGCTTCTCATACACTTCCCCAATCCCAAGCTTTTCCAGGATTTCCTTGTCAAACCGGGCATTTTTCACATCCATCAGGCCAGAACCGGATATGTCCGTCGCTTCACAGTACGCCTCCCCTGTCAGCCGGAAACGGATATAATCCTTCACCGAAAAAACATACTGGATATTATCGTAAATATCCCTTTGGTTATCCTTGAACCATGCAAGCAGCGACACCTGCTGGCACGCCATGAACTCCTGGCAGAGCTGGTCGTGAAGTTCCTCGTAAACCCCTGTATCATGCCATTTTTCCGGATATTTCCACGCGCGGTTATCCGTGGAAATGATGCCATTGTACGCCGGCTTTCCATCCTTACCCCATGGATATAGTCCCTTCCCATGTCCGCAGACAGCAACGCCTATCACGTCATTCCCATTAATCCCGGCTTTTTCCAACGCTCTTTTCACACAGTCGCAGTTGGCAAGCCAAAGCTCCTCCATATCCCTCTCCGTGTAACCTGACTTTGGCGTAATCATCACCGTATGCTTCCCGGCCGTCGCGATCTCTTTCCCGTTCAGGTCAAAAATCGCCGCTTTGGTGGACGTCCCGCCATTATCCAGACCTATTACATATTTCGCCATCGGCAGCTCCTTTCCTTTCTTTTTATCAATCAGGCCGCCCGCCTGATCCCGATTCCTTTTCTATGATTATACAAAATCCACCCTTAAATTACAATGACATTTTTCCAAATTATTTACTTTTGTAAAACGATATGTATAGCCCCTTCTGCATCGCCGGAAAGCAGAAAAAGAGCGCTTACACGCTCTCTTTCTCCATCCTGTATTCCGTAAATTTCTACTGCTCCACCTGGATGCAGTGTTTTGCAACCCATTCTTTTACCAAATCACGCATAATATATTTGCGGATCTGCTCATCGGAAGCTGCTTCCCTCATCTCATCCACACTGTCATAGGAAAGTGTTTCGGCAAGCTCCTCTTCTGCTTTTTCGTACTCCTCATCTGTAAGGGTAATGTTTTCCTTTTCGCTGATAAGCGCTACCGCCAAATCCTCTTTCACGTTGTTTTTCGCATCTTTGTCAATGGCTTTCTCAAACTCCTCTTCCGTGATATCATATTGTTTTTTTATGAAATCCGCCATCTCCATCCCGTAATAATCCGCGCCCGCCTGATAATATTCATATAATTCCTGCTTTTCTTCTTCCAGCGCATCCTGGGGGTACTTCCTGACTTCCGCATTGTCAAGGACTGCTTCCCACGCTTTCTCCTGCAGCTCGTCATCGACAATCTCCTGGTTTTTTTCTTCCAGGATCTGTCGCATCTCCTCCTTGTATTCTTGCACCGTATTGGATTTCTGCGAGATTTTCCGGACAAAATCATCGGTCAGGTCGGGAAGCTCTTTCTCGCTGACAGATTGAATTGAAATCTCGATATCCGCCTCTTTTCCGGCTACCGCATCGTCCCCGTAAGACTTGTCGAACGTATGCTGCACCGTATAGACGTCCCCCGCCTTGTGTCCAATCACGGTATCCTGGAACCCATCATAAAACGAATTGCTTCCCAGTTCCAGGCTGTAGTCCTGGAGGCTTTCCGCCTCTATCTTTTCCCCATCAACATAGCAGGTATAGTCCAATACCACTATATCGCCGTCCTGCGCCGCCCGGTCTACCTCTGTCACTTCCGCGAAACCATTGATGACCTTTTCCACGTTACTGTCCACAGCGTCATCCGTGACCTCGGCCACCCCTTCCACCTTGTCCACTTCTACCCCTTTATATTTGTAAATCGTGATATAATCATCCGACAACTGGTTGGAAACACATCCCGCCAGCATAAGAGCCGTCCCCAAAACGACAGCAAATATCCTGCGCTTCTTCATTTCTTTTCTCCCATCTGTTCAGAATGTAACCAGTATACCACACTTTTCCCATTTTGTCAGATGTTCACATATTTTTCATGAAAGTGTGGGACCGGGACCGGTTTGGAACCGTTTGGAATCACCTGACCGCCGAAACAGTACCGATTGACAAACGTTCCCTGTTGGTAGTATGATTTAGTACATTCAACTAAGCCTTGTCCCGCCCTGTCGGGTGTGACAAGGCAAGTTTCA
>CAZYVA010000014.1:1652-28991 GCA_964650695.1 uncultured Dorea sp. | reverse complement strand
ATGAGATCGTACTGCGGTATGTGTTCCGCGCCGATTTTTCCGAAGCTATGCTGGAACAGCTTCTTGCCGATTTCCGCATGGAAGTGGACTACCTGGAAAAACATGTTAAACACGAAACTCCTGGTAAGGGCAGAAAAGTAAAGCATGGATTCACCCACTGACCTGCCGCAAAGGAGGGATGATACATGATGCAGCAATTCGGGCCGATCACGCTGGGAGCCGCCGATCAGGACGCCGTGAAGCTTCATTCACCCCTCCTCTGTAAGAGTAAATGCCACTTCATTCCCGGCAGTTTTCAAAATGGAACTAAACTTTTCACGTCAGCCATGATCCACGGCCCGGAAAGCTACTCATAGTAACGATTTCTTTACATCCCGGATTCTTCTGGGGACTCCGGATGCACCTGTACGATATGGATCTGCACCGCCTCATACTCCGCTTTCACCGCCGGGAGCAAAAGTCCCCCGTTCATCAGGTAATCTCCCGGATATTTCTCCCCATCCACAAGATAAACACCATCCGGATCCAGCCCCTTGAGCCTGACCCAGCACCCCGGCCCGTTCGGAAGGATACGGAGGGCAACCGCATTCAGCAAGGCTTCCCGCCCATCCCTGGACACAAACTGCCATGCATGGTACCCTTTCATTCCATCCGGATCCATCAGGCGGTAATAATCCCCGTATTGGATCAAATCATAATATTTCTGAAATGTCCGGATCTGCGTTTTCATCTCCGCTTTTTCTTCTTCCGTCAATTTCATAACATCCAGCTCATACCCAAATGTACCGGACATCGCCGCCACCCCGCGGGTAGCGAAAGGCGTCACACGCCCTGTCTGCTCGTTGGGGCATGCGGAGACATGGGAACCCATCGTACTCACCGGATACCCAAAAGAAGTCCCGTGCTGGATCGCCAGCCGCTCGATGGCGTCCGTATCGTCGCTGCACCAAATCTGTGGGGTATAATAGAGCATTCCCGCGTCAAAGCGGCCGCCGCCACCACTGCAGCCTTCCATCAGTAAATCCGGGTATTTCCTAAAAAGTTTTTCCAGCATGTCATAAAGCCCCAACACATGGCGGTGTGCCACTTCGCCCTGTCTGTCCGATGGGAGGGAATGGCTGTAAAAATCGCAGAAACTCCGGTTTAAATCCCACTTGATGTAATCACATTTTGTATCATCCAGCACTTTGCATATGCACTGAAAAATATGCGACCGCACCTCCTCCCTGGAAAAATCCAGAAGAAGTTCCTTCCGGCCCAGGTTCGGCGCTTTCTCTGGAATCCGGATCGCCCAATCCGGATGGGAGCGGTAAAGGTCGCTGTCTTCGCTGACCGCCTCCGGCTCAAACCAGATGCCGAACATCATTCCCTGCTCATGGATTTGTTGGGCGAGATCCCGCAGCGGGTATTTCAATTTCTCTTCATTTGCAGTCCAGTCGCCAAGCCCGGATTCATCTGTATCCCGTTTTCCAAACCATCCGTCATCTACAACAAACAATTCGATTCCAAGAGAGGCGGCCTCTTGTGCCATTCTTGCCAATTTGGGCGCATCGAATTGAAAATAAACGCCCTCCCAGCTATTCAGCAGCACCGGGCGCCGCTTCTTTGTCCACACACCCCGGCAGAGATTTTCCCGATAAGCGCGGTGATAGATCCTGGAAAGCGCACCCAGCCCCTGATCCGAATAACCCATAGCCACTTCCGGCGCGTAAAAACACTCTCCCGGCTGAAGCCGCCACGTAAAATTGTCCGGATGGATCCCAAGCAGGATCCGCGTCTGCCCGAACTGGTCATACTGGGCAAGCCCCAGGAAGTCGCCGCTGTACAAAAGGGAAAAACCATAACATTCCCCGGATTCCTCCGTCGCGTTACGTTCAGAAAGGATCAGGAACGGATTAAACTGATGGCTGGAAGTCCCGCGGATGCTTCCGACCGACTGGATCCCTGTCGCCAGCGGGTACCGCTGTGGTATCCGTTCCTTCAAATGCCTGCCATGGAAAGTATGAAAATCAAAATCCCCATACAGATAATCCACGCAGGCGCTCTGGACATTTTCCAGATAAAGGCGTCCGCCGCCGCAGTTTTCCACGCATACCGCCCTTGTAATGAGATCCAGATCCTCAAAAACCCCATAGTACAGGTGCACATAAAAACAATGCCTCATATCCTCCAGCGTGATGATCAATGTGTCAGCCTTTGCTTCCTCTGTCTCATACACTGCTGGAAGCCCCGGAAGCGTATATTTCCCTTTTTGTACTTTCGCGTCCGCAAACCGAAGCTCACAGGAAAAGCTCCCGTCCGGGTAGCGCACTTTTAAAGCTGTGGAACGATAATCCCCGCTTCCATAAGACGGATACTCCTGCGGCAGCACGTCCAGGGAATAGGAACGCTCATGCCCGGCTTCATGAGGATTTCCCGAAAAGCCATGTTCCCGGTAGGAAATCAGGCCGGAGTAGTCAAACTCGTTCCCTCGTCTGCCAAAGAAGGTATGAAGTAAAACTCCATACCTGTCTCGTTTCATCTGGTACATGATATGGTTTGTCAGCAAGGTAAATAACCCTTTGTCCTTTTCAAGTAAGATCGCCATAATCTGTCCATCCTTGTTCTTTTTTAGAGTTATAACAATTATGAACCATACTTCTTCAAAAAACTACCCTGGCCGTTATTTCACCGCTCCATTGACTACGCCATTGATGATTTGCTTCTGGCACACCAAGTAGAAAATCAGGATCGGCAGGAGAGCCAGCAGATAGGAAGCAAACGCCAGGTTGTAATTCGTCCCGAACTGCGTCTGGAACGTAAGCTGCGCCAAAGGCAGCGTATTCGCCCCGGTTCCTGACATAATGACCAATGGTGTCATGACATCGTTCCAGGTGCCAAGGGCCGTCAGCACTGCCACAGTTGCGTGCATCGGCTTCATGACCGGAAAGATGACTTTCCAGTACGTTGACCAAGTTGTAGCGCCGTCCACAAATGCGGCCTCCTCCAACGCAAGCGGGATATTTTTCAGATACCCGGTATACAGCATCACATTCATTGGCATATAAAACACTAAATAGCACAAAATCACACCCGCCCAGTTGTCAATGCCCAACTGCGCAGTCTGCTTTACCAGCGGCATCATCAGGATCGCAAACGGCACAAACATGCCGCTCACGATATACAGGTAGGAAAATTTATAAAACTTGCTCTTTCCCATGCAACGGCCAATCGCGTACCCCGCCAGCGAATGGATCAAAATCGCCAGCACAACGGTGATTACCGTGATCATCACGCTGTAACCGAGCGAATGCCAGAAATCTGTGACTTCCATTGCTTCCGCAAAGTTGTCAAAGCTCCAGCTCTTTGGAAGGCTTAAAGCGCCGGCAATGTCATTCGTCATCTCGGAAGGCTTTTTAAATGCAATGACAACCGCCATATAGAGCGGGAAGATGACGGTCAGGCATCCGAGGATCAACAGAATCGTCAGCGGCCAGTTCGTAGCCGCAGCAACTTTATTTTTCTTTTTCATTATAATTGCTCCTCCTTCTTTCCGGTAATATTAAGCTGGAATACAGAGATTGCCACGATCACGATGAAAAAAATCACCGCATTGGCGCTCTGGAACCCAAACTGGCCCCCACCGATACCGTTGTTGTAAATCAAATAAGAAATGGATTCCGTACTCTGGGCGGGACCACCCTTCGTCAAAGCCATGATCTGGTCGAAAACCATCAGGAAGTCCTTCATGCTCAGCACAAGGTTGATACTGAAAAACGGGATGATCAGCGGGAATGTCAGGCTTTTAAAGCGCCTCCATCCAGTCGCGCCGTCAATTGCGCCTGCCTCGTACACGTCCTCCGGCACGGTCTGCAGGCCGGAAATATAAATCAGGGTCGTCTGGGCGATGGACTGCCATGAGGCCACGATGACGATGGCAATCCATGCCGTGCCCGTATTGGATAGCATGCTTGATCCTCCGGTGATGGCTGGAAGGATATAGGTGAAAATATACCCGAAAATATAGCCGACGACCAGGCCGCCCAGGATCCTTGGCACAAAATACACGCCCCTCAGCGCACTTTTTGCCCGGATTTTCCCGTTTAACCCTAAGGCCAGGAGCAAAGCGATAATATTCGTGACAACGGTGGCCAGTATCGCAAACTTAAACGTAAACAGATAGGATTTCCCTACACGGGAGTCTGTAAACAGATCCGTATAGTTACGGGCTCCGACCCAGTCGTAACTCCCAAATCCTTTAAAATTCGTAAAGCTGTACAAAAATCCTTTTATCAAAGGAAGTGTGTTAAAGCAAAAGAACAATGCCAGCACCGGGATCGTAATCAGCAGAAAAGTCTGGTTTCTGCCAAGTTTTTTCTTCATCATTCATTCCCTCCCTTTTCGTTATATTCCTGTACCTTGCGGATGACATCGCGGTTATAGCGCTGCCAGTCCGTATCGAACTTGCTCAGGAACTGATCCACATCTTTGTCAATCAGGAAAGTCTGGATCTGTGCGTCCACAGCCATCTCCGAAGGGTAATAGTGATCCTGGTAATCCACCATCCGGTTCTCGTCGATATAACTTAACACCCCATCCAGGGAGGATGGAAGTTCAAAGTCCCCTTCCTTGCAAGGGATGGCGTTCTGGTCGTCCAGATAGGTCTGGATCGAGGAATCCTCCAAAAGAAAACTCAATACTTCATAAGCCGCCTCCTTGTTTTCGCAGGCGGTACTCACGCTAAACTGGAGATCCACGCCGGAATTGAGTACGTTGTCGCTCTCCTTGTCGCACCCCGGCATCACGAAGGAATCGATATCCATGTCCGGATTGACCGACTGGATCTGCGGAACCGCATAACTCCCGATACAGTACATGGCGGATTCCCCGTTCGCAAAAGCGGTACAGGCATCGTTATAGCTGTAGGCAAAGGGGTCTTCCGGCCCATATTGCAAAAGCTCCAGCATTTTTTCGGAAACATCATCGTATTCTTGTGCAAAGGTGGTCTCACCCTTGTTCACCTGTGCGCAGACATCCGCCGGCGCCAGATCGCAGGCAAGCGCGTTCCAAGGCGCAAGGCAGGTCCATGTGTCCTTAAACCCAAAATAGAACGGAAGTTGCCCGGAATCCTGGATTTCTTCGCACAGGCTCATGAATTCTTTCCATGTCGTGGGGATCGCCCATCCATTTTCCTTAAACATTTCCCGGTTGTACAAAACACCAGCCGCATTTGCCACGTAAGGAACCGCATACACGCCGTCCATCGGAACATATTCCAGGTTCTTATCAATATCCAGGTAAGCCTGCTTGATCAGCGACAAACCATCAAAATCTGAAATATCCATGAGAATTTCAGCGTCAAGGAAGTTCGAAAAATTGACATCCCCGCCAATCCCAATAATGTCCGGCGCATCCTCCTTGATCAGGCGCGTTTTCAACACAGTCGTCGCGTCATTGGGCGACTCAATCGTAAGTACGATATCGTCGTGGGTCGCATTGAATTCCTCCTCCATCGCCTCAAAGGCTTTTACAGCCTCCGGCTTGTACTGGAGCATGTTGATGTGGATTTTCCCGTCTGCGTCTTGGGAGGAACATCCCGAAGCAGACAAGGCCGTCCCCGTCAACATGACCGCCACAAGCACGGCGGCAATTCCTCTGTTCTTCATTCCACACCTCTCCTTTCTTTTTGCGCGGGCAGGGCTTCCCCTGTCCCTTGTATGTTGTGTGGGGTCAAATAAGATTTGACCTCTATGAATATCACGGATTGCTCCGCGCTACGCACTCCTGCAATCCTACAAGCATTCACAAAGACCTGCCTGGACAGCCGTATTTCCACGCCAATGCTTCATACGGCCCAAGAAGCATTTCCTTTTCCAGCACAGCCCGGCCGTAATTTGCAATCAGCATTTTCCCGCCGTTCCCCACATCCAGCGCTTTCTCATCCTCTACAGTGTATGCCGTATCTTTTCCCGTAAAATTGCAGATGACAAGAAGCCGTTCCTTGCCCATCTGCCTTTCATACACATAAATTTCATCACTTTCCGGAAGCAGCAGCCGGTAACTCCCATATACGATGATGGGATGTTCCTTGCGGAGCGCGATCAGTTTCTGATAATAATGGAAAACCGAATCCTTTCTTCCCATCTGCTCCTTTGCGTTGATGTCTTTATAATTCGGATTTACCGGAATCCATGGCTTTGCGGATGTAAACCCGGCATTCACGCTGTCATCCCACTGCATGGGCGTCCGGGCGTTGTCCCGTCCTTTATAGGAAATAAAATCAAACATTTCCTCCGGCCCCACGATCCCTTTTTCCGTCAGTTCATGATACGCATGGATGCTTTCAATGTCCCGGAATTCCTCCAGGGAGGAAAATGGGTAATTGGTCATGCCAAGCTCTTCGCCCTGGTAAATATATGGCGTCCCCTGCATCATATGAAGGCAGGTCCCAAGCATCTTCGCGGAAAGTTCCCGGTATCTGGGACTGTCATTTCCCAGGCGGGAAACGATCCTTGGCTGGTCATGGTTGCACCAGTACAGACTGTTCCACGCTTTCCCGGAAAGCGATGTCTGCCATTTGCTCATCACTTCCTTCAGCTTCCGGAGCGGGATCGGATTGTGCGACCATTTCAGCCCATCGCCGTCATCCAGCCCCATATGCTCAAACTGGAAAACCATATTCAGCTCCCCGCCATCCAAAGATGCATACCGCTGCGCTTCTTCCACTGTCACACCGGGGCATTCCCCTACCGTCATCAAATCATACCTGGACAGCACTTTCCGGTTCATCTCTCCCAGGTATTCATGGACATGGGGCCCATTCGCGCAGTACGGCGTATAATCCCCGTAGCCGCTTCTTCCTTCCGGTGTGTCCGGGAGCCCCGCAGTCTTGGAGATCAGATTAATCGTATCCATGCGGAAGCCATCGATTCCTTTCTCACACCACCAGGCCATCATATCAAAGACTTCCTGCCGCACTTTGGGATTGTCCCAGTTCAGATCCGGCTGCTTTGGCGAAAAAAGATGAAGGTAATACATATCTGTCGCCTCGTCATATTCCCACACAGAACCGCCAAAGCAGGCTCCCCAGTTGTTGGGCGCCCGCCCTTCCTTCGCTTCCCTCCATATGTAGTAATCACGGTAGGGATTTTCCCTGGATTTTCGGCTTTCTGTAAACCATACGTGTTCGTCCGAGGTATGGTTCACAACGAGATCCATCATGATTTTGATGCCAAGGGAATGCGCCTTGGAAAGAAGCCGCCCAAAATCCTCCATCGTCCCAAATTCCCGCATAATTGCATAATAATCGCTGATATCATACCCATTATCATCATTCGGCGACTGGTAAATGGGAGAAAGCCATATGACATCGATCCCCAATTCCTTCAGATAATCCAGCTTACCCGTAATCCCGTCCAGATCGCCGATTCCATCCCCGTTGCTGTCACAGAAGCTTCTCGGATAGACCTCATAAACGACACTTTCTTTCCACCATGCTTTCTTCGTGTCCTTCATTCCATTTTTCTCCTCCTGCTATAAAAAGAATACCAGTTTCAAAAAATTGCGTAAATATTCGGATGTGTCCAAAATATTCTCAAAATGCGACATTTCCATAAAAGGGTTGAAGTCAGGACGCATTTTGGTATATAATGAAAAAAACATAAGTAAATTTGTAGGAATCCACAAAAAACAGAATTGTTTTTTGTGCAAAATCACGTAAAAAGAAAGAAGATAAAGAGATGACATTTTCAGTTTTTCAAGATGAACGCTTTATGGATTTGACGATATACCAATATGGATATGAAAAATGTGTGCCTCTTCATTCTTTCGGCCCCTATATCCGGAACAATTACTTATTCCATTATGTGATATCAGGAAAAGGAGTTCTTCACTCCAGTGATGAAAATGGAAAAGTGACCGTACATAGAATATCGGAAAAGAACGGCTTTCTGATCGAGCCGGAATATGTAAACCTGTATTACGCAGACAAGGAAGAACCGTGGGAATACGTCTGGCTGGAATTTGGCGGACTTCGCGCGAAAGAATGTATGGAGCTTGCGGGACTGTCCCATAAAACCCCTGTCTATTTTCTTTCGGATGCCGCGTATGGGAAAATCCTTATGGAAGAAATGATGAAAATCGTCATGAGCCAGAATGCTTCTTCGATTGAACTGATTGGCCACCTGTATCTGTTTATAGATAAACTCATCAAATATTCCGCCTCCAAAAAACAAATGCAGGGCGGAAAGCTGAGCGAGTTTTATGTCCGTGAAGCAGTCACGTTTCTGGAACACAACTATTATCAGAATATCACGGTGGAGGATATGGCAAGGCAGTGCAGGCTGGACCGCAGCTATTTTGGGAAAATCTTTAAGAAAGTAACCGGGCAGTCCCCGCAGATGTTTCTAATCCGCTACCGCATGACCAAGGCGGCGGAAGCCCTGGCTACCGGAAACGATCCCATAGGGGCTGTCGGGATATCGGTCGGATACCCAAACCAACTCCATTTTTCACGTGTATTCAAAAGCGTATACGGGATATCGCCGAGGGAATACCGGCAGAAGAATAAGGTTGTAAAATAGGCGCCTTTTTCACGTATCCCTATCCGGATCACCTCATTCGATCTCCGTGAAAGTATATCTCTCATGCATTCCGGCAGAATTTACATCGAATATGACGTCCCCGTCCTCAGCCACGGTCTTTGTCAGCGCCAGCGCCCGGTCTTTATGGCGGGAACGGATATACTGCTCCAAATCTGGGACATACGCTTCTTCTATGGACACGTCCCGCATCTGGTTCCTTGCGCATTCATTAAATATTTCCCATACGATCTCATATTTTTTCATTCCAAACACCTCAGGAACCTTTTATTCGCCAAGCTTTTTCAGCGTGAGGATCACCAGATCCCCCACGTATGCCATATCTTCCCCGGAAAACGCATAGGGGAAATTATCGGAAAAAAGAATCTGCGCCGATGGCGGAAATTCATCGTCCGCTTCCCAGACTGTCAGGCGCAGGCGTAGATCCTCCAGGAAATCCATTTCATAAGATTCGCCGGAGGATGGAAGTTTTCTGGCTTCCAGCCGCTCCATCGCCTTACAAAACTGCCCGATACGTGTACCGAAAGTAAACGCAAGCCGCCGGATGCATCTTCCCTGGAAATTCCGCTCGTATACATTCCCCCAGGGCATTTCCGAGTATGGCTTGAACGTTCCCATAAACATTGCATTCCTGCCAAAAGTAAGGTAACGTATGATGAGGATTTTCGCCGCGTCTTCCGTGAGCAGCGGGGCATACGGGACATTCGCGCGCTGTATGGACGATGGCTCATCCGATGATCCCACAGACGCCCGGAGGTCAGGCTTCCGTTCCAGGCAGCGGACATCGAAACCGGGATGGCTGATCGCGTAATCTGTCCCCAGAAGCTTTAATGAAAACTGTCTTTTTTCAAAATCGTATGGCACACCGGAGCTTTCTGAAAGCATCTGCGGATCCGCCCCGGCATATTGCTGCCGGTACGTACCAAAAGGCACGCCGTACTGTTGGTTTTTATCATAGTGGAGGCCCATCGTGTGTCACCCGTCCTTTTTCTTCGCTATGGCGCTGTAATCCGTTGCCCCTGGAGTTGCTATTATGGTGAAAATATTGTCCATTCCTTGCTGTTCCAACAAGTATGCACTTGTGAAGCAGAAGATGTTACGCTTCCGTCAGTTCCGCGCCCCTGCCGGCATAGACCGTCTTTTCCAAATGCCTTGTTTGATTCCAAGGCATTCAACAGGGGATGGTAGAATAGGATGGAAACCGTGGGGCGGGGGAACGTGCCTTAATACGTGAATCGTTCAAATGATTGAATCACTTTTTTGCCTTTTGTGGAAGACACGGTCACTTTTATTTTCAGCATCGTCATCCCTTCCGGCAGGTCAAAGGTTATCTCCGCGTCGCTCGCCGGGGACGATACCAATGTCTTCGATGTAAGCGATTGGCCTTTCTTTAGTTTTTTTGTTTTTAAGTTACCATAAAATAAAGAACCCTTTGAAGTATCCGCTTCATAAGGTAGCCAATAAATTTTCTTTTTTTCTGCAGTCCCTTTCGCCTTCAGAACCTTGACCGTCACTTTCACCGGGGATTGCTTTTTTAAACGAAGATAGAACATCTGGCTTGGATCATCTTTAGTAAGCGTAATGGTGACGGATTTTTTCTTAGAGGCAGAAGCCGCCTCCGTAACCTTTGGCGGGCATGCCAACGAGATCAGCAGGCTCAGCGCAAGGAACATCGATAAAACCTTTATTTTTTTTGCCATTTCAAAACCTCCTCCTAAAATCAACACGGACCTAATTGCCAGACGGCATCCATCCTGTGCCGACCATCCCATTCCCTACTTAGGATACCACAGGCAAAACCTCACCGTCAAGGCGGTTTCGCCTTACATCCCCTCTGCCTACACGGACCCGATACCCTGTTTTTTCGATCCTTGCCTGCATGCATGTCCGGCATTTGGCCGCTTCGTCCCCTGTGCAGATTTTCCCATCGTACAGCAAATATTTCTCGCGGGCCTGGGACGGGGAAAGGTTCGGCATCACGACATTCGCCCCAGCCAGGAGCCCCTTTTCCCGCCCCATCGGGTGGATCGTGCCAAGCGCCGTTGTCGCGGGAATCAACGCATACGGAAACATCAGCCGGAGAAGCCCCAACAGGTGGAGCGTGCCGCAAAGCGTTCCGGATGGCTCTTTGGCAAACGGCGTGTCCCTATGCGCGATGAAAGGCCCAATGCCAATCATATCCGGCATAAGTTCCTTCATGAACAAAAAATCCTCGATGAGATGTTCCGGCTTCTGTCCCGGCGAACCAACCATCATGCCGCAGCCCACCTGATAGCCGATTTCTTTCAGATCGTACAGGCACCTCTTCCGGTTCTCCCCATCCATCTGGGCAGGATGCAGCAGGCGGTAATGACTGCCGTCCGCCGTCTCGTGGCGGAGCAGGTATCGGTCCGCCCCGGCATCGTAATAGGCTTTGTAGGAACCATAGGGTTTTTCCCCAATGGAAAGGGTCACGGCGCAGTCAGGGTATAGCTCCTTGATCTTCGACACGATTTCGCAGATCTTTTTGTCTGTGAAAAACCCGTCCTCCCCACCTTGCAGCACAAAGGTGCGGAAGCCCAGTCCGTACCCTTGCTTACAGCAGTCCCAGATCTGCTCTTTCGTCAGGCGGTAACGCTGCGCTTTGTGGTTGCCCCTGCGGATGCCGCAGTAATAACAGTCATTTTTGCAGTAATTCGTAAACTCGATCAGCCCGCGCAGATAGACGTCCTTACCGTAAACGGCTTCCCGCACCTGCCTTGCCTGCGCATAAAGGTACTCTTCCTCCTCCGGCTCCCATTCCGCAAAAAGAGGGAGGAATTCTTTTTTTAACAATATCCGCTCTGTACGAAGCTTGTCAATCAAATCCTTTTTTTCTTTCATCATTTCCCGCCACAGCGTTATTTTTCACAGTTCCGGAAACCCGTGCCCTGCAAAGTAACGCAAAGCCGTCCCCGGCGTTTTTTCTCACGGCCTGCGCAGTACATGTACAGGTCTGTCTGAATGGTTACAATTTACCAAATACTTCCAAACTTCGATCCAAAACCCTATGCATGAACGCAATCGCCGTCCCGTAATTGGTGATCGGTATATGCTGATCCTGGGCGCATTGCATCCGATAGCGCATTTCCCGCTCCGTCAGCATACAGCCGCCGCAATGGATGATCAGCGTGTACTGCGAAAGATCCTCCGGAAACCCGCCGCCGGAGCTGGTCTCAAAAATCAGTTCTGCCCCGGTAAACGCCCTGAGCCACCCTGGGAGCTTGACCGTCCCGATATCATTGCATTGCCTGTGGTGGGTACATCCCTCGGAAATCAGGATCTTGTCTCCATCTTTCAGGTGTTTGATCGCATAAGCCCCCTCTACAGCCGTATCCAAAAATCCCTTGTACCTTGCCATCAGGATGGAAAACGAGGTCAATGGGATATGGTCCGGGACTTCCTTCGATACCCGGCCAAAGACCTGGCTGTCTGTGATGACAAGGGACGGCTTCTCTGCCAATTTCCCCAAAAGCTTTGCCAACCCGTTTTCTTTCACGCAAACCGCGCACGCGTATGCGTCCAATACATCCCGCACCACCATCTGCTGCGGAAGGATCAGCCTTCCTTTTGGGGCTGCCTTATCAATCGGGATCACCAGGACAACCAATTCCCCCGGCTTTATCAGATCCCGCACAAGGCATTTTTCCTTTGTGCTTTCCTTCACGAGGGAAGCGGTCATTTCTTTTAATTCCTCAATATGAATCCGCTGTGTGGCGCTGACATAAACCGTATGTCTTTCCTCCTCCGGCTTCCCATCCTGAATCCGCCCTTCCGCATGGGCATGGACGGCGTTCTTTTCTTCTTCCGGGAGCCCGTCCAGAAGGTCGCATTTATTGTACGCAATCAGATAAGGCAGTTCCTTTTCCCGGATTAAGCCCAGCAATTCTTCCTCACAGGCACAAAGTCCTACTTTCACGTCCACAACCAGTATCGCGATATCAATCCGGTTCAGCACCTGCCTCGTTTTTCTTACGCGCAGATCCCCCAAAGCCCCCTCATCGTCAAAACCCGGCGTATCCACGATCACCACCGGGCCAAGCGGTAAGAGTTCCATAGATTTGCGGACCGGGTCGGTCGTCGTCCCCCGCACTTCTGAAACCACCGACAACTCCTGATTGGTGAAAGCATTCACCAGACTCGATTTTCCCGCATTCCTCCGCCCGAAAAAGCCAATGTGCAAACGCTCTGACGACGGCGTATCATTCATTCCCATTTTATCCTCCTACTATGAAACTTGCTTTATCGCGACCGTAGGGAGCGAAAAAGCTTAGTTGAATGTACTCAGCGACACTTAGCGAGGTCTTTCCGAGCTTAGTGACGATGAGTTACACGATAGTAAACCCCCAGCTTTATGCCACAGTGCAGCCACATGTGACATGGGGTTTACTATGAAACTTGCTTTATCGCGACCGTAGGGAGCGAAAAAGCTTAGTTGAATGTACTCAGCGACACTTAGCGAGGTCTTTCCGAGCTTAGTGACGATGAGTTACACGATAGTAAACCCCCAGCCCTACGTCAATCCCGGAGCAAAGACAGGAAATCCGGCATCTCCCGCAGACAGCATCTTCCGGAAAACGCCGCATGCGGCAGCGGATGAAAGGCGATACCTTTTGGGATAATCGGGCGGTAAAGCGGATCCGCCACTACATGGATCTCCTGTTTGAGTTCCACTAAGCGGCCAAGCTCCCTCTCTAAAACCTCCTCCGCCCGGAACATCCCATCTTCTTTTGCCAGAAGTTCCTGGCTTCTCTCCATAGGCGTCCAGATCCGGACCGCACACCCGTGCTTTTTCTGTATCGCCGCCGCCAAAGAACCCATAGTCACAGGTTCCCCGATCAATACGGCCTGTACGGTAAATCTTCCCCCCTCAGAGGCATACGCCCTCTTACAGATGAGCCTGTTTTCCCCGTCTTTCTCCGCTTCCAGGAGTGCCGTCACAACATCTTCTCTGATCGGCGCCAGTGGAACCCCCGCCACATACGGGATATGGAATCTTTCTTCCATCACCTTTGCCGCCAAAAGCCCTGTCTGGGAAACGACCAGGTTCACCGCCGCTTCCCCGGAAGCCGCCAGCGTATCCAGTAGATCCCCTTTCCCTGTGCCATCTTGCTCCGGTGCCCGTGGGCTTTTTACTGCGGGAAAGCCTCCGCTTTCCATTGCCCATACACTCTGCACCCTCAATCCGGCGCTTTCCAGGATTTCCCTCATAGAAGCCGCGCTTCCTTTGGCCGCAAAATCCAGCGGCGTCATCCCAAGGATGTTGACAGAATGAACGTTCTTTTTTCCTGGCTCCTTCACAAAACGCTGAGCGATCTTTTCCAGCGCTTTCCCGGCTCCCTGGACGTAATCATGCATTCCATTCGTCTCTACCGCAAAACAGGGGATCCCTGTTTTTTGTCCGATCAGTTTTGCCAGCGCCGTGAAATCCGTCCCGTTCAGGAACGGGACCGGGGAACCGCAGATAGCTATGAACCTGGGCTTCAGGCGGAACGCCGCGTCCGCCACATCATCCACAAACCGGCTGTCGTTCCCCATGACGGCATCCATCTGGGTCAGCCCGGAGATGAAAATCAAGCTATCCTTCTCATACCACCGTGTCTCGTCATGTGTATTATAGGTGGAATTACAGCCAGACGGGTCATGCATGACAGTCATGCCGCCCAGCTCATAAAGCGCGGAACAAACTCCGGACACATCCGCCGTATACACCGGAATGATCCGGTACGCATTCTCTATATGCAGCTTTCACACCCCCATCCCTTCCGTATCACCAGATCCTTTGTGTCTTTCTCCCAACGCGCCGCTTCCTCTATCAGCTCCATCGTGCGGCGGATTCCGTCAAACCCAAACAGGCCGCCGCCCTGCACCACATTGACAAAGTGCGCGGTCCCGGCAAACCAAGCCGCTTTCTGCCCGATAGCAAGGATGTCCGGACGGCCGCGGTCCATGACCCGGCACTCCGGTTTCATCGTTGCGATGAGTACGAGCGCAGGCGCATGCTCCTGGAGCCACAAAAAATCCGCCTCTTCCTCCGTGCTGATACTGTCCAGGTAAACCTGCGCTACTGAGAAGCCATGCTCCAAAAGCAGCCTTGCCAGGCCAAGCGGACGGGGATGGAACGTATAATCAATCGCAATTTCCATCCGGCCTGCTTTCTCGTAGGCTTTTTTTACTGCGGCCTCGCAGGATGCGATCTCTTTTTTGATGATTTTCTCGAACTCTTCTTGGTTCTGTGCTGCTTCCAGATGCAGCATCTTTATCATTTCCCGCCATTCCCCTGCAATCTCTTCATAATTAAAGCTCATCGGCAGATAATGGAAGGTCCGTCCCAGCCTTTCCGCCAGCTTTTCCCCTCCTGCCCGGCCAGCCGGATAAGTCCCGATCAGCGCTTCGCCCGCCCCTATGGCAAGATAGTCCTGGTAATCCTTTAATTGGCTGATTTCTTTCAGGCTTCCGTTTGCATACCGGATGAGCCGTTTCAAATCACTCGTATCTAAAAGAGGCAGGTCGCTCCCTGTAAGGGCAAACAGACCTTTTTGGACTGGCAGGGGCATGACCGGGTCGTACATGCTCATCCGAAGCTTCACATCCGGCGTCGGTCCTTTTTTCTGGAACAGGCAGTCCATAAAACACCGGACAAAGAAAATATCCGGGAACATTTCCCCCAGTTTACGGTAAATATAATCCAGATCACACCCCAGGAACTGATGGACGCATACGGTGAAAAGAAGCACCGCCGGCGGTCTCCTGTCCAGCTTCTGTATGCATGCCGCAGTCCCTTCGATGGTTATGTCTTCAAGCTTGCCTGCGATCATATCCTCTTCGTCCAGGACCACAAAGGAAAACCGTTCCTGTTCCTTCATCTCCGCCGCTGTCAGGACAACGCCGCGCATGCAATTGTAAGCGCATACATAAATCTGCTGAGCCTCCGGAACCAGCATCCCGGTATGGACAATATTCCATGTGCCATGCGCCGGGGAATTGAACTCCAGACAGTTTTCAAACGGCATCGGATAGGCCGCGTTGCCGATTGGTATCTGGGGGTTTCTTGTCATTTTCGGTTTCATCTGCTTGAACATCGTGTCCTCCTGGCTATTTTCCCGCGCATCCTTGAACTCAGTTTTCCGCCTGCGCGGAAAAAGGCGCTGTCATGGTAATGATATTTGAATATGCTGTTTTGGCGGATACCCCCTTAAGCCGCCCGATCTTCCCGGACAGGGCGCTGACCACATCCTGCGGCGCGTCGATCGCGATACTGATAATATTGATGTTTTTCTGGCGGTAGGGTATCCCCATGCGCCCGATAATATAAGAAGCCGCCTCGTGAAGATATTCATTGACCTGGCGTATCGCTTCCTCATTTTCAATAATAATTGCAAGCACTGCAACTCTTGTCTCCATTGAATCCTCCCTCTTAAAGCAAGCTGTCAACGAAACGCTTAACAACGGAATTTCGCGCAAAATGGCAAAATTTTGAAGACGATTCTGCTTTATGCAGGTTAGGGACCGTCAGCAGATCCTTGGCAGCAATTCCCCGCCCGGACGGGAAAGGATGGTCTGCGCCCCAATCTCTGTTGTCATGACCACTTTCCCCGGATGCTGGCCGGTAACCTCCCCGATCACTGTAGCGTCCGCGGAATAAGGGAAGCTTCTTAAAACCCCCACTACTTTTTCCGCTTCCTCCTTGGGCAGGACGATCACCAGCCGCCCTTCACAGGCCAGGTACAGAGGCTCCAGCCCCAGCATCCCGCACACGCCTCTGACTTCCCGTGAGACCGGGATATTTGGCGCATCCAGCCTCACGCCCACTCCGCTCTGTGCGCAGATTTCATACAGGACTGTCCCTACTCCGCCGCGTGTCGCGTCCCGGATGACATGGATGTTTTTCGTTTCTTTCAGCACGGCTTCCACTGTTTTCCAGAGCGGTGCACAGTCGCTGGCAATGTCCGCCTCAATGCCAAAATCCTCCCGTGCAAGCAGGATCGTGCATCCATGCCTTCCGATATCCCCGGTCACGATCACCGCGTCGCCCGGCTTTGCGAACGCCCCGGAGACAGACACGCCGTCCAGGACCTCCCCAACCCCTGTCGTTGTGATAAATACCCCGTCTGCCTGTCCTTTCCCGGCAACCTTTGTATCGCCGGACACAATCCGCACCCCGGCTTCCTCGGCCGTTTTTTGCATAGCCTTGGCAATCTCATCCAGCTCTTCCACCGGGAAGCCTTCTTCGATCACAAACGCACAGGATAAATACAAGGGCTTTGCCCCCATGCAGGCAAGGTCGTTGACCGTGCCGCACACCGACAGCTTCCCGATGTTCCCTCCCGGAAAAAATGCCGGGGACACAATAAAACCGTCCGTGGACACCGCCATCCTTCCTTTCGGCGGATGCAGTACCGCCGCGTCATCTCCGGTCAGGTCCGGATTCGCAAAATGCGCGCCGAATATTTGTTCGATCAGCTCTGCGGTCTGCTTCCCTCCTGCGCCATGCGCCATTGTCACTGTCTTACTCATTTTTGCCTCCTTCTACGCCGCTTTCCCGCGGCACAGGGATTTGGCTTTGCTGCGGCCGTCAGTCCCCATACTGATAATAAGCGGAACATGCGCCCTCCCCGGAAACCATGCATGCCCCCACCGGGTGGCCGGGTGTGCAGGACTTTCCAAAGCAAGGGCATCCGGAAGGCTTGCATTTGCCCTGCAGCACTTCCCCGCACCGGCATGCCGGGTTTTCCCGCCCAGCCACCGGCTCGGTCTGAAAGCGTCTTCGCGCATCAAACCTTTCATATTCTTTACGGAGCCGCATCCCGGATCCTGGGATGATGCCCAGGCCGCGCCAGCGGGCGTCGCAGGGCTCCATCATTTCCCCAACCAGTCTCTGCGCCTGGACGCTGCCCTCCCTCGTCACGACACGGGGGTAGGCATTGACGAAAAATGGTTTCCCTTCCTGCGATTTTTTTACGATCACTGCCACCGCCGTCAACAACTCGACAGGGCTGAAGCCTGCCACCGCCCCGCTGATTCCTTCTCCGGCCAGGGATTCGCACAGCTTTGTCCCTGTAATTGCGTTCACATGCCCCGGATAGAGGTAAGCGTCCACACTGTCCTTCAGCATCCGGTAAGCGCCGGGCATCGTCTTATTGGCAGTCAAGATTGTAAAATTGGGGATTTTCTGCTCCTTTGCGCGGGCTACCGCGAGACAGCTCGATGGCGTTGTCGTCTCAAATCCCACAGAGAGAAATACCACTTCCTCCTGCGGATGTTCTTTTGCATAATCCACCGCATCCATCGGGGTATAGACCACTTTGATCTTTGCCCCCCGTTCCCTGGCCGCCGCCAGGCTCCCTTCGCTTCCCGGCACACGGACTAAATCCCCAAACGTGCAGATAGCCGCGCGTTGTTCCAGCGCCAGCTTCGCCGCCTCATCGATGAACCCTGCCGGAGTCACGCAGACCGGACACCCTGGCCCGGATATGAGTTCAACGGAATCCGGCAAAACCTTACGGATACCCAGGCGGAAAATCTCATGCGTATGAGTTCCGCATACTTCCATGATCCGAAGCTTCGGCCCATGGTAAGACTGAATGATATCCAGTGCTTTTTTTTTGACGTCTTCTTTCATCCCTGCCCCCCTGCTCCACGGATATACCGCTCCTACAAAAGCCCCATCACTTTTTCTGCTTCGTCATCCTCATCATCCGTAATCTTTGCGATTGCGGCGCCCGCATGTACCATCACGTAATCTCCCGGCTCTAAATGTTCCAGGAGATCTGCCGACACTTCCCGCTTTGCCCCGCTGACATCCACCAGGGCCGTCCCCTTTCTTAATTTCACGATTTTTCCTGAAACCCCTACACACATGGCTTTCCCTTCTTTCTTTCTTTTTGGCATTGAGAACCGTCCTCCGCTGTGGGTACGCCTGGCATTGACGGCCATACGGCCACGCTTCATTGGCATGCCGCGTAAAGCGCCTGCCCCAGGGAGATTCCACCGTCATTGGGTGGGATGAAATGATGGCGGAGTACACAAAACCCTTCCGCCTCCAGCCCCGTTTTACATAATCCAAGAAACAGCGTGTTCTGAAAAACACCTCCGCTCAACGCGACTGTGTTTCGTCCCGTCATCCTCCGAATTTCCCTGCATGAGCTTACGACCAGAGCAGCGAGTTCCCGATGGAATACATAGGCCAGATAATCCTTGTCCGCGCCGTCCAGGCGTTCCCGCAAGATCGCTTCCGCCAATGCCCTTGTGTCCAGCAGCATCCGCCGCTCTGTGCGGACGCCCTCTTCTGTTCCGGTTTCTTCCCCTTCAGCCCTATCCTGCACCCCGTTGAAAACGATCCCCGGCTCCTGGCCCTCCCTGGCTGCTATGGCATCTGCCTTTTGGGGATGCCGTTCCAGATACCGCTCTGCATGGTACTGGAGCGCTGTGGATGCTTCCCCCTCAAAAGTCGAACATCTTCGGATCCCTAAAACCGCGCTTACCGCGTCAAACAGCCTGCCCGCACTGGTGGATTCCACGGCGTTCAGGCGCCGTTTGGCCATCTGCCACTGGACCTGGAAAGGCTCCCGTCCGCACAGCTTAAGCCTGGCAGCCATCTCCCACGCTTCCTGTGGGTTCCCCGCCATTTCACAGAGCATCGCGGCCGCGATACGCCAGCCCTCCTTTGCGGAAACATCCCCTCCCACCTGCAAAAAAGGCATGATAGAAGCCACCCGTGAAAACCCATGGACATCTGCAAGCAGAACCTCACCGCCCCAGACCGTCCCGTCCGTCCCGTACCCGGTGCCGTCAAAAGCAACTCCGATCACTGGCCGCAGGTCATCATTTTCCGCCATGCAGGACAGAATATGCGCATAGTGGTGCTGGACGCGCACAACCGGGATCCCCATTTCTTCCGCAACCTCTGCGGAATGATACCGTGGATGCAGGTCGCACGCCACAATTTCCGGCGAAACCTCCAACAATGCCCGCATCCGCCCAATCGTCTCCTTCAACGCCTCAACCGTACGGATATCCGCCAAATCCCCAATATACGGGGAAGGGTAATAAAGCCCCCCGTTCCCAATGGTAAAGCTGTTTTTCAGTTCACCGCCGATGCCAAGCACACAGCCTTTTCTCTGGATAGCCGCCGCATCCTCCGAAACCATCACTGGAAGCGGCGCATAGCCCCTTGACCTTCGTATCATGTAGGGACGCCCTTCAAAGACGTCCATCACCGTATCATCCGCCCTCACGCGGATATCACGGTCATTGGAAAGCATCGCATCACACAGATGGGCAAGCTCCTGTTTTGCGCTTTCATCGTCCCGGCAGATGGGGGATCCGGATTCATTTGCGCTGGTCATCACCAGGCCGTCCGGCATAGATATCCCATCGTCATATTGAAACAGCAGCAATTGGACAGGGGCGTAAGGAAGCATCACCCCCAACCTCGATTTGTCCGGCGCGCAGCCTTTTGCTGTCATTCCGCCCTTTTTCTTTTTCAGCAGTAAAATCGGTTTTTGATGCCCTGTCAGGATCTCTTCCAGCTCCGGGGATGTTTCACATTCCCTTCGGACGGCCCGGATATCCCGCAGCATAACAGCGAACGGTTTCATCGGCCTGTTTTTCAGTCTCCGCAGCCTCTCTACCGCTTTTTCATCCGTAGCGTCGCAGCAAAGATGGAATCCTCCGATTCCTTTTACCGCCGCGATCCCTCCTTGGGAAAGTATGCGGCGGACAGCCGTGATAGCCTCGCGTCCCCGTTCTTTTCTCCCGATCAAATACACCTCCGGGCCGCAGGACGGGCAGCATACCGGCTGCGCATCATACCTGCGGCTGTCCGGGTCGTGGTATTCCCCCGCACAGTCCGGGCACATCGGAAATACCTTCATACTGGTACGCTCCCGGTCATAAGGAAGCGCATCCAGGATCGTCAGCCTTGGCCCACAGCAGGTACAGTTGATGAACGGATGGAGATATCTACGGTTTCCGGGGTCAAACAATTCTTTCTTACAGTCCTCGCAGATGGCAATATCCGGAGAAATAAAAATCTCCCCGTCTGTCTTTTCACTCTCGATAATTTCAAAACGCTCAAATATTTCTTCCGTACCCAGGGGATGCACATCGATCTTTAAAACCGCCGCCCGTTTTGGCGGCTGTTTTTCCAAAAGCTGCAAAAAAGTATCCGTCTGCCTTTTCGTCCCCTGCGCATAGATTTCCACATAAGGCCCTTTGTTGCATACACTCCCACAGACCCCGGTTGTGGCGGCATGGCGGCTGACCGTTGGGCGGAAGCCTACCCCCTGCACGATGCCGTATACCCTGGCCCGGAACGTAACAAGCTCTTGCCGTTTCCCTGCTCTTCCTCTCATCATCCACATAGCCTCCCGGAACAGGCAAAGTGGGGAATGTCAATAAACGCCACATCCTTGCCAAACATCGGGCGGAAAATCCCGTCCGCGGCCACAAGCGTATACGCTCCGTCCTCCGCCAGCCGAAAAAGCTCCTCTTCCTCACGAAGCCTGATATCCCCGTTTTCCATCCATTCGTCTTTCATCAAAAAGAAACTTGCCACGGTGATACGGCTTTCCGGGCCCAGGCGCTTTTGCAGGGCCTTTCGCAGCCCATTCGCCAGTACCTGTTGGTGCAGGATCAATATGTTCGCGTATCTGCCCTGTTTTTCCCATGTTCCATTTTCTGCGTTTTGCAGAATCATCCGGACATCCGTTTTTTCCATAGCGTCAGATAACAGCCTTTCCGCCAGCGGGTACCGTGCCTCATACGGTGTGCCGAACTGTGCTTCCAAATATTTTGCCGCCGCAAGCGCAGCGGGGGATAACACCAGGTTTTTTTCCACTTCACCGGCTTTTTGGACCTTGGAAAGCCCGTCCCCCATACCGTAGCAGTATACTTCCCGGATTCCCTCGCCGGAAAGCACATGCCGAAGCTTTCCCTGGACGTCCAAGTCGCTGACGTCCAATGGCGTCGCACCAAGGATTCCCACCGTCCCTGGGCGCACCGCCGCCTGTTTTTGCGCAAAAGTGCGGAACAGCTCCATATAAGCCATCTCCTCGCCTGCGTCATACTGCCGGATCCCGGTTGTCTCAACCGTAAAGACCGGCAAATGGACTTTTGTTTCCAGCATCCTTTTTAACGCCCGGTAATCCGTGCCGATCACAGCCGGAACCGGCGTGCCGATGACACAGACAAACGCCGCCTCTATCTGGCTGCACGCTTCCTCCAGCTTTGCGGCCAGCCGGTCATCCCGCCCGAATACAGCGTCCATATCCCGAAGCCCCGCGCTGAAGATGCAGCTTCTTTTCAAAAACCATCTCGGCTCGTCAAAACCACATACATTTCCCGTGCAGCCGCCTGCGTCACAAATAACCAATATCCCACCCATTTCGTAAAGCACGGAGGATGCCCCCGAAATGTCCGGGGCAAACGGAGGCAGATATTTCCGCAAACCCTTCATCCTAGTCCCTCTCCTTTCCCACCTCTGACAGGCATTCAAACAGCTTACGGACGCCCGCGTAGCCGAAAGGCTGGATATCCGACTGCCATAAAACCGCTTTTGTATGTGGATGATAATAAGCCGCGTCCTTGCCCACCGCAAAATCAACCGGTTCCTCCGGCTCATAAAAGGCCATCGAAGGCTCCAGGTTGGAATAGACTTTCGTCTGTGGGCTGAGCTTTCCCAGCATGGAAAGGAAACGCCAGTTTTCCTCATTCGGCGTCCCATAAACCGCTCTCACCGAAAACCCATATTTCACCAGTGCAAGGGCCATCTCAAATGCGTCTCCGTTCAAAAATTCACCGACCGCGAAAGACGCACTTCCGTGCCCTTCCCGAAAATGCCCCACCGCAGCCTTTGCCTGCTCCATATAAGGCGTATCTTGGAACGTTACCCCCAGCGCCGCCCCCAGCGCCGCATACTGGCTCTGGATTTTATCCATCTGATAAAAACGTTTCATCTCAATGGACGGGATCCGGAGCCGCCGTTCCAAATCAGCAGCCGCCTCCCGCGCCTGGGCGTCTAACACCAGGTTGAAATTCGCCTCCGCCATTTCCTGATATTCCCCATAATCTTTACAGCGGGAAATCTCACGGATCCGCTTCACACCAATGCTTTCCAGCATACCATACAACTCACAATCCGGAAGGAGCGGCGCAAAATATCCCAGCAGATTTACGCTGGTCCCCCGTCTCTTCCCCGGCTCAAGCAAGGAATAAATGGACTGCCTTACATGGACCATCGGCGGTTTCCTACCCTCCCTCGTAAGCGCGTACATATAGCAGGGACGCACTGGGATCCCCACCGCTTTTTCCGCCTGGCGGCAGACACGCTCCATATCTGTCCCAAGCAGGGCATCCACACAGGTGATACAGATCATGACTGCCGACGGTGGTTTAACGCATGCCTGTATGATTTCTTCCACCGCTGCGGGAATCTTCTTCAAATGTCTGCCCGTCACAAGATCCGCCTCTTCCATCCGCAGATAAAACATCCGTCCCTGATAGGCTTCGGCATTTCCCAGCCCGGTAGTATTGCGCCCGCAGCATCCCGGCGAAACAAGCAGCATGATGGAGCCAGGTACGGCAAGACCCGCCCGCTTCACGCCGAACCCTTCCGCTCCTGGAGAATTAAACGCCAGCGTGGCCGGAGAACTGTAAATCAAATGAGTATTGGTCCGGTATTCCTTGGGGAGGGAGGAAAATCCTCCCTCCGCCAGTTCTTTCGCCGTCCTGTAAAAAGGCGCCGCTTTCATTCCGCTCCCCCGCTTTCCTGTTCCTCCCAGAGTTTCCCGGCAAGCGCCCGAAACATCCGGCTCACCTCCAGTTCAGGGCCGCCTTGCACAACCGTCATGCCCAGATCCTCAAAACGGGTAATGTCATGGCTCCTTGGCACCTCCCCCAAAATCCGGATTTGGTTTTTGGAGGCAAACGCCTGTACTTTTTCCGTCTCACGCTCCACGTCCCGATGGTTTAAAATGATCCCGGCAACCTTGGCATAATGGCGATCCTCGAAATTCCGGACCGCCTGGTAAATATTGCCTGCGGCATAGAGAGCCATTTTTTCCCCAGAGGTGACAATCACGACTTTTTCCGCGTAGCCTTCCCGTATCGGGGCGGCAAAACCACCGCAGACCACGTCCCCCAGCACATCGTAAAGCACAACGTCCGGCTTCCACGTCTGGAAAAGCTCCAGCTCCTCCAGAAGCTGGAACGTCGCTATGATCCCGCGCCCGGCGCACCCAAGCCCCGGCGTCGGCCCTCCCGTCTCGATGCACAGCACGCCGCCGAAGCCAACCCTGGAAATCTCCTCAATGCCCTCTGGGTCTTTGTCATGCTCCCGCATATAATTCATGACCGGAAGCAACGGCTTCCCGCCCAGCAGATTGATCGTGGAATCCGCTTTCGGGTCGCATCCGATCTGGATGACGCGCCTGCCCATGCCGGCAAACGCCGCCGCAAGATTGCTTGTCACCATTGATTTCCCAATCCCGCCTTTTCCGTAAATAGCAATCTTTAACATCACAACCTCCCGCGTCATGTAAAATAAAGGGATGCCAGCCGCAAAGCCAAGGCCGTTCCTCTGCCCAGGGTACGCGCTTTCCCGGAAAACAAAAATATCCCTCCACTCTGTGGAAGGACATAACATCATTCTACGCAACGCAGCATAAAGCCTCACCGCCTGCTGTTTACGTCTGTCTGTCTTCCGGATCGAAAAAACATCTTTCCGTCAGAGTGGTATTGAAAAAAACGGACAATCCTAAAGCCTGTCTCCGTGGTCGCGCATATTCTTATATTCCGCAACGGAGCGGTCAAACCCTTCGATATGGCCATAGAACCATTTGATGACATTTTCCTCGACCTTCCGAACAAAAGCGTCGGAAGGACCATCCTCTTCTTCCAGCATTTCATGCAGCTCGGCAACGGTCTGCTTGAATGCGTCATGCTGCGCCTTATGTTCCTTGTATCCAGGATACCCGATTTCCTGCTGCAGCGCTTCTTCTGCGGAAAAATGGAAATCTGTGTAATCGGAAAGGAAATCCAGGGTATTGATCGCCGCTATTTTCTCCCTGTTGTCTTCAATGCCATCCAACAGCTTATTGATGCGGCTGATCAATTCTTTGTGCTGCGTGTCAATCAATTCATTCCCGGTGATTAAATTGTCGCTGAATTCTGCTCTCATAAAAAGCGCCTCCTGTTTTTTGAAATTCCATGTGGCAATCAACGGCAGTAATGCTTACAACCAGTTACTATCCATCGTCAATCCTGCCGCCAGTTATGATAACGGGCAAATAGACCCAAAAACGGATGCTTGCATCGGATTTTTGTCTGTTTGACCCTGGTATCATTATAATATTACAATACCACAAAGAGCGGGAAAATGAAAGACTGTTATTTCGGTTCTTTTGATATTGCCATGTCCTTTGGCGGCTGGCACAGCTTTTCCCTGTCTGCCGCCTTTCTGTAGACCGCCTCCAATGCCTTCCGATCCCACAGGACGGGAACCGGGTACAGAGGATTTGCTTCTTTATCCGCATAAGCGGCCAACTGGGGGATATCCTCTTCCCGGATGCCTTCTATAGAGGAAGGAATCCCAAGGCGGGCGTTTAAATCATAAATGGATCGGATAAAACGCTTTGCCAGCGTCTCTGCGGGTTCTTCCTTTGTCCCCATACCGACCGCCAGCGCCAGCTTTGCCAGCTTTTTATAAACGGCGGGGCCATACATTTCCAAAACGATAGGCAGCAGGATCGCGTTTGTCAGGCCATGGGGCATATCATACTGCCCGCTCAGGGAATGGGACACCGCATGGACATATCCGACATAAGAACGGGTGAAAGCACGGCCGGCCAGGTGAGCCGCGAGCAGCATATTTTTTTCTGCGCGCCTGCGTTTGTGCGAGGAAGAATCTTCGATGTCGGAAAAAATATATCGGACTGCTCTCACAGCATCCTTTCTGGTCCTTAAGGTCGTGGAGCGCCCAATGTAAGCTTCCACCGCGTGGGTGAGCGCGTCCATCCCTGTCGCTGCGGCAATGTCCCTGGGAAGCAGATGGATCGTGGAAGGGTCTAAAACCGCATAGTCGGGAATCAATGGGAAATCATTGATAACATATTTGTGGCGGCTTTCGCTGTCTACAATGACCGCCGCCAAGGTAGCTTCACTCCCGGTTCCCGCAGTAGTAGGGATGGCGATCATAAGAGGCGTTTTGCGAAGCACCTTCAAGATGCCGGACATTTCATAAAGCTCTTTCTCCGGCCTGGCTATGCGGGCGCCTACAGCCTTTGCGCAGTCCATGGAAGAGCCGCCGCCAAATGCAATCAGGCAGTCGCATCGGTCTTCCTGATATAGAAGGAACGCCTCTTCAACCATAAGGGAAGTAGGATTTTGCCGGATCTTATCATAGATGGCATAAGGGATATCCGCTTCTGCCAGGGTCTTTTCCAGGCCGGCGCTCATCCCCAAGCTGCGGAGCATGCCGTCCGTCACGATGAGTGGATGCTGAAGGTTTTTCTCGATCAGCAGGCTGGGTATCGCGTCAATCTGGTGCATGATTTCCGGGTTGCGGTAGGGCAAAAAAGGCAGCGCTATACGCAGCCCCGTCTGAAATGCCCGACAATAAAAACGCTTCAAAATATTCATAATGATCACACATCCTTTGCTTGTCCTGTTACCTGTAACGGTACACACGCCAGCCAAACCTGGCATAGCGCAGGAAAGGCTTCGTTGAAGTAATGGTACGGTTAATGAAAATGATTTGGGGTCAAACAGGATTTGCCCCCTGATGATGCCGCTGTTCGTTCACTTTGTGAACCGACAGGGCATAGGATAACACAGATCAGGGGAAATGGCAATAAAAATATGATTTTAAAAAGTATCCTTAGACCGTATCTTATTTTACAAAATATCGAAGCCGATATTAATATAAAGAGTCCCCCCCCGTAACTGTAAAAGTACCGGACAATTGCGGTTCCTCTATACGGACGGGGGAGGCATTTTCCATAAATAATGGCTCTCGAAAAAGGGAAAGGGAATAAAAAGGGTGGCAGAATGAATATCAATCTGAGTACGATTGGGAGTATCCATTCTTATATGAAAAGCCTGCAGCTTACGGCCAACGTCGAGCAGAAAAAGCGCACAGGTAATTTAATGGGACACGAAGATCCCACCGCCAATTGGATGACAGAAGAGTTGAAAAACAGGCAGGAGAGCGATAAGCTGGCAAGTATCACAAGAAAGATGCTTGCGGGAAAGAAGCTTACTGCTGAGGAAAAAGACTATCTCCGCGCCAAAAATCCCCAGGCATACCAGAAGCTTATGCAGAGCGAGCAGGAGCAGAAAGCTTACGAGGAGGAGCTTCGGCGCTGTGAGACAAAAGAGGATGTGCAGCGCTTAAAAATGAACCGTATCAACGCGGCTCTTTCGACCATAAAAGCTGCGGAGCAGGGCATGGGCAAGGAGGCGGCGATGGGGATCGCCATGGAGGAACTAGCGAAGCTCCAGGCGTTTGACCGTATCACGCAGGAATTTATAAAAAGCGGCGATTACACGAAGCTTCCGACAGAAGCGGAGAGAGCGGAAGCCGCAAAGGACGAGAGGGAAGCAGAGGAGGCTGCCCGCACACAGGAGCAAGAGCCTCCCGCGAAAGAACAGGCTGTGAAAAAAGATGCGTCCTTAGAGGCGGAAAAGGTTATCCAGGCAGAACCGGTAAAGGAAGCAGAGGCATATCAGCGAAACGCGGACG
>CAZYVA010000014.1:0-1552 GCA_964650695.1 uncultured Dorea sp. | reverse complement strand
CGGACGCAGAGACTGCGGCGCGTCAACGGAGAGTGGACGCAGGGACAGAAACGCGTCAGGAATTGGGCGTGGAGACTGCGGAACAGAAAAAAGTCCGCCATGCAAAGGCAAGGGCCGTTTATGCCGCCGCACGGCATACAAAAGCCCCGCAGCCGGTAAGCATACTGGATACCAAGGCATGACAGACCTCATAAGAGGTCTGTCATTTACATTTTTTACAGTTCTTTCATCGGTTCTTTATCGGCTTGTCACTTGCGTGAAACTATACCCGCGCATGAAATGAATTGCCATTCCAAATTGTTCGCCGCGCTACGCCTGGACGCTCAATGTCATGTATTGGGCAAAAACGCCGTTCACCTGCGACATAAAATCCGCAATCTGTTTGTTTAAAACCCGATTGACGTTTGAAGTATTTGTTCCGCTGGCAAGAAGGGCGGGCGTCATCAAGTCCTTATATTTCTCCATTGCGCTGCTGACTGCAGAGGAATCATTTAAATCAAGCCCGGAGAATAAACCGTTAATTTCAGAAATCAGGCTTTGGTTTGTTGCGCTTTGCACCACGATGGAACAGCCTGCGCTGACATGGGCTTTGTTTCCCCCGGACACCCGGTTCATTTCGTCGATCAATGCGTTCATTGCTTCCACCCTCGTGCTGTCAGCAACCTCTTCTTTACCATAATAAACAGACAGTTCTCCACGGTTTCCCTCAACGAAGCTGCCATCCGACAGCATTTCTTTCTCCTGGGAAACCAAATAGTCTATGTATTCCTGCATGGCATCTTTCAAGACCTGCCCTTGCCCGGCGGTTAAATTGCCCTCGGCATAGGTTTCCACAGAGCAGACCGCAAGGCCCATTTTGACGTAATCGCTGTAATCCAGCGTACCGGTGGGCAGATCACGGATAGCGGACTGAACGACACTTCTGCTCTGTGTAAGCTCGCTTTCTGAAAACCGCACGCCGCCCACAATGTAATTGCCGTCAGCATCAGCTTTTGGCAGGCTGGCAGAAAACAATTCGGGTGCCACAGTGCTTTCAAAACTGTATCCGGCTGCGGCCAACTCATCTTCAGATCGATCTGCGCTGCAAGGCGACGCTTGAAGCGTATTCGTGGCCGCTGCAGTTTTGGCATCGCTTTGGACTTTTTGGATATCTGCATCGCTTAATTTGCTGCCAGAGACGCTCACGCCTGCCCTCGTCAGTACCATACCGGAAATCAATTCAATTGCCATAATGTAACACTTCCTTTCCTGTACTTAACGCTCTTCATTATTACAAAGAATGTCCCCCCTCCCTGGCCTGATGACCGTAGGAGGGAGGAACATTTGCTCTATATCTATATCTATTTTCGGCAAAAAAAGGAAAAAAATAAGAACTCCCACGAAATACGTATGAAATCCGTATGATAAAAGGGGCAGGAAACAAAAATGAACCTTGTATTTGCGGAGGAAATCGATAACCATACATCAAACCGCAGCAATGGAAGCAAAGGGGCTCGAACCCTTGACCTCCCGCTAGTCAGGCGAGCGCTCATCCCAGCTGAGCTATGCTTCC
>CAZYVA010000013.1:0-30706 GCA_964650695.1 uncultured Dorea sp. | reverse complement strand
ATCATGGGATAGGAGGGTCTTTTATGGCAGAGTGTATGCTGGAGAAAATGGAGATTGCGGATGTGGATGTGATGTTACAGGAGGCAAAAGCCGGGAATCCGGACGCTATGTACCAGACGGGTCATGCTTACCAGTTCGCGGAGGTCGGTGACCGGCCGGATTACGAGGAGGCATTCCGTTGGTATGAAAAGGCCGCGAAGATGGGGCATGTGGAAGCGATGATCTCTATGGGCGACGCGTTGATGGTAGGGCGCGGCTGCAAGATGGACCGTGTGACAGCGTCCAGTTGGTATCAGGAAGCCTATGAGATCGGATGCCACACGAATCCGTAAAGCGGCCTTAGAGCTTCTTTGCCGCGATCGCTGCCCCGATGGCCCCGGCGTACCTGGCGAGCGGCATACTTGTCACGGGCGCGCCGAGCGCATGCCCGAGGCGTCCGATGATGTATCCGTCTTCGCACATGCCGCCTGTCAGGAAGTACTTGTCCGCTGGGATCTGTGCGAGAAGCTGGACGACTTTTGTGACGATGGACTCGATCACACCGTAAGCGATATCTTCCCTTGGTGTCCCGGCTCCGATCAGGCTGATGACCTCCGACTCTGCGAATACGGTGCACATGGAGCTGATGGTGATGGGATTGCCTTTCCCGGCCAGTTCAGACAATTCGTCCTGGGTCAGGCCCAGCCGGTTTGTCATGATCTCCAGGAACTTTCCTGTTCCTGCGGAACATTTATCGTTCATGATAAACTTCATGACGCGTCCGTTTTTCAGGGAAATCCCTTTTGTGTCCTGTCCGCCGATATCGATAACGGTCCCGTCATCGTGAAATAAATACTCCGCGCCTTTCCCGTGGCAGGTGATCTCGGTGACTGTTTTGTCCGCGTAGGGGACGGAGATCCGCCCGTACCCTGTTGCAACATAGTTTGCGTTTTCTTTTGTGATGCCATCTGCTTCAAAATGACGGTAAATATCCTCTGCGGTCTTTCGGCTGTTAAACCCCGTATCCAACAAAAACGTTTTTATAATCCTGTCGTTGTCCATCACCACTGCTTTGGCCGCGCTGGATCCAATATCTATTCCTACCTGGTACATAAAGCGTTCCATCCCTTTCGTTTATATATCGCCTTTACTTAGATTATCGCAAGGGCAAACAGATGTCAAATTGATAACATCTATAAGACACACGGACTGATAAAAACCATCTATTTGACGTGGGAACATACAGCAAATATAATGATGGTAAAGCTTGCAGGAGTGCGTAGCACGGAGCAATCCATGGTTTCATAGGGTTCAAGGACTTTGGGCCTTTATGAAACCGGGGGTTTACGGTCTGGCTTGACAAGCCAGGTTTTATAGTGATCAGACAGGAGGGAAGAGATCAGCAATGAAAGCATTAGAATTACCAAAGAACTTTGACGAATTTGTGGATGCAAGGAAAGCAAGTTTTATGCATGTCAAAGAGCATGTGGAGAACGGAGGCCATCTGATTGGATTCCTCTGTTCTTATACGCCGCTGGAAATTATCGACGCAGCAGGCGCATCGCCCGTCGGGCTGTGCGGCACCAGCAACGAGGTGGTCCCGGACGCGGAGAAGGTTCTGCCTAAGAACTTATGTCCATTGATTAAGTCTACCTATGGATTTGCGTATTCGGGCAAATGTCCGTACACGTACTTCTGTGATATGATCGTAGGGGAGACTACCTGCGACGGGAAGAAAAAAATGTTTGAGCTTTTAAATGACATCAAAGAAACCTATGTCCTCCATCTTCCGCAAAGCCAGAAAAGGGAGTACGCGAAAGAAATCTGGTATCAGGAGGCCAAGTTCCTGAAAGAAAAACTGGAGGACATGTACGGCGTTGAGATCACAGATGACCGATTAAGGGAAGCCGCGCATGTAAGAAACGAATTGAGAAAAGTACAGTGTGAACTGTATGCATTGCAAGGGGCAACCCCGCCGGCCATGAAAGCGACGGAAGTGATGACAACACTGGCACAGGGGATGTTCCATTTTGGCGCAAAAGCCCAGCTTGAGAGCTTCCAGGAAAAATTAGCACAGGTAAAGGAACGGGCTGCGAACGGGGAGACCCCGGTTTCCCCCAAGGCCAAGAGGATCCTGCTTACCGGGTGTCCGTCAACAGGCGTCATCCAAAAAGTCGGCACGACCATTGAAAACAACGGAGGCGTTATTGTCTGCCTGGATGACTGCGGCGGAGAGCGTACTACAAAAATGCTGATTGATGAGGATGCGGATGATATTTTGCGCGCGATTTCCGACAGATACCTTGAAATCAACTGCTCTGTCATGACGACGAATGAAGGGCGGATCGAGAATACGAAGGAGATGGCGAAGAAATACCATGCGGACGGCGTCATAGAGCTGATCCTGCAGGCTTGCCATACCTTTAACGTGGAATCAGCGCGGATGAAAGCTATGTGCGAAGCAGAAGGCATTCCGTATATGAAGCTGGAAACGGACTATTCCACGACAGACAGCGGCCAGATCGAGACAAGGATCGCGGCATTCATTGATGCTGTAGAATGAATCCCACGTCTCTTCAGGCAAGCGGCCCAAAGCACAGGATCGCGTTTTCTGTGCTTTGGGCCGCTTTATCAAAAACCAGGCAGGAACCCGCGCAGTACATGATAAAAAGCAGCTACCGGGCTTGTCTGTTTTTTACCTGCCGCGTTGGATTTACGGAACCAGGCGGTGCGTACAACGGATAGGTCCGTCCTTGATCTTCCGCCGCACTAAATGGGGAGTTCCAGGTAAATATCCTTCCCCTCTTTAATAGAGATCACGACTTTCCCATGTGCTGCGACCGTAACAGCCCCTTTTAGCGTGCCGCCGATCTCCGGTGTCTCCTTTTCCTCTTCTTCCGCCTCCGGCTCCTGGTCGGCAACTTCCTTGATACCGTCTACATTGTCTGCGGTAAGCGGGCAGAGGGAATCGCTTGTTTTTGTGAGCTTTGCTCCGAGGACCTGTCCAATGGCCAGGCATCCGTCCAGGTTTAAAAGCCCGGAATCCACCAATTCATCAAAAATTGCCGGATCTTCCAGATTCGCTGGCTCAATGGTTATCCCAGCCTCTGCCCTGCAGCACAATACGGCCGGATCCTTTGCATGCGCTTTCGCGGTTTCTGCTGTAATAGACATATGTATTACCTCCATCCTTTTTTCATTTATTATCCTAGTATATCAGATAGATTCCCACCCGGCTAATTGATTTTTTTATGCATATTTATAGAAAAAATCTATATGAAAAAATCCTTAATCCTCTCGCTCATCCCCCCAGAAAAAAAGTGCGACCGTTCCAGGGCCTGTATGGCTTCCGATCGTCGTCCCTATATAGTTGATCTGCACCTTCCCATCCAGTTGCGGGAATGCCTCTTCCACAAGCGCGGCGACTGCATGGGCATCCGCCGTACAGTCCGAATGGGAAATGTAGCATTTCCTGCTGTAATCCCTGCCATTTTCAGCGTGTTCTTTCATTTTATCCACTATGGCAGCAATGACTTTCCTTTTTGTGCGGATCTTATATCTTGGGACAAGATGGCCTTCCGCATCCATGTTGAGCAAAGGGCAGACGCCAAGGACGCTTCCGACTGTTCCGGCTGTCCTGGAGATCCTTCCGCCTTTTACGTAAAACGATAAATCCGTGGAAAAGAACCAATGGTGCAGTTTTAAGCGGTTAGAGACAGTGAACTGGTACACTTCCTCGATACTTTTGCCCTCGTCCCTAAGGTCCGCCAGCCTGTCCATGAGCAAGCCGTAACCGGAGGAGGCCCCCAGCGAATCTACGATATAGATTTTTCTCTCCGGAAATTCTTCACGCAAACTATTGGCGGCAATATTCGCTGAATTGACAACCCCGCTCAACCCGGAAGACAGGGTTACATGGAGGATATCATGGCCATCTTTTAATAATCTCCTGAAATATTCTTCAAATTCGGCTACGTTGATCTGCGAAGTTTTCGTATCGGCTCCTTTTGCCATTCTATCGTAAAACTCTTTGAAATCCATCGTTTCCCCAAGGTCATCAAGGAATCTTTTCCCGTCCATCTCATAATGGAAACAGATGTAGGATATCCTGCGGTCCTGAAAGTGTTTTTTCGGCAGATCCGCCGTAGAACAGCAGCTTAAAATATAGGTGTCCATGACATACATTACCTCCCATTCTTTTTCATAGAGACAATGTAACACTATCCGCCGGAAAATTCAACTCTAACTACTTTTGACCGGTTACTTTTTGCTGTTTTCCACGGTCAGGAACGCCCGTTTATTGGGCATCCAGCAACTACTTTCTGCTTTTTTGGCCGCAAAAAATATGCCATTGGCGTATTATGCGGAAGGATCCACCTCATAGTCTGGCCAGCCGGATGCCTGGGATGCGCCGGACAAGTCTACTTCATCACTGTAAGAATCTACGGTTACCGTATACTTTCCATTTCCTTTTACAAAGATCGTCCCATCTGTTCCTTTTATAGTCACTGTATTTCCGTCTGTATCCTGTATTGTCCCGCTGCATAGAAGGTTTGTCAGTATGCTGTCGGCTGTTACCGTCCAAGTGCTTCCTTTTTCAATGTAGAGGCTGCAATATCCATCACCGCCATTTCCCGCACAGCTTTCATCGTCTACCACTGCCCCTGTCAGCGCGCTTCCTTCGGTCATATAAAAATCCAGTTCGCTGATGCTGTCCCATACAATATCGCCCCGCATCTCCTGGCTGATGGCCGTAAAATTGCTGTCCGCCCCGTTATTTCCCGTGTCTCCCCAGCCTCTCTGATTCTGGTTGCCCGTGCAGCGGAGAAAAAAATCATTTTCGTCCGCATACGTGATGTCTACATCCGAAAGGATAAATGTGGACTCGGTATTCGTTGTATAAAACATCCCGCCGTTTTGGGCGGCCAAGGATCCTCCCGCCATCTCAAAGGTACTGTTTCCTTCTTCTGAATCGCCGGACATGCTCTGATACAGAATGATATTCCAAGCGCAGTCATTCTGTACATCATCCGGCATGTTTCCCGTCAGATCCGAATCATAGATATGAAGAGAATTGAGCCCCTCTATACAGACTGCCTCGGATTGGTTTGCGGTAAGCGTGGCTGAATGCGCTGCGATATCCGCAGTACAGTATATGGCCGGTGACCCTGTCCCATCCGAAGTATACGTTCCGCCGTCCACGACCATCGTGCCGCCGCCCCGGTCGCTGCGGATGGCCGCCGAGGATGCTCCGTCCGTAACGATATCCATATCCCACGCATACAATGTCCCTCCGCCTGCGGCATGGATGCCCCCGGAGGTATCCTGTTTGGTGATGATTTTGGTGTCTGAAACATACACGGTAGCATCGCCATATGCGAAAATACCGGCTCCGCCTGCAGCATCTGTTTGAATTTCGCTTCCCGTAATATGCGCAGTTCCATCTGTCGCAAGCACCGCCGCCCCGATCCCGTAAAAACTGGAGGCATCGCCCCCTGTGCTTTTGGCGGACGTTCTGTCTACCGTGAAATCCTGCAATGTGACATCCGCGCCCTCATACATATGGATGGCATTTTCATCTGTCCCCTCCGAGGTGATGGTTTGTCCGCTTTCTGTTGTATCTGACGTGTATTCAACTACGGATGCATAACTATCAGGGGCGGCGGATTGCCCGCCGCCCCCGGCTTGTTCATTTTCCATGCTGCTAAATAAAATCTGGATTTCCGCCGCGTTGCCGTCACTATCCAAATTGATGGATACCGTATCTCCCACAGAGATATCCTCAACCGCCGCTTCTTCCGGCTGCCCGTTCCGGTCGTCCGGCTGCCCGCTTGCATTGCCGGGCCCGCCGTTTCCGCCGTCCGGCTGCCCGCTTGCATTGCCGGGCCCGCCGTTTCCGCCGTCTGGCTGCCCGCTTGCGTTGCCAGCATCGCCGTTTCTGTCTCCCGGCTGACCTCCATCATCATCTGGTTTCTCCGGCGGCTGCCCTTCGGCGGCTGCCTGCTCTCCATTTTCACCCGATGGAGCATCGGAGGGCTGCCCTTGTCCGCCCCGGCCCCCAAACCTACCCATAGACTGGCGTGTCACCGTAGTGTTATCCGTAATCGTAATCGTCTGCGTTTCGCCCGTCAATTCCAGCATAGACGGCATTTCTTCGCCCCCATTTTCCGCTTTTCCCGCAAGGGATCCCTCATCTTTGGACGATCCTTCATCCGCAGTCTGTCCTTCATCTGCGGACTGCGTGTCTTTGGATGGCTGTTCATCATTCTCCGGACTCTCTTCTTTCAACGTGCCAATATCTATCGTAATACTTCCATCACTGACTTCCGTCACTTGTCCGTATAGTGTTTCCGCACTCTCTGCAGATTTTTCTGATTCACCGGAATCGGCCGTCCCGCTCCCGGAACATCCACTGAACAGTACTGTCGTCACCATCATACATGTAATGATTGCTACCCATCTTTTTTTCATTCGGTTTCTACATCCTCCTCTCGTTCTTGAATCCCTACCGTGTCCATTTCAGGCTGCAGAGGGCAAAAGTCTTTGACCCCTGGCATCACCATATTTTATAGGCTAAATGTGATAAAAATGTGGAGAATATGTGGAAAATATATGTGAAATAAAGATTTCAGGGTTATTGGGGAGGCATTCAGGTAAAAAATATAGAGAAAGCCTATAATACGCAGACAACTATAAAAATAAATGATTGGACAAAACGAAAAAAGAAGATTATGATGAGAATGAAAAAGATATTATTGTTTTTAGGTAGTAAATACCGTGTTTCCTTCTACATGCCGCCTTTAAGAAACTCGCTTAAGGGCGGTTTTGTATTTTGGACAGTTCCTAAAATCGTTCATCTCATCCATTTCTTCCTTTGCATGGAAAGCGGCTGCTTTACTTATGATCATCCCGGCCAAATAACCCCCGGATCAGCGAAACAATCCCCCGGACAATGGCACGCAGAATGGCAAATGCCAGGAACATCACCATAAACCCGGCGACCCCCGCCACGATATCGTCAAAATCCATCGTACCAGTACCGGTCAGCCCTTGCCCGATCTCAATCGCAAACACGATCACAATGATCACCGTAAATACATAAATCCACGCAATAACCAGTACATGGTGTTTACTGAGCAATTGAAACAATGGGTAGATGACAAACAGCATCCCCATCCCCAGAAGCCCGATAACAAGAAAATGCAGTTGTTTGTCCGATAATACCGTTTCGCAGCTGTCATTCCATCTCATGATCCTATTGTGCAGCACGGCAATCACCCGGACAGCCATATATAAAAGTGTACTCATCATCCTTCCCCCCCTGTTCATCTTTCTAATGGTTCCCTTATACCCACCCGCGCCAGATGCAGCACGGGGCAGTATCTACACGGATATGGCGCGGATTTATACTCCATCTTGTGGATGGAAAACATCCGGCTTTTTATTTCGGCCGCGGCGTGCGGTCCTTGAATTCGCAGTAAGGGACATGGTGTCCCACATATTTGTAGGCCGGACGTATGATTTTTCCCTGGTTGACCAGCTCCTCCAGCCTGTGCGCGCTCCACCCGGAAATCCTTGAAATGGCAAAAATCGGCGTAAAAAGTTCTCTCGGTATCCCCAGCATAGCGTAGACAAAACCGCTGTAAAAATCCACATTCGCACAGATGGGCTTAAACAGCTTCCTCCGCTCCACCAGCAATTCCGATGCAATCCGTTCCACCCTGTTGTAAAGCTCAAATTCTTCCCGCATCCCTTTTGCTTCCGAAAGCTTTTTTGCATAATCCTTTAAGATCATTTCCCTCGGATCAGAATAAGTATATACCGCGTGGCCCATCCCATAGATGAGTCCCGCATGGTCAAATACTTCCTTATCCAAAACCCGGACCAGATAGTCCGTGACTGCCTGCTCATCCGAAAGGCTGCGGCAGTTTTTCTTCAAATCATCAAACATCTGCATAACCTTTACATTCGCGCCGCCGTGCCTTGGCCCTTTCAGCGACGACATAGACGCCGCTACCGCCGAATAAGTGTCCGTACCGGAACTGGTAACAACATGGTTGGTAAAGGTGCTGTTATTGCCGCCGCCGTGATCCGCATGGAGTACCAGGGCGATATCCAGCACCTGGGCTTCCAGTTCTGTGTATTGCCCGTCCTTACGAAGCATAAAAAGCAGGTTTTCCGCCGTGGAAAGTTCCGGCTTCGGCTGGCGCACCATCAATGTCTTATCAAAGTGAAACATCTGGTACGCATAGTACGAATAAACGCTCATCATCGGCATCTTCGCGATTAACTGCAGCGACTGGCGCAGCACGTTCGGCACGGAAATATCATCCGGATTGCTGTCGTACGAATACAGCAAAACAATGCACTTCTGCAAAGCATTCATAATATTCGCCGGCGGCGCTTTCATGATGACATCCCGGACAAACTGGCCGGAAAGCTCCCGCAGTTCCCCCAGGATCTGCACAAAGCTTTGGAACTCCTGCTTGGTCGGCAGCCGTCCAAACAAGAGGAGGTAGGTGGCCTCCTCGAAAAGAAAACGCTTCCTTTTTTCCGGCTGGATGAGATCTTTTACATTCACCCCCTGGTAGTACAGTTCCCCGTCTACCGGGAGGGAACGCCCCCTTACCCGTTTTGACGCGACAACATCCGAAATCTCCGTGAGGCCGGTCAGTACTCCTTTCCCGTTCGAATCACGCAGCCCCCGCTTCACATCATATTCTAAATACAAATTCTGGTCGATCTCCCCGGATCTCATGCAGTTTTCCACCAGGTTGTCAAACTCCTGGTCCAGCGCTTCTCCCAGTTCCATCATCGAATGTTTATTCTCCATTGCCCAAACCTTTCTATCTGCCCTTTTTGTGCCATTGCCTGGATCTTTTCCCCATCCGGCCGGCAGCCTGCATAGGACGCCCCGTCTGGAATTTCCTAACATTGTAGCAAAAGAAAAACCTACCGTCAACACTGCCAGCCAAAAGCAAGCCTTCTCAAAAGTCCTCAAAAATCCCGGACGCCCGCAAAATTCACGTTGAAAAAAGGCTTGCCCTATAGTATAATTGAGGAAATATTACAGAAGACGGGGTCAGTTGGATTATGAAAAAGTTACGCAAAATCTGCTGCTTCCTATTTTCTTTTTTTTTCATTGTGATAGGAGTAGCATCCGTTTCCACAAAAGCTTCCGCAACTGATACAAACAATGATACTTCCCGGACTATCCGCATCGGCTACTACAAAGGCGATGACCATTTCCAGGACGGGTTCTCGGATGAAGAGAGGAAATCCGGGTATGCCTATGAATATTACCAGGCGCTTGCCACCCTGGCTGGATGGCGCTATGAATATGTCTATGGAACGAGGAGCGCGGTCATTGAAAAGCTTCTGGCGGGCGAAGTGGACGTTGTTGCTGGCATTTATAAAACGGATAAGCGGACAAAGCAGGTACTTTTTTCCAAGCATGACATGGGACTGGATGGGGAACCCCGTTATTTCGCTGTGAACGTCGGCCAGCCCGGTTTACTGGACGAGTTAAACCAGGCGCAGGACAAGCTTGTGGGTACATCCAGCGATTTCATTATGCAACTGCAGCAAAAATACTATAGCAAGAAGGCGGACCTGCAGGTCCTCTCCAGCCAGGAAAAAGCCTGGCTCCAACAGAAGGCTTCTTTGAATGTTGGCTATGTCAAAGGGAACCTCCCATTTTCCGACCAGTCGAAAGACGGGTCGCCGACAGGGGTAGCCAAGGAATTGTTCGACCTGCTTGCCTCCCATTTGAAAATCCCTTTGAACCCCATTTGCTACAGTACATTCCTTGAGATGGAGGAAGCTTTGCACAAAGGGGAGATTGATGCCGCTTTCCCTGTTTATTCCGACTTCTGGATCTCGGAAAGCAAAGGCTTTTCCCAGACAGACGCTTTGATCGATGAGCGGATTATGATTGTATACTATAATGAATATCAAAGCGACCTGATGGACAAAATTGCCCTCAGCGATACGGGCATCGGGCAAAGGTATTATCTGTCCACATATTACCCGGACTCAGAAATCCGCTATTATCCTACCTGGGCGGAAACGTTCAACGCGGTCAAAAATGGCGAGGCGAACTGCCTGGTTGGCTGCGCCAGCATCCTGCAGCGGTTTATAGATGAACATGCCGAATACCAGAATTTCCATATTGCCTACCTGGATACTTCCGAAGAGTTTGGCATGGCTGTCAACCGGAGCGACAGCCTGTTGGTCGGCATCCTGGACAAGGCTATCCGCCAGTTGGACAACGCAACCATCAGCAATGCCATGGTACGGTATTCCAGCGTAGGCCACGCTTATACTATCCGCAGTTTCATCCAGCATTACGCAGTTGCCGTGATCGGCATTTTATGCTTTTTCTTTTCCATCCTTTTATGGGGATTCATCAGCTTCCGCCGAAGGACAAAGCTTTTCAACGCCGAGCAGGCAAAAACCCGCGCCGCCCTGCAGGACGCGTTAAATTCCGCCAAAGCTGCAAATGACGCGAAAACCTCATTCCTTTCCAACATGAGCCATGATATCCGCACGCCGATGAACGGGATCATCGGAATGACTTCTATTGCGTCCACGCATATGGATGACCCTGCAAAGGTGCGGGACTGCCTTGAAAAGATCTCTGCATCCAGCAAGCATCTCCTTTCGCTCATCAATGACGTGCTGGATATGTCCAAAATCGAATCCGGCATGGCGCACTTGAACGAGGAGCCGTTTCGTCTTTCCACATTGATGGAAAATCTGGTCGCCATCAACAAACCAACCTCTGACGCGAAGCACCACAAACTGACGGTGCAGATCCGGGATATATCCCATGAAAACGTCATCGGGGATGTCATGCGCCTGCAGCAGGTGTTTACAAACCTTGTCAGCAATGCCGTCAAATATACGCCGGACAATGGGAACATCCAAATCTCCCTGACGGAGAAGCCTTCCGCCAATCTGCGGACGGGTTGCTTTGAATTTACGGTAGAGGATAATGGGATTGGCATGAGCGAAGATTACCTGCCCCACATTTTCGACGCGTTCTCCCGCGCTGACAATGTGTCCGCAGTAAAAACGCAGGGCACCGGCCTTGGCATGTCCATTGTCTATAATATTGTACGTATGATGGGCGGCGATATCGCAGTAGAAAGCACATTGGGGAAAGGTTCCAGGTTCACTGTAACGCTGTTCTTAAAGCTGCAGAACGAAAAAAGGAAGGAAGGCACCGCAAGCGATACCCCGGAGATCCAGCATTTGACAGAAAAAACGGATTTTTCGGGGAAACGGGGGCTTCTTGCGGAGGACAACGATTTAAATGCGGAAATCGCGCTGGAATTCTTACGCATGACGGGGCTGGCGCTGGAGTGGGCGAAAAATGGGCAGGAAGCTGTAGACCTTGTTCAATCCAGTGCTTCCGGTTATTACGATTGTATTTTTATGGACGTCCAGATGCCGGTCCTGGACGGGCTGGCCGCTGCCAGGGCGATCCGGGCGCTCCCCCGTGCGGATGCAAAAACCATCCCCATCTTTGCCATGACAGCCAACGCTTTTTCCGAGGATGTGCAGGCGGTCCTAAACGCGGGCATGAATGAACATATTGCAAAACCTTTGGATTTTGATAAGGTGCTGAGTATACTGAAGCAGTACCTGTAGCCGACAGGAATTTATTTTCCCGCTGCCATCCGGGCTGTCTGCATTCTCCGCATCCGTTCCGGTTCACGCCTGCCCCCTTGGGGTTCTTACAGTCCTTCCTGTTCCCTTCCCCATCTTTTTTGCGTGGAAATAGTTTTGCAGGACAGTAACGTACCGGTTCAGGATGTCAACAGCCATAAACCCAAACGCGATCCCGACACAAGTAACAAAAAGCACCAGTCCCTGTTCGCCCGCCGTCGTGAAATCCTCATTTACAAATGCGTACATCATATAGTACAGGTTCGGCCCCGGAATCAACGGAAACGCCGACGCCGTCAAAAAAATGGTCGCCGGGGCTTTATTGACTCTTGCCATCACTACGGCAAAAGCATAGACAAACATAGCCCCAAACATCGTCGCGACAAAATTGCTGTTAGAATAATTATGTACAATCAGGTAGATCATCCATGTAAAAAACGCCCCAACCCCGGAATACACAACCTGCTTCCCTTTGATTTTGAACCACAAGGCGAACCCAACGCAGGCCGCTGTACAGGAAATGAGCTGCAAAGGGATATTGGGGTTTAAAATGAACATGTCGTTTTCCACGCCCCGCAGCAAAATCAACGCAAGCGCGATCCCACAGGCAATCCCCACCGCGCCCAGGATAGAATTGATAATATTGTAAATCCCAGACAGGATGTCGCTCTGCAGTAGATCCCGGATGCCGTTAGTCGTGCCAAGCCCACTGATCAGCAGCATGACGATCCCTACCGTGATCCGGTCAACATGGCTGCCGATCCCCATGCGGACTGCCGCGATGATCCAAATCTCCGCCAGAAACGCCGACACCAGGTTGTAGACCACCAGGTTGCTCTCTTTTTTGGAAAGCCACCGTCCTACATGCACGATTAAAAAAGATGCAGACAATGCCACTGCCGCATCCGCGAAATTGCTTCCAAAAAACACCGCAAAACCAGCCCCGCCCAGGATCCCCGCTATGTAATGCAGGTACAGCTTCTGCTCCGGACGGTTCATGACTTCCAGATATTTTTCATGCATAGCATCCGCATCTGGGGTATTGCTGCAGATATAACGGGACAAATTGTTCAGGTAATCCAGTTTGTCAAAATCCGTGCTGGCCGGTTTGATATGCCGGATCTGCGTAAAAATATCCCCTTCCTTCGTCTCAACGGTGATCTGTATATTGGAAACGATGGCCCACACGTCATACCGCACAAACCCATAAGCGCCGCACATCCGGTACATGCTGTCCTCGACGCGGCTCATCTCCGCGCCGCACTGGATCATAGCCTCGCCAATATCCAGGATCCCCTGCAATATTTTTTTATAATCCATAGCCCTTTCCCTTCCTTCCTGTGAAAGCACCCTTTTTAAGCGTCAGCAGAAAACGGAATCCATGGACGCCCTGAACCTCTCATTCTTCCTCCTCTTCCCCCGGAAAATGGAAGGTTGCCGAGTACAGGGAAAAGCTGCCGTTTTCATTTACATATTTAAATACATAAGCACAGGTTTCGCTCTCTGTCTCTATATCCGCCCTCCATCGTCTGTAGTTGACAAATTTCATTGAGCAATTTCCTTTGATCTTCACCCGTACCAGATTGCGGCCGCCGCTTGCGCCCGCTTTGACCTGGGCCGTACAGTCCGTCAGCGAGTAATCAATCAAATCGCGGCCTTTATTGTCATTCTCGAAAATTTCGTTTTTGATTTTCAGGTAAGCTTCCCGCAGTTCATTTTTCTTTTTGCTGTCCAGTCCTTTTAAAAGCGGGATACTGCCGAAATTTTTATCATCCGCCGCCCCGGTTAAAATCGTATTTAAATCCGCAAATGCCTCCTGTGCGGCCTTTTCTTTCAATTCCTGCGTATAGCCCGCCTTTACATGGATGATCTCTCCATTCTCCTGTGCCGTTACCAGGCATGCAACCGGCTCAAACCCGTCTCCCTCAACCTCCACATAGTGGGTCGGGCCAAACACTTTTGTAATTGTATATAAATCTTCCGAACTGTTATTATAAAACGTTTTCATCTTTGATGGGACCAAAATCTTATCCACCGTCAAAGACGTGCCTTTCGGAACGGCGATCTGGAATTTTTTCACAATGTCCAGATCCTCCTGGACCTTCCATTTTAAATTTTTCTTTATGACCGTCACTTCTGTCTCAAGCGTTTCCCCGTCTTCCTCGTAACTGACAAGGTAGCTTCTTGTGTCCGCCTCTGTTGCTTTCAGCCTGGTGTCTTCAATCTTTGCTTTCGATGCTTCCCCCTCCCCTTGCTGGATTTCCCGTGCGGTCACATATGCCTGCTTATTCTGGAATTCATTGGTTTCTTCAATAAACACCATATCATAAAGTGCGTTCCAGTCCTGGCTCGCTTTTACTTTGACGTACTTTTCCGCCACGTGCTTCGGGCTATAAACCGTTTGGCTCAATATAAGGAAAAGCGCCAGCAACACCACCATGACTGCAATTTCAACAAAAAATAAAACGATGCCCATCCCGTACCTGCACACAGGGACATGCCGGATCCTGTCCCCATAGCTTTTTTCCTTACCACTTTCATCGGATGGCCGAGGACCCCAACGGCTACAGGAATGACCCGGTTGGTCGTCTGGCAGCCGCTTCCCGCAAAATGCGCAGTAACGATCCCCTTTTAAGTTTCTTTTTCCGCAAAACGGGCAGTACATCTGTTTTATCCTCCGTTTATTCGTAACTCATGATTTTCCCGATATTTGCCAGTTCAATCTCTGAAAGGTACTATTCCTCTTCCTCCAATCTTCCCTTTTCGATCAGGCTCTTTACAATATGCTGGCCATGCCCTTCTATCTGGATCTCCTCTGACAGCTCTACCGCTGAAGAGTCCTCTGCATCTTCCGCGCTGTTTCCGGAAGCAGCCTGCAGCTCCTCCTCCGTCACCTGGCTGGATAACTTCTCATCGGTTTCGTTATCGGAGGCCGTGAGGACCAGAATGCTGCCCACCAATATGGCAATCACCATTGCCATCACGATCATCGCGATCCGGACATATATATTTAATCTCGTTTTCCTCCGTCTTCCCATCATCCATACCAAACCTTTCAAGTATCAATCTGTTTCAAAGTCCCGCCCCAAAGAACCGCTGCCAAACGAAAGATCCCGCTTCCTTTTGCACTTCCCGGCCGGCTATCTTTTCCGGTTTTATTCTCCAAATACTTTCCGGTAATCCTCCTGGAACTTTGCAATCCCTGCATCCGTCAACGGATGCTTCGTCATCGTCTCAATCACCTTATATGGCACAGTCGCGATATCCGCGCCTGCCAAAGCGCAATCCGTCACATGGATGGGATTGCGCACGCTTGCCGCAATAATCTGCGTGTCAATATTTGCAGCGTGGAAAATTTCCGCTATCTCCGCAATTAAGTCCGTCCCCCGTACATTGATATCATCCAGCCTGCCAATAAACGGGGACACGTAAGAAGCGCCGGCCCTCGCTGCCAAAAGCGCCTGATTTACACTAAAAATTAATGTCACATTCGTCTTTATGCCGTCCGCGGCAAGCTGTTTGCAAGCCTTTAAGCCTTCTGCAGTCATCGGAATCTTCACAACCATATTCGGATGAATCTTCGCAATCGCCCTTCCCTCTTCGATCATGCCTTCCGCATCCACGGTCGTCGCCTTTACCTCGCCGCTGATCGGCCCATCTACAATCGCTGCAATCTCCTGGACAACCTCTTCAAACACCCTTCCCTCCTTGGCAATCAAAGATGGATTGGTCGTAACGCCGCAGATCACACCCATATCATTTGCTTTCCTGATATCCTCTACATTTGCCGTATCAATAAAAAATTTCATAGAAATTCTCCTTTCTTTTTTGCAAAGCATCCATTCCAGCCCAGAACCTGCATATGCTCTTTTTCCGCCTGTTACAACTTTGTCCTTCCCTCCAGCGCCCGCAGGAGCGTCACCTCGTCTATACACTCCAGGTCACCCCCCACCGGCACGCCGCTGGCAATCCTGCTGACCTCCACCCCGATCGGCTTGATCAGTTTACTGATATACATCGCCGTTGTCTCGCCCTCCAGGCTGGAATTGGTCGCAATAATGACTTCCTTTACATCCCCCGAAAGCCTGGTGATCAGCTCTTTCAAGCGGATATCCTCCGGCCCGATCCCCAGCATCGGGGAGATCGCGCCGTGCAGCACATGATAAACGCCGTTATATTTCCCGGTCTTTTCGTATGCCGCCAAATCCCTTGTATTCTCCACCACCATGATCGTTGCATGATCCCGTCCCGCATCCGCGCAGATCGGGCACGTTTCCTGGTCCGTCAAGGTACAGCATTCTTTGCAATACCGGATATTTTCCCTTGCATCCACCATTGTGTCCGCCAGTCTTTTTACATCCTCTTTCGGCATATGGATCAAGTGAAAAGCCAGCCTTGCCGCTGATTTAGCCCCAATACCCGGAAAACGGGAAAACTCCTCAATTAATCTGCTGATTTGGTTGCTATAATAATCCATATTCCATGGCACTCCCTCATCTGTCCTTTAAAACAATCCCGGCATGCCGCCGCCCATTCCACCGGTAAGCTTCGACATCGCGGAGGAGGACTCTGCATCTGCTTTTCCAAGCGCTTCATTGACCGCCGCCACGATCAGATCTTCCAGCATCTCCACATCATCCGGATCGACGGCTTCTTCATCCAGCTTCACCTTCAGAAGCTTTTTCGCGCCGGAAACCGTCACCTCAACCGCACCGCCGCCAGCAGAAGCAGAAAATTCTTTCTCTTCCAGCTCCTTTGCCTGCTCCTCCATCTGGCGCTGCATTTTCTGCGCCTGTTTCATAAGGTTCGCCATATTCCCCGGCATACCACCGCCGCCCGGAAAGCCCCCTCTTTTTGCCATATCGCATCTCCTCCTTCATCTTTAAGGAACCGTCTGGAAATAAAATTGAACGTTCTTTCTAAACAGTCCCTAATCCTCAACCGTCAGTTCCATATTGATTTTCCCGTCAATGGCGGCAAACCTGTCTTCAAATGCTTCTGCCTGCCCAAGGACATACACCCCGACCTCGACTTCTTTGCCAACCTTTCTCCTTAAAATATCCTTCACTTCCTTTAAATGGCTCTCCTGCTTCAATATCTCCGCAGACGTCCTGTACTTTTCCGGGAAAACAATCTGTAATTGCCCATCTTCCCCTACGCCTGGCTGGCCATTTTTCGCGCTGTATTTGACGAGCTCCGATGCTTCCTGGCTGATGGCGCGGTGAAACATACGCGCCGCCATCTCTACGTCGGCGGATAAGGCTTTCGGAAGCCCTCTTTTCTGACGGGAAGCTGGTTTTTGATCCACCCCGGAAGCGGATGTGCCTGCCTCCCGGCCGTCGGTATCTGGCCTGGATCCGCCCGATCCTGTAGCTGCGGCTGCGCATGTCCCTTCCTCCAGTTTTTTCTCGACCGCGCGGATCCGTTCCAGCAATGCATCGTAGGAAGTCTCCATCTGCGGCCTGCACAGCTTGATGAGCGCAACCTCCAAAAGCACCCTTTTCTGGGCGGCCATCTTCATCTGCCCGGACAGCTCTGAAAAGACCCGGATGTAACGGATCAACGTATGGTCCTCCACCATTGCCGCTTCTTCCTTGAGCCTTGCGATATTTTCGGTGGACATATCCAGCGCATCCTCCATCCCGTCCGAGCCGGAAACCAGGAGAAGATTCCGCAGATACCAGATGAAATCCGCAGTAAGCTGCGTCACTTCCCGTCCCTGCATCACCAGCTCATCCACCATATCCAATACCCCTCGCACATCCATCGCGATAAGGCGCCTTAAAAGCCTGCTGAACACTTCCGCGTCCACCGTCCCAAGCACATCCAGCACATGGTCATAAGTCAGCCGCTGGTCCATATAAAACGCTGCGCACTGGTCAAGGAGGCTTAACGCATCCCGCATGGAACCATCCGCCACACGGGCGATGTAGCGCACCGCCTTATCTTCAACGTCCCAGCCCTCTTTTTCAATCAGTTCATTTAAATGCGCTGAAATCGTGCCAATGGTCATCCTCTTAAAATCATACCGCTGGCAACGGCTCAGTATCGTGACCGGAATTTTATGCGCCTCCGTCGTGGCAAGGATGAAGATCACATATTCCGGCGGCTCCTCCAAGGTTTTTAAAAGCGCATTAAAAGCGCCGATCGAGAGCATGTGTACCTCATCGATGATATACACCTTATACCTGCCCTCCGTCGGCCTGTACGCCACTTCTTCTTTGATTTCCCGGATATTGTCTACGCCGTTGTTGGAAGCTGCGTCAATTTCAATGACATTCATGGACGATCCTGCCGAAATAGAACGGCACATCGCACATGCCCCGCAAGGGCTTCCATTGATTGGATGCCCACAGTTCACCGCCTTGGCAAAGATCTTTGCCACCGTCGTTTTCCCTGTCCCCCGTGTCCCGCAGAACAGATAGGCATGGCCAATCCGTCCTGATACGATCTGGTTCCTCAATGTCGTGACAATCGCATCCTGTCCTTTGACCTCTTCAAACCTGTCCGGGCGGAATTTCCGGTATAATGCTAGATATGACATCCGGCTACACTCCATTCCCGGCGGGGCTGTACATAGATGCAGCCCCACCCTATCATAAACATGTCCTTTCCGTTAAATACCAAAGCTGATCCCTGTCAGTTCCGCTTCCTTAATGATAGAAGCTTTCGGGTCTACATACTTCAGTTTCCCGGCAACATCCTTCAATGGCACCCGGACCATCTCGTCCTTTTGCACGCCAATCATATACCCGTAATCACCTTCTAAAATCGCTTCCGCCGCCGCGGCCCCCAGCCTCGTGGACAACACACGGTCATACGCGCATGGCGTGCCGCCCCTCTGGGTATGTCCGGGTACCGTGATACGCACTTCCAAATCGGTCCTTTTCTGGATCTTCGCTTCCAGCTCGTAGGCGACCGATGGGTATTTGTCTTTTTCTTTTTTCTTCTTCAGTTCCTTTTTAGAAAGCTTCGCATCCTGTTTGGAAATCGCGCCTTCCGCCGCGGCGATAATGGTAAACCGTTTCCCTGCTGCTTTCCGTTTATTGATGGCGTCCACAATGACGTCCATATCATAAGGAATCTCCGGCAGCAATACGATATCCGCGCCTCCCGCAATGCCTGCATGCAAAGCAACATGCCCGACCCTGTGTCCCATAATCTCGATGATAAACACACGGCTGTGGGAGGTCGCCGTCGTGTGGATACGGTCAATGGTATCCGTCGCGATATCTACCGCGCTCTGGAAGCCGAACGTCATCTCCGTTCCCCACAGATCATTGTCGATCGTCTTTGGGAGGGTAATGACATGTAACCCTTCCTCCCGCAGCATATTTGCCGTCTTGTGGGTACCATTCCCACCCAGCACAACCAGGCAGTCCATATTCAGCTTATGGTACGTATGCTTCATCGCCTCTACCTTATCCAGGCCGTCCTTGTCCGGGACACGCATCAGCTTGAACGGCTGGCGGGAGGTGCCGAGGATGGTACCCCCAACCGTCAAAATACCGGAAAAATCCCTGGACGTCAGCATTTTAAAGTTGGAATAGATCAGGCCCTTATACCCTTCCTGGAACCCATAGATCTCTACATCCTCCGTTTTCGAATAAATCCCCTTTACCACTCCGCGCATCGCCGCGTTCAGCGCCTGGCAGTCGCCGCCGCTTGTCAGCAACCCAATTCTTAACATCCTTTTGCTCCTTTCTTTTTGTTTTTTTCATACAAATGTTATGGAGATTATACCTTATTTTCCCCTTTGAAGCAACTGGCAAAAAACCTCTGGACAGCAAAAGCTGCCCCCCTGATATGGGAGCAGCTATCCTTTTAGCCATTTTCAGGTTTTTGCCTATAATGTTTTCAATGCGGATAACAGGACTTGAACCTGCACGTCAAAGACACTGGATCCTAAATCCAGCGCGTCTGCCAATTCCGCCATATCCGCATATTCCTCGCCGCCATAGCAGCGAGATTAATTTTCATCGTGCAGCCACGTATACCGTTCGTCCTCGCAACGGTCTGTCTGCAGCCACGGATTCCCATCCAGATGACGGATCATCCAACAAGTATACATCTGAAATCCCGGTGCAACCGCCTGTGGATGGAGTTCCCCGCCCGGTATCGCGGAAAAGCTATTATCGACGCTTTTAAACACCCGGTCACCTACAAAACTGGCCCCAAAGCCTTCCGGATGGTCAAATTTAAACAGATAAGTTTCTGGCTGCGGATGACGGTGCGGCAGATAACCAGACCAATTGCCTTTGTCATTCAGCACCTCGCCCAATACCATATTGGACTCCGGCTCGATGTCATGGTCGAAAATCGTATTTACCCGGCGTTTTGCGACATTGCCGAATTTCCCCACGCAGGAATAGCCCCACGGCGCGTCCTCCGGTGCATGAAGCCTGCTCGCGAATGTCTTATCATTATGGGTACACTGCACCAGGATTTCCGATCCCGCTTCTGCAAAAACAGATATTTCTACGCCCTTGCACGCATGTACGCACCAAGGTCCCTCCGTAAAGACATCCTTTCTGCTGACGGTCCGGCTTTGTCCCTCCCATGTATAGGTGATCTTCCCGGAAAGCAGCAGGACCGCTGTCTCTTCACCTTCCCGGCAAAATTTCCTTTCTTCTCCCGCTTTCATGCGGTACATACGGATATCCATCAACATTGCTTTATATTCATTCTCATAGGTCGTGAGGATCATTTCGCCCTCCGCACTGTATTCGGGATAGCCAAACACTTCGCCCATTTTTAGCGCCTCCTTTTACGAAAACCCAATGTTATTATGATTCACAGCCGCAAGCCGGACCGCTTTACAAGTGTAATCCAATCGGACTGCGAAGCAGGAACCTCCCCTTACAGCCTCAGACATATGACGCGAAACGGCATATCGCCTCCAAAGAAAGCGGTCTGTGGCTTGTAGGGAGAGGAGCCGTGAATGGTAACTGATCACACTGGAACAGGAAAAAACACTTGCACACCCTGCGTATGCTATATCCTTACCGTTCCTTGCGCGCAATCACTGCTTTTACTTTCTCACAGATATGCTCCGCTGTCAGCCGGAACCTTTCTTCAAGGTAATCCTGCGGGCCTACCTCGCCGAATTCATCCTCGATTGCCACGTATTCCATCGGGATCGGATTCTTCCTGGCGATCAGATCCGCCGCCGCGCTGTAAAGGCCGCCAATCTTATTATGGTTCTCCGCCGTCACGACCGCGCCTGTTTTCTTCGCGTATTCCAGCACCAGTTCTTCATCCAGCGGCTTCACTGTAAACATATCGATGACGGTTACCCGGATGCCTTCCTTCGCAAGCATTTCCGCCGCTTCCATCGCTTTTGCGACCATGATCCCACATGCAATGATGGCTGCGTCGTGGCCGTCCTCTTTTGTGACGATCCCTTTCCCAATCTCAAATTTCGTGCCTGCCTCGTACATTTTCATATAATTTTTACGCCCGACACGGATGTATTTAATCCCGTGGATATCTTTGCACTGCGTCAGGATATCCTCCAGTACCGTCTCATCCGTAACGTCAAACACATATGCGCCCGGGATCGCACGGTAAAGCGCCATATCCTCAAACGGCATATGGGTGCCGCCGTTGAATGCAGCGCATACGCCAGGGTCTGTGCCGATGACCGTAACAGAATTGCCCGCATAGCCGCCGGATAAGAAAATCTGGTCAAAACAACGCCTGGAAGCAAACGGCCCAAACGTATGCACGATTGGCTTCAGCCCGACCGCTGACATCCCGGCTGCAATCCCCATCATATTGGCCTCCGCAATCCCACAGTTGATTGCGCGGTCTGGTTCTTCTTTCGCCCATTTCAATGTCCCGATACATCCCATCAGATCTGCATCCAGATATACTACATCCGGGTCTTCCTTTGCCAGACGCGGAATCGTTTGGCCCAATACTTCTTTCATTGCGCGGCCCTTTTCACCATTATATATTATATTCATATGTTTTCTCCTTTCCTATGCCATCGCGCGAAGCTCGTCATTCAGTTCCGCCAGCCATCTATCATAGGTTTCCGCCGGCATCGTCATAGAATGGTTCCCAAACGTTTCCTCAACCTCTTTCACGCCTTTTCCTTTTACCGTATCCAGGATCACAGCGATGGGTTTGCCGTCCGCTTTCCTTGTCAATGCGTCGTAGAGCTGCTCAACGTCGTTTCCGTCAATCCGTACCGCGTCAAAGCCAAACGCCTCAAATTTGGCGCGAAGGTCGCCGGTATCAAGAATATCCGCCACATAACCGTCCAGTTGTTTCTTGTTATTGTCAATCAGCCAAACCAGGTTGTCCACCTTCTTTGCGGCGGTAAACATGGCCGCTTCCCAGACCTGCCCTTCATCGCTTTCGCCATCCCCGACAATCAGGAATGTACGGCAGCCACGTCCTTTGATTTTATCCCCCATTGCCATGCCTACCGCAAGGGAAGTGCCCTGTCCGAGGGAACCTGTCGTCATATCTATGCCCGGCGTCTTTCTGCAATCGCAATGGCTCGGAAAATGGGTCCCCGGCTGGTTCAGTGTCTTGATGTCTTCATACGGGAAATATCCCTTGACTGCCAGGGCCGCATAGACCGCCGGGCCTGCATGCCCTTTGGAGCAAACGAGTTTATCACGGGTTTCCAGCTTCGGGTTGGACGGATCGATATGCATCACCTCTCCGTACAGCACCGCCAATGCATCCGCGATGCTCAAAGAGCCGCCGATGTGCCCGAATCCTCTCGCCTTAAATTCTTCCACGGCGCCAATCCGGATTTCCAGCGCCAGCTTTTGTAATTCTTTCTTCTTACCTGCCTCCAGCATAACATCCTCCTTACTCTGAAACTTACTTTGCCATGCCCGGCAGGGCATGAGAAAGCTTAGTTGAATGTACCCAAACGGCACTTAGCGAGGTCTTTCATTCCTATAGGAATTTACAGCCTTGCCACGCCGCTTTTCCTCGCGGCCTCCGCGACCGCTTTTGCAACCGCCGGGCCAACCCTCTTATCGAACGCCGCCGGGAGGATATACTCCGCATTCAGCTCCTCATCAGAAATCAGCCCTGCCAGCGCCCTTGCCGCCGCAATCTTCATCTCATCATTGATGTCGCTTGCACGAACGTCAAAGGTCCCTCGGAAAATTCCCGGAAATGCCAGCACATTGTTGACCTGGTTCGGGAAATCGCTCCGCCCTGTCGCGATCACGGCTGCCCCGCCTGCTTTTGCGTCCTCCGGGAAGATTTCCGGCGTTGGGTTTGCACAGGCGAAAATAATCGCATCCGGGTTCATGGTTTTCACCATCTCCGTAGTGACGGCTCCCGGCGCGCTGACGCCGATAAAAACATCCGCGCCCGCAATGACATCCTTCAAAGCGCCCGCTTTTTTCCCACGGTTCGTTACCTTGGCCATCTCTTCTTTTATGGAGTTCATCCCTTCCGTCCGGCCCTCGTAAATGGCGCCCTTGCGGTCACACAGCGTGACGTCCTTTACCCCGTTTGAAAGCAGCAGCTTTGAAATCGCGATCGCCGCCGAACCCGCGCCGTTCATGACAACCCGGATTTCGTCCATTTTTTTACCGACCACCTTACATGCATTCATCAGCCCTGCCAGTGTAATCACCGCCGTCCCATGCTGGTCGTCATGAAAAATCGGGATGTCGCATTTCTCCTTCAGTTTTTTTTCTATTTCAAAACAACGCGGAGCCGCAATATCCTCCAGGTTCACCCCACCGAAGCTTCCTGAAATCTGATAGATCGTCTCTACAATCGTATCGACGTCCTTGCTCTTGATGCAGAGTGGGAACGCGTCTACATCCCCGAAGGACTTGAACAGCACGCATTTCCCTTCCATCACCGGCATCCCGGCTTCCGGGCCGATATCGCCCAGCCCAAGCACCGCCGTGCCATCCGTCACAACCAGGCACATATTATGCCTGCGCGTCAAATCGTAACTTCTGGATATATCCTCCTTGATTTCCAGGCATGGCTGCGCGACTCCCGGTGTGTACGCCAAAGATAAGTCGTCTTTGCTGTCCACCGGAACCCTTGAAACCACTTCAATCTTTCCCCTCCATCCTTCGTGCAGCTTCAATGACTCTTTTGCGTAATCCATATTTTCCTCAACCTTTCTTTCTGTTTATGATCCGCTGTTTCGTTGCTTTTCAAGCCTCAAGGAGCCAGTGCCATACAAAACAACGCTTATTTTTCCACTTTTGGAAGTGTGGAACCCCCGTAAGGCATCACAAGCACCGTCGATGCCCGCCCCAGCTTGGCAAATGCATCATCCAAAGCTTTCTGTACGCTGCCATACGGCTTCATAAAGATATCTTTCACAAAATCCGGTTCCATCTCAGACACGAGATAAACATCCGCGCGTTCCAGCACCATCGCGATTGCAGCGGCCTTATGCCCGCCCAGCTTAAAATCCGCACGCACGCGTTCAATCAGGTCACGGGGCTTTTTGGCGGAAAGCATCCACTCTTCAAAGGTGCGTTCCCCCAGCCCCTCTTTGCAGGATCCGGCCAGGATCACAATCCCGCCGTCCTTTACCGCATGTTTGGAGTTGTCCAGCGCTTTCTGCGTCTGGTACAGGTTCAGATCCTTCGGGGCGCCGCCTTGCGACACAATTACGATATCCGCCCGTTCCGGTATCTTTTTTTGGTAAAGCGTGTCAAGAAATGCGCAGCCTTCCCGATGGGCTTCCGTCACATCCCCCGCTACCGCCTTGATGATCTGCTTATGTTCGTCCAGCACAACATTTACAATGAAGTCTACGCCGCATAAGAGCGCCGCCTCTTCGATATCCTTACGCACAGGATTGCTGCTGATATTTCCCGCGCACGCAAGCGGATCCACCATCATGCTGTGGTTGGACTGGATAGCCGCACGCGTGGATACCCCTGGCATGATCGCTTTGGCTCCCCCCGAATACCCGGCAAAATAATGATACTCGATATTGCCGATACAAATCCTGCGGTCAGCTTCCGCCACTGTGCGTACAATATCCACCGGGGTCCCATGCTTCGTCGTCCCCAGATGCACACAATCCGATGCGTCGCCGTCCACGCAGGCAATCTCCCGATAAGCCCGTTCGCCCGCAAGCTTTTTCTTCTCCTCTTCTGTCTGGGATCTGTGGCTTCCCAGGGCAAAGACCAGCGTGATATCCTCCGCCTTGGCCCCGGCGGCATAAAGCTCATCCAGGAGCGCCGGCATAACCGCCCACGTAGGCATCGGGCGGGTAATGTCACTGGTGATGAGCGCAATCTTCTCCCCCGGCTTCACGATTTGCGAAAGCTTCTGGCTGCCAATCGGCTCTGCAAGCGCACGGCGCACTTCCGCCTCCCCGGTCAGGCCATACTCTACCTTGTTCGGCATAAGGACCCCCAGAAGGTTCTTGTCCGGTATCTCAACCGCTTGTGTGCCTTTTCCGATTCCAAGCTCGATCTTCATCGTGTCCCCTCCTGCAATGCCGCCCCATGGCGCAACGCTTTGACTACCGGAAGTTCCTCGCCGGTCAGGAAACGGATCAACGCCCCACCGCCGGTACAGATATAAGAGATGGCTTTCGTCTTTCCATATTTTGTTGTAGCCGTGATGCTGTCCCCACCGCCAATGACCGTATAAGCCTCCGTATCGCCAAGGGCATCCCATACGGCTTTCGTGCCATACTCCGTTGCCTCCTCCTCAAAAATACCCATTGGGCCATTCACAAAAACAGTCCTGGAAGCACGGATATATTCCTGGTAGGAAGCAGATGTCTTCTTCCCGATATCCACAAGCCCCGCCTGCGCAGGGATCGATCCTACGTCAGCTTCCTTGCGGATGCCGCCATCCAAATAGGCAAGGTCTGACGGTAGCACGATCGATTTCTCGTATTTTTCATATAACACTTTTGCCTTTTCGATGTACGCCCCATAATTCGACTTCAGGATGAAATCCATGCTGCCTTTGCCGATTTCTTCTCCTTTCGCCGCCAACAGGATGTTTGCCACCAGGCCGCCCGTCAGGATATGGTCTGCCACGCCCGCTTTCAAAACGGTGTCCATCATCAAAAATGCATCCGCGATCTTTGCTCCGCCAAGCACGAACGTACAAGGACGCTCCGGCTGCTCCATCAATTCCGATAATACGCAGTATTCCTTCTCAAACAAGCGTCCCATCGCTGACGGTAGCACCTGCTCAAACCCGCACAAGGACGGCTGGTCCCTGTGGGCGGCCGCAAACGCGTCGCAGACATACAGATCCGCAAGCGGCGCCAATTTCCGTACCAGCAAAGTCTGTGCCTGCTGCTCATGGGTCAGGCACAGCTTCAGCTCAAACAAGGTCTGCTCCTCAGACAGGAACCGCACATTATCCAGCAGCAGAAGATCGCCCGGCTTCAAAGACCGGATCTTCTCAACCGCCGCCGGCCCGCAGACATCTTCGATAAACTGGACTTCTTTCCCAAGAAGCCTTGACAAAACTTTGCTGTGCGGCTTTGTCGTATAAAAATTCTTGTATTCAATATCGCTTCCCTGATGCGCCATCAGCACCAGCTTCGCGCCCTTCTCCGACAATTCTTTCAGCGTCGGCACGCATGCCTCGATACGGGCCGTGCTTTTGAGGATCCCTTTTTCACGGTCTACCGGCTGGTTGATATCAATCCGGCAAAGCACCGTTTTATCTTTCACATCAAAATCATCAATGGTTTTTATCCCAAAACGCATATCCCTACTCCTTATCCGGGCCCACCCGGAATCGATGCTTTATTTATTTTAAGCCCCCTACGCTATATTTGCAAGCATTAATTGTACAGCGGCTTTCCACTTCCAAGCCGCGCCTCAACAAGAAGGGACAGGGCTTGCCCCTGCCCCTTCCAAGGCTTCACACCATCCATACCATAACGAAGGAGCTGCCAATAAATCGTTTCCCAGTTCCTCACGGTTTACTTAAAACGTCCGATTTTCAGATACTCATTGGTCTTGGCGGTGCCTTCTTCGCGTGTCGCCTGCATACCGCACGCGGCGCGGATCCCGTCCATCGTCTCAGGGATCGTGACGCTCTCCTGCGGGATATTGATCGCATACATAATGTCATTCCCACTCTCGACGATGCTGTCCTCCCACAATCCGATCTCATACATATCGCCGCGCGGATTGCCAAGGTCGCGGGCATACTTGAACAGGGACGCGTTGCCCTTAAACCCATCGTCAATACGCACGACTCGGATACGCGGATGTTTCTGGAACTCTGCAAGAGCCATTTCTTTTGTGATTTTCTGTTTCCCGGTCGCTACCACGGTGATGATATGCCCGTGTGTCACCGGTGTATGGACCAAAATCCCGGTTGCATCGATATGCGGCATAATCGTCATAAGGTCAAGGGCCTGATGGGACGGCGCTTTGTCCATCTGCAGCGCATTGGTAAGCCCACGATGGTAATCGCCAGGATCTGCCACACGGCGGATGATGGTGATAGCCACCTTCTCAATGCCAAATGCACGGTCAAGGCAGTCCACGGAACGGATCAGCCCGGTCGTATTGCAGCTCGTAAGTTTCAGGTAATTCTTACCCACACCTTTTTCATAGTTTGCATAACCATGGAAAAACACATCTGCTACCGAATTCTTCTCCCCACCCTGGAAAATCGCTTTTACGCCTTTTTTCTCGTAGATTTCCTTATTCTTTGCGCCGATTCCTCCCGGAGAAGAATCCAGCATGATGTCTACCTTGTCAACCAGGTCGTCAAAGGTCCCCGCTACCGGGATCCCAAGCGCGTCAAACTGGCTCTGGTCCGCCCCGCCTACCAGATACAGGTCATAAGGCATCCCTTTCTCATGCAACGCGCGGATCGCAAGCGTGGGGGCGAGATCCGCAACCCCTACAAGCTCCATGTCCTGCTGGAGGGCTACCCCGTCCGCAAGACGCTGTCCAATTGTTCCATACCCGGCGACGCCAACTTTGATTTTTTTCATTTCTCTTCTCCTTTCGTCTTTGCCAAAAATGTTTTGATATGTTTTTGGGTTTTTGTTTGTAAGTTATTATAATATATTGGATATTTATTTGCAAGAGGTTTTTAATAATTGGTTAAATTTTTATTATTTTACAAAAACATTGCCATTTGCAGGCGCATTCTGTTATAATAAAAAAAGAAAGGAGCATTACTGTGGGCAATAACAAAACCCCTCATGCGCCGCATGGATGGCCCACCATGGATGAAAGTGGGGCTGGCGCGCGGGGCATCTCTTAAGGCTCCGTTTCCCGCTGACGCGGAAAAGGGTGCTTCCACAGTAAGGAATATCTCAAATGAGGCTGGACCGGATCAACGATATGGAACGCTACATCCAGGACCAGGGGACGGTATCCCTGGAAGCCCTGGCAAAACATTTCCAGATCTCTCTGAACACTGTGCGAAGAGATATCAATGAACTTCAAAAAAGAGGAACGCTTGACAAAGTATACGGCGGCGTTTCCGCCAAGAAAAAAGAAGAAGCTGTCCCTTTCACTATCCGAAAGTCCAAGAACAGCCTCCAAAAACAGACTATCGGGCGGCTGGCAGCGGAACTGGTATCCGACGGAGATACGATCTTCCTTGATTCCGGCTCTACCACTGTATGCCTGCTCCCACATATTTCCCAAAAAAACAATCTTACCGTTGTGACGCATTCGCTGACTGTCATGTATGAAGCGTCCAAGTACCCATCCCTTCAGGTGATCGCGCTCGGCGGCCTGTTTCACCCAACCACCTCTTCCTATGTGGGCTTTTCCACGCTGGAGGCTTTGTCACGGCTCTCGCTGACGACTATTTTTATCGCCGCTACCGGCGTATCCCTGGATGCCGGTCTTACAAATACCACCTATTTTGAAGCGGAAATCAAGCGGGCAGTCACTTCCCGCAGCAATAAAATCGTATTAATGGCAGATAGCAGTAAATTCGGCTATGCATCGACCATTACTTTTTTTGATTTCAACAGGCTCTACGCTGTTGTGACAGAAAAACCGCCGGCGCAGGAATATTTGGAAGCGATACACAAAAACAACACAAAACTCTTGTGTGAGTATAGCGGCTGACTTTCCAAACAAATATACCCGCTCACGCAATCAATGGCCAATAGATCCTGGCGTGAGCGGGCATATACCCTCGATCATACCGGAAAATCCATATGTTCATGGGCATAGCTTCCGGAAAGCTTTAAGATCTTAACCGTTTTTTACAGATAACGCTTTAAGGCTTCCGCTTTATCCGTTTTCTCCCATGGAAGGTCGATATCGGTACGCCCAAAATGCCCGTAAGCCGCCGTCTGCTTGTAAATCGGCCTGCGCAGATCCAGCATTTTTATGATTCCTGCCGGGCGGAGGTCAAAATTCTCCCGTATAATCTCTACAAGCTTTTCATTGGAAACCTTTCCTGTCCCAAATGTATCGATCATGACCGACGTCGGCGTTGCGACGCCAATCGCGTAGGAAAGCTGGATCTCGCATTTTTCCGCAAGCCCCGCCGCCACAATGTTTTTTGCCGCGTACCTTGCCGCATACGCTGCGGAACGGTCAACCTTTGTGCAGTCCTTTCCGGAGAAAGCGCCGCCGCCGTGGCGCGCCATGCCGCCGTAAGTATCCACGATGATTTTCCGCCCGGTCAGGCCGCTGTCGCCGTGCGGGCCACCGATGACAAAACGCCCGGTTGGGTTGACGAAAAACTTTGTATCCCCATCCACCATCTCTTCCGGGATGACCGCGTCAAAGACATATTTTTTGATATCCTTGTGTATCTGCTCCTGGGCCACGTCCGGGTCATGCTGGGTAGAAAGGACGACTGCGTCCAGCCGCGCCGGCTGCCCATTCTCATCATATTCTACAGTGACCTGTGTCTTCCCATCCGGCCTGAGATAGGTAAGCGTCCCGTCCTTACGGACCTGCGTAAGCCGGATCGCCAGCTTATGCGCCAGGGAAATCGGGTAAGGCATCATCTCCGGCGTCTCGTTCGTCGCATAGCCAAACATCATGCCCTGGTCGCCTGCGCCGATTGTCGCAAGCTCTTCCTCCGACATCTTATTTTCCCTTGCTTCCAGCGCCTGATCAACCCCCATCGCAATATCGCCGGACTGCTCGTCGATTGCCGTGATGACGCCGCATGTCTCCGCATCAAACCCGTATTCCGCGCTCGTATAACCAATCTCCCTGATCGTCTCGCGGGCAATTCTCTGGATGTCCACATAAGCTTTCGTTGTAATTTCGCCCATCACCAGCACCAGGCCGGTTGTCGTGCATGTCTCGCATGCCACGCGGCTCATCGGATCCTGCTCCATCAGTGCGTCCAGGACCGCGTCTGAAATCTGGTCGCACATTTTATCCGGATGACCTTCTGTCACAGATTCTGAAGTAAATAAATGTTTTTCCATCTTTCCTCTCCTTTGCCTTTTTCTTTCTCTTTTCAAAATAAGAAGGCAAAAAAAACAGCCCTGCATAAGCGGACTGTTTTATTCTCCATAACCCAATCCTCTTATTGTTCGAGTTCGCTCGCTCAGGTTGGCACCTTCCTGTCTCTGGGGTTGCCGCAGTTTCACAGATCCTATGTATCTCCACTGCTCTGAATAAGAGAAAGATTTATAAAATTATCTGTATTTGTACTGTAACTGCTTTACTGTAAAAAGTCAATACATTTTACCCTACTTTTAACCGGAATTTCCGGATATCGCGTTCACCTTCCACTTTTTCGATCAAACCGCCGATGGAGCGCATTTTTTCGTCAAACCGCTCGTACCCTCTCTGGATATATACGATATCGTCCACGATCGTGATACCGTCCGCCGCAAACCCGGCAATACAGAGCGCTGCCCCCGCGCGCAGATCCGGCGCGCTGACCCGCGCCCCGGAAAATCCTTTCACGCCTTCAATCGTTGCGGAATTTCCCTCTACTTTCGCATTCGCGCCCATACGCGCAAGCTCATCCAGATACTTGAACCGGTTTTCAAAAATGCTTTCCGTGATGGTGCTGGTCCCCTTGCAGAGCGCCAGCGTCACGCCCATCTGCGGCTGCATATCCGTCGGGAATCCCGGATAGGGCAGCGTCTTTACATGGGTAT
>CAZYVA010000012.1:4216-31145 GCA_964650695.1 uncultured Dorea sp. | reverse complement strand
ACTCTCCTGAAAGGTTCCAGCCAAATGCCCGTGTCGTTCCGAAGTAAACGAGAAACAGCAAGACCATCTGGGGCATGATGCGGACAAATTCCAGGTAACACCGCATGATCGCCCTGCATATTGGATTCTTCCACGTCATCAGGATGCCAAGAACAATGCCAAGCGGGATACTGATCGCTACGGAAGTTAGGCTGATTTTGAGCGCTACGCCAAGCCCGCCAAAAATCCGCGCAAGATTATCCCCTTTCAAAAGTACGTCAAGACCCAAATCCGGCATGCCGCAGCCTCCTTTCCAAGAGGCTTCCCAGTATGGAAACAGGAAGCAAGATCAGCAAATAGAACACGACCAGCAAAAACAGGCTCTCTGTTGTCTTATAGTACAATCCAATCAAGTCTTTTGCCGTGAACATCAAGTCCATCAGGCTGATGGCAGAGAACACGCTGGTTTCTTTCAGCAGGAAGATCACGTTTGCCATGAATGCCGGAACGCTGATGGCAAATGCCTGCGGCAAAATCACATAGCGCATCGTCTGTATCTTGCCAAGCCCAAGGCTGTATGCGCTCTCCTCCTGGATCGGCTCAACCGCCTCTATGCCGCTGCGGAAAGCCTCCGCCATATAGCTGCCGCCAAGAAAGGCCAATCCGGCCATGCCACAGCCGTAAGCATCTGTCTGGATCCCGATTTTCGGCAGGCCATAATAAATAAAAAACAGTTGTACCAAAAGCGGCGTGTTTCTGCTGATTTCAATATAGACAGACACAATCCTTCTCGCAATCGGGATCTTGTAATACTGAATGACTGTACATGCCAGACCGACGAGGATGGCGGCCGCTATCCCCATAAATCCAATCTTCACTGTCAGCGTTGCCGCCCGTCTGTACAGTGGCAGATATTTTTCAATAAACTCCCAGTTCAAGCCAGCCGCCTCTTTTCATCAAAATCACTCTCCGACAGATTATTCCACAAACAGCGGGGTTGAATAGTACCTATCCCCTGAATCCGGCAGAATAGCAACAATCACCTTGCCCTTGTTTTCCGGCCGCTTTGCCAGCGCAATCGCCGCATACAGCGCCGCGCCGGAAGAAATGCCTACCGAGATACCATCTTTTTTTGCAAGCAGTTTTGCCGTCTCAAAGGCGTCCCCGTTTTGAACCGGGATAACTTCATCATAAATTTTCGTATCCAGCACATCGGGTACGAATCCGGGCCCAATGCCCTGGATCTTATGGGAACCTGATCTTCCCTCCGACAGCACCGGTGAATCCGCTGGCTCCACAGCCACTACCTGAACTTCCGGTTTTTGTTCCTTTAAATATTCCCCTGCGCCTGTCACCGTGCCGCCCGTACCTACACCGGAAACGAAAATATCTACCGCGCCATCCGTATCATTCCAGATTTCCGGCCCTGTCGTGGCCTTGTGGATCGCCGGATTCGCTGGGTTCTCAAACTGGCCAGGTATGAAGCTTCCGGGAATTTCCTTCGCCAGTTCCTCAGCTTTTGCGATCGCGCCTTTCATGCCCTTCGCACCCTCGGTCAAAACAAGCTCCGCACCATATGCTTTCAGAATATTCCTGCGTTCAACGCTCATAGTCTCCGGCATGGTAAGGATGATACGGTAGCCCTTTGCCGCCGCGATAGCGGCCAATCCGATACCGGTATTGCCGGAAGTCGGCTCGATAATAACCGAGTCCTTTTTCAGAAGCCCCCTTTCTTCTGCATCCTCTATCATCGCTTTCGCGATGCGGTCTTTGACACTGCCAGCCGGATTGAAGTATTCCAGCTTTGCCAGTATGGTAGCCTCCAGCTTTTCACTCTCCTCAAGATTTACCACCTCAACAAGAGGAGTGTTCCCGATAAGCCCTAATGTTCCCTTGTAAATGTTTGACATAATAATTCCTCCTTCTTTTTATGCCTCGCGGATGTTTTGTTGCCATGAATAAAAAAACGGAAGCTTTTGAAAAGCTCCCGGGCAAAAATGGCAAACGCTATACAAGCAAGCTAAAGTCCTGTACCGTATCGAGACACAGACAAGCACGGCTGCGTCCCAGCCATATCATATACCCGGGCGTTTAACATTCGCATCCGACAACACATGGCGATATGAAATCTATGAGCAGCAAACTCGGTCATCACTTACGTCTCCTTTCTATAGCCTACCCCTTTGTTCTGTTCATTGTAGCACCGTTTACCTACCATGTCAATAGGTTTAATAATAATTAATCATATTCTACCTGAAAGTTGTGATAGCCTGTGACCTTTGATTTACGGATTGCCATAAGGCCGGCTGGGATCCGCCGGTCCACCTGCATGAAATAAGAGAATACGACGCCATGGATGGCTCCCCGATCTGAAAGAAAAGGGAGATGGTTTCCCATCCCCCTTTCAGGTTTCGTTTTTTATTTTTTATGGCAGGAGCCGCACATCCCGCAATGGGCACAGTCACAGCCACAGGAAGATTTCCCGCTTTTCTTGTCCTTGATCAGTTTCCGGACAATCGCAACTACAACCGCTATGAGCGCAAGCGCGACCAAAATCGTTCCAAGGTTCGAATAAAGCAAAGCCAGCATCATCTATGCTCCTTTCTCAGCATCCGGCCATCTTAGGCTTCTGGCAGTCCGTCAAAAGGGATCCTGTCTTCCGCCTTACGCTCTCGCCCTCGTTGCACCGGCGCCAGTCTTCGAAAGCCTTGTTGCCTCCTTGTACGGGCGGACAAGCATATAGATGATAAAACCAAGGACAACTACGGCTGCAATGAGCGAAAGGATATCGACCGCGCCCGACAGATTCCCTGTAAAAAGATTCCCAAACTGGTTCACCATCAGCGCAACCGCATAGGCAAAGCCGCATTGGTAGCCAATGGCAAACCATGTCCATTTCGCATTGTTCATCTCCCGCTTGATGGCGCCAATCGCAGCGAAGCAAGGAGCGCAGAGCAGATTGAACACAAGGAAGGAATAGCCGGATACCATCGTAAACGTCCCGGCAAGCACCTGGTAGACGTTCTCCCCTCCGGCGCCGTAAAGAATACCCATCGTCCCCACAATGTTTTCTTTTGCCACAAGCCCCGTGATAGAAGCCACAGCCGCCTGCCAGTTCCCCCAGCCAAGCGGGGCAAATATCCAGGCAATCGCATTGCCAAGAACCGCCAGAATCGACATGCTCAGTTCCTCCTCTTCCAGCATCCGGAATCCGTCCGCTGTAAAACCAAAGTAAGAGGTAAACCATACAAGGATGGTGGAAAGCAAGATAATCGTCCCGGCTTTCTTTATGAAAGACCATCCGCGTTCCCACATGGAGCGGAGGACATTCTTGAGCGTCGGCATATGGTAAGCTGGAAGCTCCATAACAAAAGGTGCAGGATCGCCGGCAAACATTCTCGATTTCTTCAGCATAATACCAGAAACAATGATCGATGCCATGCCGATAAAGTACGCGCTCGTCGCCACCCATGCGCTGCCGCCGAAGATAGCCCCTGCGATCATGGAAATAAACGGCACCTTCGCACCGCAAGGGATAAAGGTTGTCGTCATGATTGTCATCCGGCGGTCACGCTCATTCTCAATCGTGCGCGACGCCATAATGCCGGGGATGCCGCAGCCGGTTCCAATCAGCATAGGGATAAAGGATTTCCCTGACAGCCCGAACTTGCGGAACACTCGATCCAGCACAAAAGCGATACGTGCCATATACCCGCACGCCTCCAGGAAAGCAAGCATCAGGAATAACACAAGCATCTGCGGCACAAAACCAAGAACCGCGCCAACGCCCGCAACAATGCCGTCCAAGATCACGCCACGGACAACGGCACCCGCCCCGTCTTCCGATACATTGAGTGCATTCAGCAGATTCTCAAACAAAACCGGAACACCGGGAATCCATACGCCGTAATCCGCCGGGTCAGGCTCATCCCCGTATTTGTCCATCACAGACAACGCCTCCTGGTAATCCGCCTGCGTAGCAGTCTCTTCCTCCACAGCCAATGTTTCCTCGTCCGTTACTTCGTAGGAGAAATCACCGGTGGGAGCGCTGCCGTTCTCTTGCGTATATGCGTCGTAACCATCTACAACCAAAGCCGCGTCGCCATATTCCCCGGCTGCTTCTTCATAGGCGGCGGAACCCATCCCGAACAGATGCCATCCATCCCCAAACAGCCCGTCGTTCGCCCAGTCTGTCGCCGGAGCGCCAACGCCAACCATAGCCACCCAATATACCAGGAACATCACTACAGCAAAAATCGGCAGGCCCAAAAACCGATTCGTCACGATCTGATCGATCTTATCAGAATGGGTCAGCCCGCTCGCCCGTTTCTTTTTATAGCAAGATTTCATGACCGAGGCAATATAAATATACCGCTCGTTTGTAATAATGGATTCCGCGTCATCGTCATTTTCCGTTTCCGCCGCCTTGATGTCATTTTCAATATGGGCGATGGTATCGGCTGGCAATCCCAGCTTCTCCAACACTTTTTCATCCCGCTCAAAAATCTTGATCGCATACCAGCGCTGCTGCTCCTCCGGCAGATTATGTACCGCAGCTTCTTCGATATGCGCAATGGCGTGTTCCACGCTGCCGGAAAATGTGTGCGCAGGGACGGTCTTGCCGGAGTCTGCCGCTGCAACCGCGGCCTCTGCCGCTTCCATGATCCCTTTGCCTTTCAAGGCGGAAATCTCCAAAACCTTACATCCCAACTGCTCTGCCAGCTCATCCGTGCGGATGACATCGCCTTCCTTTTTCACTATGTCCATCATATTGACCGCCACGACAACCGGAATGCCAAGCTCCACAAGCTGCGTCGTCAGATAAAGGTTTCTTTCCAGGTTCGTCCCGTCCACAATATTGAGGATGGAATCCGGCCTCTCATCGATCAGGTAATTTCTTGCTATGACCTCCTCCAATGTATAAGGGGAAAGGGAGTAAATACCGGGAAGGTCCATGATGGTCACGTCACTGTGCTTCTTTAACTTCCCTTCCTTTTTTTCCACTGTGACTCCCGGCCAGTTCCCAACGAACTGATTGGAACCGGTGAGTGCGTTGAACAACGTAGTCTTGCCGCTATTGGGATTGCCCGCAAGGGCGATTCTGATACTCATATTATGCTCCTTCCTTTCATTCTGTTTATTCCACCTCGATGGATTCTGCGTCTGCTTTGCGCAGGGAAAGTTCGTAACCGCGGACGGTAAGCTCGATGGGATCTCCCAATGGCGCGACTTTGCGTACATAGACTTCCACACCTTTGGTCAGGCCCATGTCCATAATACGCCGCTTCACCGCACCTTCCCCATGCAGCCTGGCAATCTTCGCTTTCTGGCCAACCTGCACATCTCTCAAAGTTTTCATGTCTGGTTCTCCTTTCTCAGATTGTTATTGTGGCCCGGATGAAACCATAATTTTCCTCGCCATCTCTTCACTGATAGCAACACGGGTGTCCTTCACATTGACAATCACATTCCCTTTGAGGGATGTGATGACAGTCACGCTGCCTCCGGCTACAAACCCAAGATTTTCAAGATGTTTTTTTATCTCCGGGCTTCCGCCGACCTTTTGAACCGTATTTTCTTCTCCTACATTAGCGAAAACTAAGGGCATCATGTTCATCACCTTTCTGTATGTAGTTAGCAAGCTCTAACTTTTGGGCAAAAAAAACAGTTATTCAAAACTAACCTACAAACTACATTATAGTAACCTTTTGCTAACCTGTCAAGCCGTTTTTCGGAACCCTATCATTTTTCTCCTTTTTCTGTTACAGTCTATTCGCGGCCGGTTTGACATAGATATATACCCTTGTCGTGCTTGCACGTAAGAGGCTGTGTATCTATGTCAAACCGGCCGCGGATTATAACATTTCCCCCGCAAATCCAGCCGTGGAACTTGAATCTAAATTATGTTTATGGTAAGGTGGAAAAAACACAAGGAGGTGGAGTTATGCCGCTCAGAGAATCCGGTGAAATGTATTTAGAAACCATTTTGATCCTGACGATGAGGAAAGCATCGATCCGTGCCATCGATATTGTGGACGAAATGGGTTTTTCCAAGCCCTCGGTCAGCCGCGCCATGAAAAAGCTGAAAGAGCAACAGTATATCCTGGTGAATAACGATGGATTGATCTCGCTGACAGACAGCGGCAAGGCCATCGCCGAAAAGATTTATGAACGCCACACAGTCCTGACAGAGACTCTGCTCCGCCTCGGCGTAGACCAGGAAACCGCATCTACGGATGCCTGCAAAATCGAACATATCATCAGCGACAAGACATTTAGCGTCATCAAGAAATATATGGAAACGTATGACGGGTAATATCCCGGACATAGGCAGGCATACGGATGCCAGGGAACCGTTCAGAGCGATTCCTTACATACCAGACTGGAACATGTGGGCCTTCGCAGATGTCTTTTCTTTCCGGAACGCTCGCGCTTCTTCCAGGAAATGCTCCGCGAAAGCCGGACAAGACGGGTAATACAGATGGGGGAAGCCAAAAAACTGGTTTGGGTTGGCATGTACGCATTCAAACCGCTGCCCGGATACAGGTTTTTGGGCAATACAGCTTTGCCCGTTATTTTCACTGTCATAGTAATGGAACTCATGTCCTTTTATACGGGCGCCATCCTTCAGGAAAAACCCGTTTTTTTCTTCCAACTCGATATATCCAAAGCGGATCAGCTTACCAGCATGGAAGCATTTCCCTGGCAAAGCGCCGCACATAGAATAGGTTTCCCCTTCAGCGTTTTCCAATGCTTCATGCAGGTACATAAAACCGCCGCATTCTGCGAGGAAAGGCATCCCTCCCTTGCATGCGCGGTACACATCACCCCTCATACCTGCATTTTCTTCCAGCTCCCGTGCATAAAGCTCCGGATAGCCTCCTCCAATAAGCAGGCCAGCCAGATTATCCGGCAGCTTTTCCCCATGGATGGGGGAAAAGAAAACCAACTCCGCGCCTGCTTGTTCCAACAATTTTAAATTCTCTTCATAATAGAAGCAAAATGCTTCATCCCTTGCAACCCCAATCCTTACTGTACTGTCCCCCTGATCCGGTGTCCTTGGACGCAGGTATGCCAATCCCCCCTGGGACATTTCGGGCGGTCCTGTTTCTTCCCGGCTTATGCCGCAAGCAATCTTCAGGATTTTTGCGATAGATACATTTTTTTCCAGTATTTCAGCAGCGTTTCGTATTTTTGTCCGCAGTCCCTCCATCTCCCCCGGCAATTTCAGCCCCAAATGCCTGCTCTCTATCACAAGATCCTTTCTTGCAGGCATAAACCCAAGTGTCAAAAGTCCCAGCTCATCTTCTATTGCCGGCGCGATATTGTGATAAAAATTCTCGGACGTCCGGTTTAAGATAACGCCTGCGATCCGTTTTTCTCTGTCATAACTAAGAAAACCGGCAAGCAAAGGAAGAAGGGAACGTCCCATCCCGTGTGCGTCTACAATCAGAATGACCGGCAGTCCCAGGATCGATGCGGCCTCATATGCGCTTCCCTCTTCCCTGATGCCGCCAAGCCCGTCAAAAAGCCCCATCGCGCCCTCCACGACCGCAATCCCATTTTCTTTTGTATAGCTGTCATAGAGGCCCCGTAACTGCTCTGTCCCCATGAAGAAACGATCCAGGTTATGCGAAGGTACTCCGATGATTTTCCTGTGGAACATAGGGTCAATATAATCCGGCCCGCACTTAAATGCGCTTACGCAAAGCCCTTTCCTTTTTAAAACGTCCAAAAGAGCACAGGTGATTGTTGTTTTTCCGCTGCCGCTCCCTACAGCCGCAATCATGATGCCTGCCCTTGTTCTTTTCATTTCAGCCTTCCCCCATCTAAGGAACCGTCCATAAAAAACCTTGCGTTTTGACTGCCTGGACCCGCAGTGGACGGCTGCGGATCCTTTGGCCCAAATGTCAAAACAGGCTGTTATTTTATCGTAAAGCTGCAGAGATAAACCGGATTTTCCGCCCGCATGAGATGATAGCGTCCGATTTTCTCCGCGCGGTCCACCTGAAGCTGTATGATTTCTTCATCTTCTACCTGCAGGTTCTGCAATATCTCTGTAATCTCACCGACGGTCTCCAACGTGACGGCAGTGATCACTACCCGTATCCCCCGTTTTTTCTGACGCAGCGTTTCCAGTATTTCCTTCATCCGCCCGCCGCTCCCGCCAATGAACGCGTGGGATGGGAGCGGGAGCGAATGCAGGATATCCGGCGCCGTCCCTTGGATAACCTCAAGGTTTTGAAGGTGGAATTTTTTCTTATTTTGGTGAAGCAGCGCAACCCCTTCATCTTTTTGCTCGATCGCGTACACACGGATGGTTGCCGAACGCTCTGCGATTTCTACCGCCACAGATCCGGTGCCGCTCCCAATATCATAAACCACCGCATCTTTTACCAGCCTGAGCTTGCAAACCGAAAGCTCCCTGACCTCTTCTTTCGTCATAGGGATCTTCCCACGGATGAATTCGGAATCCTTCTTATACGGAGCAAGGTATTTTCTCTCCGTGTTTTCTCTAAGGACACACACGGCATACAGACCCTCTTCCTGTATTTCCATGCAGCTTTCCGGCGTACATTCCACGATCTTTTCTTCCGGGTAAGAAAGCTGATACCCCAGGAAAATCCTGCTGTCCGCAAGGCCGGATTCCAAAAGCAGCGTCCCCAGCATCCGCACGTCACGGAGTCCTGAGACTAAAAGAAAGACTTTTTTCTGGCGGCGGATTGCCTCCAGCACCTTTGCCGCCCATCCCCGCTGCGTTTCCCACCCATGGATGCTTATAATCCCGGCGTCCTGCCAGCTTATGCCGAGGGCGGCGGCAAGATAGGATACTGAGGAAATCCCCGGATAAATTCGGACAGAAATGTTCCTGTCCTGTCTTTCTTTCCAGGATGCCAGCTCCTGGTACATGTTCTGGCAGCCGCTGTAAAAGCCGCTGTCCCCGGAAAAAAGCACTGCAATCCTGACCGTTTTCCCATATGATATTTCCGTTTGTCCGCAGACGATACTTTCTAATACAGGAATGATATCCTCCGCCCGGTAAAAAGGATATTCCTTATGGCCTGCTTTCCCATGTTTCCACGCTTTGGCGCATTCCAGCATCCGCGCCGCGCCAAACAGATAATCTGCGGCGTCGATCTGTGCTTCCGCTTCCCTTGTCAACGTGCTGCTGCCGCCCATCCCGATTCCAACTAAGGAAATATGAACAGAATCCCCCATCTTCAGACGGACACCGGCCATCTCCTCCAGCTTTCCGCAAACCTCATCAAAGGAAAAACCTTTCTCCTTCTCTGGATTTCCAATCACGTAAAGGCTCGCGCCCACTGTTTTGGCAGCAGAAGCCTTTTCATAAAAACCGCCCGTGCTTCCGCTTTCTTTCGTCACGATATGCCGGATGCCGTACTGATGGGACAGGGCTGTATTCATTTCTTCTGAAAAAGGGCCTTGCATAGCGATGATCTGGCTCCTTTTCAACCCTTGCTGCCTGCAAAGGGCAATGCTTTCCTCATTGGGAAGAACCCGCGCAAAGAGCCTGTCCTTTAATGCTTCGTCGCAGCAATACACCGGCAGTCCCTTGCTCCCGATGGTCAAAAGAACTTTTCCGGTTGTCCGGCACAACGCTTCCGCGCAGCTTTGGTTATCCGGGAAATAAAACACATCCGCACTTTCCGGATCTTTGGATGGCAGGCGTTTGGTATCACGCTGCAGCCGCAAATAGCGGATCCCTGCTTTTTTTGCACTTTCACGGATATTTTCAGACACTTCTGTCGCAAACGGATGCGTGGCATCCACCACAACCGGGACGTGCGCCATCCGCTCCTGCATCTCCTTCTTTCCCATCCTCCCTTTGTGAACCTGGATACCCGGAACCGGATCCATAACCTCGCCGCCATATTCCGTCGCCACGCAGACGGTCGCCGAAAGCCCGTTTTCCGCTAAAAGCTCCGCCAATTTTCTTCCTTCCGTCGTACCTGAAAAAATCAAAACAGGCTTCATAACCGGTACCCTCTCTTCGTAATCAATTTCCCATCCAAAAGAACAGATTGTGAATTGCCGATAAATACAGTTGTAAACATCGTCACTTTCATGCCGCGCAGTTCTTTTAAGGTGCAGACCCCCACTTTCGTCCCTTCCCTCCCGGCATTTTCCACATATCCGCATGCTCTGCCAGCTTCCACCGTCCGCAGCAGGATGTCGCATGCTTTCTGTAAATAATCCACCCTTTTATGGCTGGACGGGTTATAGAGTGCAATCGCAAAATCCCCGTCCGCAGCCGCAAGGAGACGTTTTTCTATCTGCTCCCACGGCGTCAGCAGGTCACTCAAGCTGATCGTACAGAAATCATGGTTCAGCGGCGCCCCAAGAAACGCCGCCCCGCTGAGCGCCGCAGTAACCCCCGGAATTACGCAAAGTTCGCACGCGGGATACTCTGGCAAAAGTTCATACATCAGGGAGGCCAGGCCATAGATCCCGGCGTCCCCACTGCAGACAAGGGAAACTTTTTTCCCTTCCAGAGCCTTTCCATATGCCATACGGCAGCGGCGGACTTCCTGTTTCATAGGAGTAGACAAAAACTCTTTCCCCCGAAACCTTTCACCCAAAAGCTTCAGGTAAACCGGATACCCTACAATCACATCGCTTTCTTCCAGCGCACGGATTGCCTGCCCCGTCATCATTGCTTCCTCCCCCGGTCCCATGCCGACAATATATATTTTACGCTTCAAACGCCCCATAGGTATCGATCCTCTCTTTTTTTCCTCGCGACGGCCAGTGTCATCCCATTTTCCGCCTGCTTTCCAAGTACAAGCATGCCCCCTTCGCCGCAGGCCGCAAGCGCTGCCCTCTCGCAGACATTATCTACGCCGACCACCTGTTTGACAAAAGCGGAACTGTGGAAACACCCCTGGACAGCGTTTAGTTCTTTTTCTGAAAATGTCAGAAACGGAATCCCTGCTTCTTTTGCCCATGCGCAGATCCCTGTCTCTTCCTTTTTACACGCGATCGAGGCAGCCGCAAAAATATCCGCTTCCAAAATCTTTAAATTTTCCAGGTTCCGCCGGATAAAGCGTTCCAGTTCTTCTTTTGGCTTCCCCTTTTTACATCCAATTCCGATGGCATATGCTTTCGGCTTCAGCTTTAAAACCGCGTGTTCCAGGTATCGGGCATCCGTTGAAACTACCACGTCCGTTTCCTGTCCGGGCGGGTATGGCATCAAGCGTATTTCTTCCGGTATCCGTTCCCCGCAGTTGTCATACCCTTCTATGGACATCGTGATGGTTTCTCCTGCGAGAATCCTGGAAGCCACTTTGACGATCCCATCTTTATTTAAAATCGTCAAATGGTTTTTTCGCGCGAATACATCCGCCGCAAACTTATGCCGGATATCGGAAGCGGTTGTGATCACTGCCAGGGCGCCGATCCGTTTCGCAAGGATCTCCGCCAGTTCGTTTGCCCCGCCAACATGCCCGGACAGGATCGGGATCACATACTGCCCCTTTTCATCGATCACCAGCACCGGGCTGTCAAGAAGCTTATCTTTTACAAAGGGGGCGGCCGCACGGACAGCAATCCCGCAGGCACCGATAAAGACAAGGGCGTTTCTTTTGGCAAATTGTTCCCCCGTCCATGAAGCCAGCCCCTGCCCCGGTTTCCGGCAGGCGCTGACCGTCCAGTCCGGCAGGCTTTCCCGGATCCTTCCGGCAAGACGTTCCCCCTGTTCTGTAAAGCTAATCATACTGATTTCCATCGGCGCCTCCTTTTTGTCTTTTCCGAAAGCCCGTCTCGAAATCCGGCGCATACAGCCTTGAACGCTCATAATGGCGGCACGCAATCGCATCGCCCACCAAAATCAACGCTGTTTTTGTAATCTGATGCTCTTTGGCCGTCTCTGCAAGAGTGGCTACCGTACATTCATATATCCTCTCTTCCGGCCATGTTGCTTTATAGACAACTGCCGCCGGGGTATCCTTCCGGAAGCCCCCCTGAATCAGCCGCCTCTGGAGTTCATCTGCCTGCCCTGCGCTTAAGTAAATGGCCATTGACGCCTGGTGCTGCGCAAATGCCTCAATGCTCTCCTGGGGCGGAACCTTTGTCCTGCCTTCCATACGGGTAATGATCAGCGACTGGGAAATGCCCGGAAGCGTATATTCCAGGTTCATGGAAGCCGCCGCGCCAAAACAGGCGCTGACCCCCGGACAGCATTCATAGGGAATCCCCCTCTCATCCAAGGCATCCATCTGTTCCCGCACAGCTCCGTAAAGACTGGGGTCGCCGGTATGCAGGCGCACGGTCATTTTCCCCTTCTTTTCTGCCTCTTCCATTACGAAAAGCACTTCTTCCAGAGTCATCCTTGCGCTGTCATACAAGCCGCATCCTTTTTTCGTCCAGGACAGCAGTTCCCTATTGACCAGCGAACCCGCGTAAATAACTACATCCGCCTGCTCCAGATAACGTTTCCCCCTCACAGTGATTAAATCAACGGCGCCTGTCCCCGCCCCTACAAAATAAACCATCCGCTTCTTCCTCCATAATTTCCCTTAAAAGCACATGTGCGCCTTTGCTGGACGCCAATTCCCCATAGTGATTGGAATACATCATGCACTCTATCTTCAGTCTTCCCGCTGAACGCCTGTCCAGATAAAAAAGGATTTTGTCCATGAGCCTGCCCATCACATCCGCAAGCTTTCCTTCCTCCTCCAACATCTGCAAGGCTTCCTCCGTTACCGCACAGTTTAAAATCCGGCGGACAACACTGGGCTTTACATCCTCTAACAAAGCAGCCGCCCCAAGCAGTTCCATCCGGCAGTCGCCTTCCCTGGAATGGGTATTCATCATCCCGCCGGATACCTTGACCAATTTCCCGATATGCCCTGCCAGGAGCATTGCCTCAAATCCGCATTCCGCAGCCATATCAACCGCATCCCCGATGAAATTGCTGCACTTCACACTTCGGTCCAGATCGTACCCAAAAGTACGCTCCATATAATCCTGCCCATAATTTCCCGGTGACACAACAATGCTTCGTTCACCCATTGCCCGGTGCTGCCGCAGTTCTGTCCGGATCGTATCCAGCAATGCTTTCTCACTCATCGGCTCCACAATCCCCGTCGTTCCAAGGATAGAAATCCCTCCTTCAATCCCGAGGCGTGGGTTAAACGTCTTTTTTGCCAGTTCCCTGCCGCCAGGGACGGAAATCTCCACATATACCTGCCCGCAAAAATCCGCCATCCGGCAGACCTCGGCCACTTCTTTTTCAATCATTTCCCTCGGTATATGGTTGATAGCCGCGCTGCCTACCGGCTGATCCAGCCCCGGCCGTGTGACGCGCCCAACGCCTTCCCCACCGTCAATTTCAATTTCTGTTTCCTTTTTCGCATCAGTCCCATCGTACTGGTTTTTTACCGAAACCTTTGCATAGACAAAATATCCCGTCGTCGCATCCGGGTCGTCGCCGCCATCCTTTTCCACCGCGCAGGAAACCGCTTGCTCCCCTTTGGAAATATCCAGAATTTTTGCACGGTAAGGGATTCCTTTCGGCGTCCGGATCTCCACTTCTGTCTTTTTCTTCCCCGTCAAAAGCATGAACGCCGCCGCTTTTGCCGCCGCCGCCGCGCAGCTCCCCGTTGTAAAGCCATACCGCATTTTCCTTCCACACCCCGCGTTCCTATGACCGTTTAAAGCCATCTGCCCTGCTAGCGCATTTCATATAAAATGGCATTGCAGATCGCAGCCGCAACATTGCTGCCGCCTTTTCTCCCCCGGTTCACAATATATGGGATTTCTGACTGTAAAATCAATTCCTTCGCGCTCTCTACATTGACAAAGCCAACCGGGACGCCGATGACCATCGCCGGGGAAAACACTTGCTCCTGCATCATCTCATGCAATTTCATCAATGCCGTCGGCGCATTCCCGATCACAAAAATAACCGGCTTCCCGCTCTTTAACCTGGCCGCATACTCCATACTGGCCGCCGCGCGTGTCGTCTGGCGTTCCTTCGCTCTTTCCGCCACTTCTTCCACCGCCATAAAACAATGTGCCTCCCCGCCAAACCGCGCCAGCACTCTCTTATTGATCCCCGCCAAGGCCATATTTGTATCCGTCACGATATCCGCCCCATGCAAAAACAGGTTCTTCGCCGTTTCTACCGCATGTTTGGAAAAACATAACGTATCCGCATATTCAAAATCCGCCGTCGTGTGTATCACACGCTTCGTCACCATTGCCTCCTCCGGCGGAAGGATGATGTTCCGTTTTGACAGCTCCTGCTCGATGATCTCAAAGCTTTTCTTTTCAATCTCATCCGGTTTACAATACAATAATTTCTCCATGATCCCTCCATACGTTTAACCCAACGCCCGCCACACCGCGTCTGCCAATATCCCGTTTTCCTCCCTCGTTTTTACCGCAACCCGGTAATACCCTTTGGAAAGCCCCCGGTAGTCACTGCAGTCCCGGATTAAAATCCCCTCCGCTAACAGGCTGTCATAAAGAGGGGCTTGTGTATAAATCAACAAAAAATCCGCTTCGGAAGGATAAACACGGGCACCCGCCTCCCTCAGCCGCCCAGCCAGATAATTTCTCTCCGCCGCCACCCATTTAGCAGTTTTTTTTAAATACCCGATCTCCCTGGCCGCCGCAATCCCGGCATTTTGGGCGAAAAGAGACACGTTCCATTCCGGAAGCTGCGGACTGATCTTTTCAGCCAGCCGTCCCTGGCATATCAGATACCCCAGCCTGACGCCTGGGATCGCAAAAATCTTCGTAAAAGAACGCACGACGATCAAATTTGGAAATTCCCGGATCCTGCCCGCCAGGGAATCCGTCTCCCATTCTTTCGTAAATTCGATAAAACACTCATCAACCACAACAAGGATGTTTCTTGCCAGGCAATGCTCCAAAATTATTTCCAACCGCTCATTTGTGGCCTGATCCCCGGTCGGATTGTTCGGATTTGCCAGAAAAAGTAAGTCCACATCCTCATCCAGCCTGTCCAGGATGCCGTCATCCAGGCGAAACCCAGATTTTTCTTCCATTCCGTAATACATAACATTTGCATGGACCGCCCTTGCCGCCCTTTCATATCCATAAAATGAAGGAACCGGTATCAGTACGTTTCCCGGCCTTATCCCGTGCATAAGTGCGGCCAGCAATTCTGAGGCTCCATTCCCACACAGGATCTGCCCCTCTTCCGTTCCCGTCATCTCGCGGATGGCTTTCACCAAAGCTTCGTTCCTGATATCTGGATACCTCTGGCACTGATCCACCGTATCTATCAAAGCTTCCCTCACGGAATCAGGGACCCCCAATGGGTTCACGTTCACAGAGAAATCCAGCGTCACCCTGTTCCTGTAGATGTCACCGCCATGCATGATTCATTCCACCATCCCCCATCCAAACGATGCCCTAAGCAGATGAATGTATCATTCGCTGCCCATACATCCTTTTCCAGCGGTTTCTTCACAACCGCAAGCTATTCACCAAAATCAAAATACAAATCCCTTCACACAATCCCGCTGTCAGATACATCAGCCGGTTCGCACGCCGGATATCCTCTGCCTCTGCGCCCCTTGTATCGTCCCCGATATATGGTTTTTTTACTACTTTCCCAAAATATCGGGCATCTCCTGCCAGCCGGATCCCCAGTGCCCCAGCGCATACCGATTCTGTCTGCGCCGCATTTGGGCTTTTATGTTTCCGGCGGTCCCTCTTATAAATCCTGCGCGCTTCTCTCCCGTCCAAATCACTGCCTCCGCAGTATGCCGCTGCAATCATCAGGCACGCCGCTGCCCTGGACGGTATATAATTCACTGCGTCATCCAGTTTCGCCGCCGCCCTTCCAAAATCAAAATAGCGTTCATTTTTATACCCAACCATAGAATCCATCGTATTCACAGCCTTATACATGAACCCCAGGACCGGCCCCCCGGCCGCCAAATAAAGCATAGGCGCAACCACACCGTCCGAGGTGTTTTCCGCAACCGTTTCCACCGCTGCTTTTATAACCCCCGCTTCGTCCAGGCAAGCGGTATCTCTCCCTACGATCATAGAAACCGCTTCCCGCGCCTCCCGAAGCGTGCCGCCCACGATACGCTCGTAGACTTTCATGCTTTCTGTCTTCAGGCTCTTAACCGCCAGAATCTGATACGTCATCAGACTTTCCACCAAAAGGCCAGCAAGCCAATGGATGCTGTACGCCCCGGCAAGTACTACGCATGAGGCCACGCCCGCCAAGGCCACGGTCAGCACGGCAAGGATCCCGCCTTTCAGCGCCAGATACTTTCCTTTATACAACATTCCTTCAAGCTTCAAGACCAGCCATCCAATCAGGCGGACCGGGTGCGGCAGCCCATGCGGGTCCCCAAACAGCAAATCCAATATAAATCCAACAAAAAAAGCAATGGTATGGCACTTCAACATATTCTTTTTAACTCCAGCAATTTTATACAGCCGCCACTATATCGGAAAACACAGGTATAGCCTTCCCCGCATCCCACCTGGTAATCAAAATAATCTCCGCCAAACAGGCTGCTGCACACCGCCATGACCGTACCCCCGTGGACGATAGCAGCCGCTTCCACCCTCCAGGTTTCCCCATCCGCCAAAAGCTCTGCCGATGGCTCCAGGCCGGCAAGCATCCTGTTAAAACCCTGCATCGATCGCCGGATAAAGGCTTCCCTGCCCTCGCCCTTTGGAAACGGCAATGTCCCACCGCTTTGCAGCCAGGCTTGGTATTCCGGCGTTTCCTTCAATTCCCCGTAGTTTTTCCCTTCAAATAACCCAAAATCTATCTCTGTCCACTCTGGGATGACCTGGTATGCAATCCCTGGGAAAAGGATCCCGGCTGTCTGGATACAGCGGGCCATTGGACTGGTGAACAGCCGCCCCGCCATTGGGTATCCCCCTTTTCCCCTCTTTTGCCGCAGGCTTTGCTTCCCCTCCTCCGACAAAGGCGTGTCCGCCGCCCCGAGATACCTTTTTTCCAGGTTCTCTTTTGTAAAGCCATGCCGGATGAACGTCAGGCTTATTTCCTTTTCACGCAGCTTCCCTACTTGATCCTCTGCCCAATCCCGCATATCACGCGTTCTACCCTTTCCGCCCTTTGCGCCAAAGAAACAAGGATACGCCCCAGCCTCTCCCGGTATTCCCGGTCCATTTGCCTCAACGGCACAATGCCATTCCCCACTTCGTCACTGATAATGATACAGTCCGGATTTTTTTCTAAAAACAGTTCCAACTCTTTCTCCGGCTCCCCTCCTTTTTCCAGCAAACGCCTCACCCACAAATGAAAATCACAAAAAACAAATATTTTCCCCTCATTTTCCGGTCCTGCTTTTACGGCCGCCGGGTCTTTTGCCACTTCCAGAGGCCATCCCTGGTGCGACTGTAATACATAATCCAGTTTCCCTTGCGCATATCCGCCAATATAAAGCTCCATAACGATCTCCCATGCCTGTACTGTTGTCACAGATGGACCGACAAAGCCGCCGCCGCTACAATAACCATTTCACAAACCAGGAGGAAAAAACCTGACGTATCGCCGGTAACCCCTCCAAATTCCTTATAACAGAGATGCCGGTAATACACAAAACACAAAAGCGTCCCCACCAGTATAGGAAGAGCTGCATGGGCAGAAGCCTTCAAAATCCCTGCCACACACACAGCCATCTCTGCCAGCAGGAAACATAATACCCGTTTCTTTTCTGCGCTGTCCACAAGCATCCGTACCATCCCCTCTGTTTTTGCGGGGCAGAATACGGTTACGCCTATTGCGCTCCATATCCTGGATAACACAAACCCTATCCCTACCGCGATGAGCGTATCCCAGTCCCTTATTTCGGAAAATGCCGCCACATAAACCATGTAATACAAAAGCAGCATCACTACGGAAAACGACCCTATATGGGGATCCTTCAATATCGCCAGTTTTTTCTCCCTGTCCCCATAGGAATGAAGCGCATCCATCGTATCCATGAACCCATCTATATGGATCCCCCCCGTCACTAAGGCCGGGATTGCCGCGCCTGCCAGAATATACGCCGTATCTCCTACGTGGCATGCCTCGCATAGCCAGTGCCAGCCAGCCATGAAAAACCCAATCAGCACCCCGACACACGGGAAAAAGCACAGCACGTACTTCATGTTTTCCTGCTTCCACCCAAATTGGGGGACCGGGACTTTCGAATACATGGAAAAAGCAATGAAGAAAGATTTTATGACATTCATCTCACGTCCTTCTCCCCTTTCACAGCCAGCGGTATCCCCACAACGACCTCCACAGCTTCATCCGCAATTTCCACAAGCATCCGGTTGATTTTTGCCAGGCTTTTTAAATATTCCCTTGTTCCATCGTCATATTGGGTCCCATCCTCAAACACGTTGTTCGTCACAATCACCAGACATTTCGCTTTCTTTGAAAGGCAGCGTATGCCCCCTACAATTTTCCCCGCCACTTCTTCCGCACCCCTTGTGCTTTCCCCAAACATTTCATTCGCCGCCAGATTGGAAATACACTCCACCAATACGGCGGAACCCTCCTGGATCCTTTCTGCCGCCCCGCCGATATCCACTGGCTGCTCCACTGTCAAAAACCCTTTCCCCTGGCGAAGCCTCCTATGGCGCTCTACCTTTCTCTCCCCCTCGTCATCATAGACTTTCATAGTGGCAAGGTAATATTTACAGCATACATCGGCCATCTCCGATATAAGCTGCTCCGCGTAAGCCGACTTCCCACTTCCGCTCCCGCCAATCACCAGTATTACCATAGCGGTTTCCCCGCGCGATCTTCATATCTCTGGTATTTTTCCATCTGCATATCTGAAAATGTCGCCTCTCCCTCAAAAAGCGCCATCGCCATATCCAGCAGCGCAAACATCATCACCGCCCCGGTTCCTTCCCCCAGCGCAAGGGAAGCATCGATCACCGGGCAAAGCTCCAGCTCCTGGAGCAAGATCTTTGCCGCCGGTTCCTTGCTCATATGTGAAGGGATCAGATACTCCCTGACCCCTGGCTTTAGCCGCTCTGCCGCCAGCGCCGCCGCCGCGCTGATGACCCCATCGATCACGACCGGGAGATGGCTGAGCGCACCGCCGATAAAGAACCCCGCCATCCCCGCGATATCCAGCCCGCCTACCGTTGACAGGATGCGCAAAGGCTCATCTGGCCTTAATTGGTGCATTTGCAAGGCTTTCTCTATCACCTGCCGTTTCCGGGCAAGCCTTTCATCACTCAATCCTGCGCCCCGCCCGGTGACTTCCGCCGCCCTGCTTCCTGTCAAAGCAGCCGTCAGGGCGCTCCCCGCCGACGTATTTCCTATCCCCATCTCCCCGGAGGCAGCCAGACAATAGCCCTTCCTTTTACAATACGCTGCCATCTCTATACCTGCCTGGATGGCTGCAAGCGTCTCTTCCTCCGTCATCGCCGGCGCTTTACAGAAATTTTTTGTGCCAAACGCAATTTTTCTGTCAACCACACCCTCTATGGGTCCTTGATGGTTTATCCCGACATCCACCGGAATCACATCCGCACCAATGCTGGCCGCCATTTTTCCGACCGAGCTTTGGTTTTTCCCCATAAAAGCTGCAACTGTGGCCGTCACCTCCTGCCCGGTCTGTGTGACCTTTTCCTCTACGATCCCGTGATCCGCACACATCACCACAACCACTTTTTTCCGGATATCAAACTGCGCAGAGCCAAGGATCGCCCCTATCCTTGCCGTCAGATCCTCAAATCTCCCCAGCCCGTCCAAAGGCTTCGCCTTATTATCCCATTCCTGTCTGATCCGCTGGTAAATTTCCTCCGACGGCCGATTGATTTTCAAAGCATCAAATTCCTCTCTTGTCATCTTCTCATCCTTTTCCACAAATGAATGCTCCGCTGGAAACTCCGTAAACATCTTACTTGCCTAAATCAGCAGAGTCTAGCCGTTGAGTGTCTGATAAACAAAGCGCATATCCAGATGCTCCCGAAGGGTCTGGGCCAGCTTCTCGTACTGTGTCTCTTTAAACTGTGCATACGGCAGCATCCCTCCCGTATCGCAAAAAAGTCCTTTCCGTTTTGCCAGGGCTTTCACGATAGCCGGGGCGATCCCTTCCGCATCAAATATGCCATGCAGGTAAGTCCCGTACACGTTGCCGCAAAAGCAAACGGCCGCCTCTCTTCCGTCCCCGCCGTCCGATAAAACTGTATCCCCCATATGGATTTCATACCCGGACACTTCTTTCCCACCCAGGCAGGAAAATACGCCTTCTATCTCTCCCAGCAGAACCCGTTTCTGCATACGGTTTTTTTTCTTCCCCAGACTCGTTTCTATAGGAAGAAGCCCCATCCCCCGGAGCATCCCGCCCTCTTCCACGCCGTAAGGATCCGAAATCGCACCGCCCAGCATCTGGTATCCGCCGCAGATACCAAAAATTGGCGTTTCTCCTGCTTTCTTCCTGACCGCCGCTTCCAGCCCGTTTGCCCGCATCCATTTTAAGTCGCCCATCGTATTCTTGCTGCCGGGAAGGAAGATCAGATCCGGGCTGCCAAGTTCCAAAAGCGAAGATACGTACCGTACCGACACGTCCGCATTCTGCTCAAAAACATCAAAATCCGTAAAATTGGAAATTCTCGGATATCGTATCACTGCTATATCAATCCGTCCCTTATCCTTTTCTCCGAACCGGGAGGTCAGGCTATCCTCGTCTTCCAGGGCAATCCGCATATAAGGCACAACGCCAACAACCGGTGTCCCCCCTTTTTCCTCCAGCATTGCGATCCCTGGATCCAGAATCGACCGGTCCCCACGGAATTTATTGATCACCAGCCCTTTGACCCGCTTCCGCTCCTCCTTTGTGAGCAACATAAGCGTCCCCAAAAGCTGTGCGAACACGCCTCCCCTGTCAATATCCCCCGCTAAGAGTACTGGCGCATCCACAAGCCTGGCCAGACCCATATTCACAATATCGTTTTCTTTCAGGTTGATTTCCGCCGGGCTTCCTGCGCCTTCAATGACAATAATGTCTGATATGCCCTCCAGCTTCCGGAACGCTTTTTTGATCTCCGGGATCAATTCTGTCTTATAAGAAAAATACTCCCTGGCGGACAAATTTCCCAGGACCTCTCCATTGACAATCACCTGGGAACCCATATCCGTCGTTGGTTTCAAGAGGATCGGATTCATGCATATGAGCGGCTTTCTTTTGGCCGCCTCCGCCTGCATCACCTGCGCCCTTCCCATCTCAAGCCCCTCCTCCGTGATAAAGGAATTGAGCGCCATATTCTGGGATTTAAAAGGCGACACCCGATATCCATCCTGCGTGAAAATGCGGCACAGCCCTGCGCACAGAAGGCTCTTTCCGACATTGGACATGGTTCCTTGCACCATAATTACTTTTGCCATGATTTCCTCTTTCCCACCACGCCTCCTTTGTCACCCGGAGGCTGGCCTGCTGCCTCTCCATGCCTCACCCTGGGGCTGGCCGGAAAAGATTTTCCAGGCTTCCTTCCCGCAGACAAGTTTCCCTTGGGCTTTTGCGTAAAGCATCAGCGCTTCGTTCCCCTGGTTCCATCCGCCAAAATCATCCAGCGTGCAGGCCGTAAGCCTGCAACGGTCCATCTCCTGCTTTGCCGCCTCTATCGTTTCCCCACGGATGGGATAAAACGCCCTTTCTTTGATAACCTTCACCGCAAGCGCCGCTGCCACGGATGCATCTTTATCATTCTCCCACAAGATCCCCGTTGCAAACGGGATCCTGCTTCTCTGGAGCCTTCGATATAGGGAGGCGCCACTCCCATTCCCCGCTATTACAAATACCTCCGGATCCCCTTTGATGGCTGGAAGCTCCGCACTGCCGGAACTCTCATCAAAAACACCCGCTGCAATCCCATACAGCTTTTCGATGTACCCCGGCCTGAAAATCTCTTCCGGCGTCCCAAACTTTTCCACATATTCTCCTTTGACGCAAAGGATTTTATCCGAAATCCGCGCTGCCATATCCAGTTCGTGCAAGGACATCAGCACCGTCAGCTTTTTCTCTCTTGCCATCTGCTGAAGGATAGACAAAAATTCAATCTTATACCGGATATCCAGAAAGGATGTAGGTTCGTCCAGCACAAGAACTTCCGGTTCCTGGGCGATTGCTTTCGCAAGCATGACGCGCTGCCGCTGCCCGTCGCTCAACGTCTCAAACTGCCTTTCCGCCAATTCCGCAATATGGACCAAATCCATTGTCTCACGGACCACCCTACGGTCTTCTTCCGACAGGATCCCCAACCGCCCGGTATACGGATACCGTCCCATACAGACAATATCCTCACAGGTCATCCCTTCCGGGCGGATGCTTTGCGTCAGCACAACGGACATTTTTTTCGCGCGTTCCCTTTCTGAAAGCCCGTCCAGATGGATATCCTCCAGCAAAACCGTACCCGCAATCAAAGCAAGCTGTCCGGTAATGCTTTTTAATATCGTTGATTTCCCCGCACCGTTCGGCCCAATCAAAGTCAGGATCTCTCCTTGCCTAAGCCCTATCTCAATGTCTTTAATCAAAGGGATCTTATCATACCCGACTGTCATTTTTTTTATGGAAAAAAGAAATTCCTGCATCTCAATCATCTCTTTTTCGCTTCAACATTACAGAAATCACTACCGGCACGCCGAAAATCGCCGTCACCGTACTGATGGAAAGTTCCGTCGGCGCAAAAACAGTACGCGCAATCAAATCGCACAACAGGCACCAGAACGCCCCTCCAAGAAAACATGCCGGGATCAGGACCATCGGCTTCGCCGTGCCAAACAACCGCCGGATGATCTGCGGAACCGCAATACCCACAAAAGAAACCGGCCCTGCAAAAGCCGTCACGCAAGCGGAAAGAATGCCGGACAGCACCACCAGCGAAACACGGAACATCCGGAGATTGACCCCCAGGCTCTGTGCATACGCCTCGCCAAGCTGGTACGCCGCAAGCGGCTTCGACATCAGGAATACCAGCCCGGATGCCGCAAACACCGTAACCGCCATCACCTCTACATGGCTCCACGCAATGCCAGAAAAACTCCCCATTGACCAATTATGCAAGTTTACAATATCCGAATCATCGGCAAATGCAACTACCAGATCCGTGACCGCTGAACAGATATAGCCTATCATGATCCCACTGACCACCAGCATTTCCGGGCGTCTTAGCCTCTGGGATACCGCCAGCACGAACCCCATGGAAAGCATCGCACCCAGGAAAGCTGCCAATATCAGTAAAACAGAGCCGAGCCTCATCCCATTTCCCAGAAAATAGACCATCGTAAGCGCCACCACAAGTTTCGCGCCGGAAGAAATCCCTAACACAAAAGGCCCGGCAATCGGGTTATGGAAAAAAGTCTGCAGCAGATACCCGGACAACGCCAGCGCCCCTCCCAGTATCACGGCTGCCAGGGCTCTTGGAAAACGGATCTGCCAGATGATATTTGCAAACGTCTGGTCTATCTTTTCCCCTGCCAGGATTGCCAGCGCCTTCTTTATCGGTACAGTTACGCTCCCAATGACAATATTGAGAAAAAAAAACAAGAATACGAGAACAAAAAGCCCCGCAAATAAAAGTATATATTTCTGCACCTTATTCAAGCCTGAATAAAAACCGGAATGTCTCATCTTTTTCATCCTCTGCAAGAAACATCCTGTGCAGGTCCAGGATAAACGTACCGGATTCCATAGATTCCTGGTACAGGTTCTGCGCCGTGCAAAAAACATTTCCTTCCGAAAAAGCCTTGAAATCCTTCAGCAGAGGGCTTTTCTGCAAGAGTTCCTCCTTTGAATGGATCTCTCCCTCGATCGTGCTGTTATAGACAAGGTAATCCGCATCCTTTGCATTTGCATAAAATTCCTCCATCTGCATATTCACAGAAGAAGAATGCGTCTCATCCCCCAAATCAGAGAACACATAGCTCCCTCCTGCCAGCTCGATCATTTTCGGCACATAATCCCCTGATTTACGGACATTGACCGTCCCGTTGGATGTAATATAAAAAAATGCCACGGTCTTTCCGGTTGCCTCTACGTCCGCAACAGAATCCAGCGCTTTTTTTTGCTCCTCGAATTTCTGTTCCGCCTCCTGCTCTCTGCCGGAAAGCACCCCGTACAGCTTGACCCATTCCGTCCGCCCTAAAGGATGCTGCTCATAGCTGGAACGGTCAATCAGCACCGGAATCCCAAATGCTTCCAGCTTTTCCTGCACTTCAGGAGAATGCAGGATCATTGTTGACTCGATGGCAAGCTCACAGCCTTCATCTACAATCATTTCGTAATCCGGCATGTTATATTTGCCGGCATATTCGATATCGCCAGAAGCCATCTTTTCCCTGGCCTCCTCGATATACCATCCGTCCTCTTTCGTCCCTGAAAGCGTGATGCAATCCATCCCACCAACCGCGGAAAACATATCCATGACAGCGGACGCCGCCAGGTAGATGTGGGAAAGCGGCTGTTTCAAAACCACAATATCCTCTTCAAGCCCTTCCGGAACCTCCTGCCCCTCCGGAACCGTAAAAAAACGCCCGCTTTCCGGTATGGTGATCAGTCGGTAACCGCCCTCATAAAAATCTACGGAAAAACCCTCCGCATAGTCCAGTTCCATGGATCCAGACACAACCAACGGCGAGCCCGCTCCTGGATTCCCACTGCCTCCCCCACCATCCTGCTTGTCCGCGCAAGATGTGGTTAAAGCAAGAAGAACTAGGCATAAAAAAGCCAAAAATAGTCTTGTTTTCTTCATCATTCGTTCTGCCTCCCCAAGTCCCTGTTGAAAAATGACCGGAACATCTGCCTGTCTAAACAGAATCCCTGGCCATTAACGCTTCTGGATGCTTGCGGAATCAAAAACCAGGGTATATTCAATTTCATGCGGGACCGACATCGCAGTCGTATCTGCGGATACCGCCATTTTCCCATCAAACACTAAGACCGGTATCTCAAATACAGAATTGCCCTCTGTATTCACCGGCAAGTAAGTCTCATCCCCCACCTTCATATAGTCATAGTAGGGGCTGCTCCACTGGATGCGTGCATACGCTTTTCCTTCTTTTACAAGAAGCACGGCGGGAGAGTCAATCGATGCTCTCCCGCTTCCTCCTTCCATCGTTACGTCAACCGTATATTCCCCATCTTCCTTATCCACCGCAGAGGCTTCTGTACTTTGCGGCGCTTCATCAGCGTCTGCTTCCACTGGATCGGAGACGCTGACCTTATGGTCGTACCATTTTCCTTTTGTCCCCACGATCGCCAGGTCAAATTCTTCCCCAATGGCCGGGACCGGGACATCAAACCCATATACTTCCTCTGTGGTCCCATCACTGTAAGTAACCGGGTCAACCGTCGGCTCCAAAAGCACGGCCCCCTCTTTTTCGGCATCCTCTGCCAGCCCAGGGAATAAATTCACAATATTCTTAGATGCCAGGGAGATATGGATCGTCATTTCCCCGTCCGCCACCGTCAAAGTCCCTTTCCCTTCACAAGCTTCATTTACATGGAACATTGTGCTGTCTGTGTTAAAATCCGCCTCATATACGCCATCCGCCAACGGCGCTTCTGCCGTCTCTCCGGAACCGCCCTGCGGCAAATCCTCTTCCACTTCTGATGAAGCTTCCGCAGAAGAACCTTCCTCCTGCCCGCCGCTTCCGGTATCCTGCGTCTGGTTGTCCGCGCCGCCACAGCCTGCCAGGAAGATACAGCAAAGCACTACGGCACACAATTGCATAAGATTTTTTTTCTTCCTAATTTTTTTCCCCATATCTGTCATCCTCGTTGCTTTCTGGGCCTACGCGCCAGGATGAGACGCCGGAAGGCTCCATGCCTCCCGGCCGTCCCAAAAAACTCATGTACCTGTTTATTTTTCCAGCACCGCCGCCGTGTGGGCAACATAGATTTCCTGAATGGCCGGAATACTGCCAAGGCCGGAAACCTGCGTCTGCACATCCTCAAATTTCCCTGACGCAGCAAACTGGCTCTTCCACGAATCCTCATCGTCGCCAGCCATATCATTGTTGGCATGATCGCCTGCAACGACCATCAAGGGGCGAAGCACGACCGTTTTATAACCTTTTTCCGCAACTGCCTCTATCACCGCTTCACAGGAAGTCTCCTCCGGCTCCCCTTCTACAGTACCGATAAAAACATTCTCATACCCCAGATCCGACATCTGCGTCTGCATCTGGCTGTAGGAAACCTTCGCTGTATGCGATGTGCCATGCCCCATAAACACAAACGCCACGCCTGCTTCTTTTGCTTCTTCCAGGCTGCCATACCCGGCTGTCTCCACTGCTTCTGCGGTAATTGCTTTGGCAACCGCTTCTTTATCATCATTCACCTCAGCAGCATCCGAACCCACTTCCCCAAGCAATGGCTCTGCAACCTGGACCGTCTCAAACTGATCGGTGTATTCTCCCAGTGTTTCCATCAATTCATCGTATTCCGCGCCATGCATCAAATGTGTCGGCTGGACTACAAGGTTCTTCACCCCGTTTGCCACTGCACGCTCCAAAGCCTGCTGCACATTGTCAATCTTCTCACCGTCCCGCGCTTGGATATGGTTAATAATAATCTGGGCTGTGAATGCCCTTCTTACAGACCAGTCCGGATACGCTTTCTGAAGGGCGTCCTCAATCCCCTTAATATCTGCCACGCGGCTGTCATTAAAAGAAGTGCCGAAGCTGACCACCAATAACTCATTTTCCCCAATCTCATCCTCATTGCGGGGATCATCTTTGGAAGCATCCCCGGTATCCCTTCCAAAATAATCCGGATCCGCTTCTTCCCCCTCTACCATTTCCTTCTGGGCATCCGTCAACGCATCCCATGCCGCTTTTGCTTCCTCACACTGGGCATCCGTCTCGTCCGTCCTCTCCTGCACATAAATCGCATCAATCAACGCCGCCACGTTATCCGCCGCCTCCTGGTCCGAAACTTCCTCTGTGCCATCTTCC
>CAZYVA010000012.1:0-4116 GCA_964650695.1 uncultured Dorea sp. | reverse complement strand
TCTTCCTCCGCAGTTTCCGTCTCTGCGTCCTCTTCCTGCCCGTCACCAGACGATGACTGGCTGCTGCATCCGACGGCCATGACCGTCCCTACCAAAACAACTGTCAACCATACTGCTAATTTTCTTTTCATCTAAACCTCCTCTTCTACGTAAAACGTAAATAAAAATTATTTTGAACAAAAGTAAACGACATGGCGGCAACATGGAGGCTTGTATTTTGAATACCTGGATGATGACGTTTACGATAAGTTGTAACAAAAGAAATCCATTTACATTTTGTAAATGGATTGTATGGCTGATTTACGTACAACCAGTTACTCGTGGCTTAGGAACAATCATGAAATACCTTGCGCAAGTGGCTCTTATAGCTTCATGACAGTACCTTGGAAAATAAATTCCCGTACAACGCTAGGCAGGTCTCCTGGCTTATAGTTCCCCGCATGAAGCCGCCTTCCCGGTTCCCCCAGTGGCATAGTAGCCCATGCTCCCTAAATACAGTGACGAGTTCGCACAGGATTCACACCTGTTTCCCTTTTCATCAGTTCCAAAACCTTCATGTGCCGCTGATGCGGCGTACCACAAAATATAGTTTCTCCCCGACACCTATCGTTTCTATGTTCAATTAAGGAAAATGTATCACACTTCCGCCGAAAATGCAATAGCCACAACACATTCATGACAAAAAAGCAAAAGTTCCTGTAACAGCCCAGCCAAGGCCGGACTGTTACAGGAACCCCGCACCCTACGGGTGAGGAACCTCCCGCAATGATTCCTTTACCTTTCCTTATTTCAACTCTACAGACGCACCCTCCGCTTCGAGCTTTCCTTTGATCTCTTCGGCTTCTGCCTTGGAAACACCCTCTTTTACCGCTTTCGGCGCCTCATCCACAACAGCCTTTGCTTCTTTCAGCCCAAGGCCGGTAATCTCACGGACGACCTTGATGACCTTCACTTTGGAAGATCCTGCCGCCGTCAGCACCACATCAAATTCATCCTTCTCTTCTTCCTGTGCCCCGGCGTCCGCCGCTGACGCAACGACCACGCCCGCTGACGCAGATACGCCAAATTCTTCCTCGCAAGCTTTCACCAAATCATTCAACTCTAATACCGATAACTCTTTAATCGCTTCAATAAATTCAGCAGTTGTCAATTTTGCCATTTCATTATCCTCCTGATTTTGATAAATTTCGTTTCCCTGCTCTCTGAAAGACCCCTCAAAGCATCCTTCATCACGGGAACGCTTCCACACCGGACAATCCGGCTTCTCCCCTTAAACCTATTCTACCGCTTCCGCCGCTTTTTCTGCTGAGACGGCTTCCGCCGCAGGAGCCGCTTCTGCTGCCGGGGCTGCTTCTACAGCCGGGGCCGCCTCTTCCGCCGGGGCTTCTTCTTCCGCCGGGACACAAGCCTCTGCCCCACCTTGCTCTGCAATCTGGCTGAGGACGCGAGCCAGGTTGGTAATTGGTGACTGCAGGCTTCCAAGCAATTTGGAAAGAAGCTCTTCCCTCGACGGAATATCCGCAATCTGCATAATCGCCTTGGAGTCATATACGGTTCCTTCCACTACACCCGCTTTTAACTCAAGAACCTTTGCTTCCTTTGCAAACTTTGCCAGAAGCCTCGCAGGGGCGGTTGCATCGTCCTTTGAAACCGCAATCGCGTTCGGCCCTTCCAGATATTCGTCCAGAGCGGCAAACTCGGTCCCTTCAAAGGCTCTCTTCATCATCGTGTTTTTGCAGACCTTATAGGTAATCCCTGCTTCCCGCAATTGCCTGCGGAGCGCGGTATCCTGCGAAACAGTCAACCCACGGTAATCCACCAGCACAACACCGGCCGCGCCCTTCACGTCATCCGCGATCGCCTGTACGACAGGCTGCTTCAACTCAACTTTTGCCATGAATGGTACACCTCCTTATCCATTTTCCAGTATGCTGCCAAAAAACCTCCGCATCCAAAGACACGGAGGTATACATCCAGGATATGAATTCCTCTCTTCCTCGGTAGGCGTCCTTGTCCTTACGCTTTCTGTGGACTGCGGAACTTGGCAATCCATAAGCACCTACTGTCTTCGGCAGTTACTTTATCCAATCTAACACATTCTTCTTCCCCTGTCAATTTTTTTTGGAAAATCGTTTTGAGACTTTTCACTTCAGCAGCAACTCAAAAAACGAAATATCTAGAAGAAGAGCCTTGTCAAATAATCGGCTGTTCATTTATAATAAAAAATAATTAAGCTTTTCCCACTAATGCAATACAATGCGGCTATTTTCCGCCGATTTTTGCCTAACATATAGAATCGCTGAACTTGCTTGCAAAAGACTATATACCAGATGAAAAGGTACGCTGTCCGGCAACGGCGGGCGGCGCAAAAGGAAACGACTAAAGCCGTTTTCTAGAAATGTAAGTGAAGCAGCTATGGATAGCAACAAAGTAAAGCCCAAAATTTCAGATTTAATCTTATAGGAGGAAGCTTTTGTGAAAAGAGATCTTGTGATTGTCCTTGATTTCGGGGGACAATATAATCAGTTAGTTGCCAGGCGCGTGCGGGAATGCGGTGTTTATTGTGAAATCTATTCCTGGAAAATTGGCCTGGAAAAAATCAAAGCGATGAATCCGAAAGGAATGATCCTCACTGGCGGCCCCAACAGTTGTTATGAGCCGGATGCAGCAACCTGCAAAAAGGATCTGTTTGAACTGGGGGTCCCTGTTTTGGGGTTGTGCTACGGCGCACAGCTTATGATGCATGTGTTGGGCGGGGAAATAAAACCCGCTGGTGTACGGGAGTACGGAAAGACAGAGGTGCTGATCGACAAGCCACAGTCCCAGATTTTCAAAGGAGTGTCTGGAAGAACCATATGCTGGATGAGCCATTTTGATTATATTTCCAAAGCGGCGCCCGGATTTGAAATTACGGCGCATACAAAAGACTGTCCGACAGCAGCCCTGGAAAATGCGGAAGCCAGGCTATACGCTATCCAGTACCATCCTGAAGTACTCCACACAACGGAAGGCACGAAAATGATTTATAATTTTGTGCGCGGTATCTGTGGGTGCAAGGGCGACTGGAGGATGGATTCCTTTGTGGACGATTCTATCCGGCAGATCCGCAAAAAAGTTGGCAACGGAAAAGTATTATGCGCGCTGTCCGGTGGGGTGGATTCTTCCGTGGCAGCAGTACTTCTCTCAAAAGCGGTCGGGAAGCAGCTAATCTGTGTGTTTGTTGACCACGGTCTGTTACGGAAAAATGAGGGAGACGAAGTAGAAGCGGTTTTTGGCCCGGACGGTCCCTATGATTTGAACTTTATCCGGATAAACGCACAGGAGCGTTACTATAGCAAGCTTGCCGGGGTGAAAGATCCAGAGGAGAAACGGAAAATCATCGGCGAGGAATTCATCCGGGTGTTTGAAAAAGAAGCAAAAAAAATCGGTGCGGTAGATTACCTGGTACAGGGAACGATTTACCCGGATGTCGTGGAGAGCGGCCTGGGCGGGGAATCCGCAGTAATAAAATCACACCATAATGTGGGAGGGCTGCCTGATCATGTGGAATTTAAGGAGATTATCGAACCACTCCGTGATCTTTTTAAGGACGAAGTCCGAAAAGTGGGGTTGGAACTTGGCATTCCAAAACATCTTGTATTCCGCCAGCCATTCCCCGGACCGGGGCTGGGAATCCGGATTGTCGGGGAAGTGACTGCTGAAAAAGTACGGATTGTGCAGGATGCGGATGCCATTTACAGGGAAGAGATTGCCAAAGCCGGACTGGACCGTAGTATTGGGCAGTATTTTGCCGGGCTTTCCAATATGCGCTCGGTAGGCGTTATGGGAGATGAAAGGACATATGACTATGCGGTAGTATTGCGTGCGGTGAATACAGTGGATTTCATGACGGCGGAAGCAGCCCAGATCCCTTATGAAGTGCTGAATCAGGTGATGAGCAGGATTATCAATGAAGTCCGGGGGGTGAACCGGGTTATGTATGACCTGACTAGTAAGCCACCGGGGACGATAGAGTTCGAATAATACACAAGATAACCAAAAGCCGCATAAACACCGGCTATATGCAGGCAGAAACGCCGTCGTGACAACAGTTTGACAACATTTTGGGATTATTCA
>CAZYVA010000011.1:0-35998 GCA_964650695.1 uncultured Dorea sp. | reverse complement strand
TAAGCCGACAGATTGAAAACCACTTGAATTTCCGTCCTCGATATGCTAACATAAACCCCAGGATTGCGGGAGTGCGGCAGCACGGAGCGATCCGCGGCATCATGGCATGTGAAACGCCAGCGCGAATATAAAAGAGATTTTTTGGATAACGATGACGATATCCGTCCAGAGGAAAGGCTGGGTGAGCCTTTTATTTTGGACGGATTTTTATATTCCAGGCAAAAGGACGGGAGGGGCAGAGAATGAAGGAACTGACAGGAGTGATCAAAAAGGGGACTTTGGAGCTTGGTGAACTGTTTGCTTTCGGACGGGAAGGGCAGACGGCCAGGGTAAACGGCGCGGTACATACCATCCGGGATATGGGGACGGTCGCGTTTATCATCCTTAGGAAACGGGAAGGGCTTTTACAGGCCGTTTATGAGGAAGGGACGGCGGATTTCCGCTTAAAAGACTTAAAGGAAGGGGCGTATATTGAGGCCGAGGGCATTTTGGAGAGGAATGAAAAAGCGCCTGGGGGTATGGAGATCCGGGTGAAAAAAGTGAAGGTTCTCAGTATGCCGGAGGACAACAGGATGCCGCTTGCCATCTCCAAGTGGAAACTGGATACTTCCCTCGAAGCCAAGCTGAATTATCGGCCGATTTCCCTCAGGAACATCCGGGAACGCGCGAAATTCCGGGTGCAGGAAGGGATTGTGAGGGCATTCCGCGATTTCTTATACGGGCAAGGATTTACGGAAATCCATACGCCGAAAATCTGTGCGAAGGGAGCGGAAGGGGGAGCGAACCTGTTCACGATGGAGTATTTCCACAGGCCGGCGGTGCTGGCGCAAAGCCCGCAGTTTTACAAACAGATGATGGTCGGCGTGTTTGACCGTGTTTTTGAGACAGGGCCGGTATTCCGCGCGGAAAAGCACAACACGAAACGGCATCTGAACGAATATACGAGCCTGGATTTCGAGATGGGGTATATTGACGGTTTTGAGGATATCATGGCGATGGAGACGGGTTTTTTGCAGTATGCGATGAGGATCCTGGAAGAAAGCTATGGGAATGAACTACGGATTTTAAATCTGGAGCTTCCAAAGGCAGAGTGGATCCCGGCGGAAAGGTTTGGCGAACTGAAAGAGAAAGTGTCGGAAAAATACGGGTATCATATGCGCAACCCTTACGACCTGGATCCGGAAGAAGAAAGCCTGATTGGGAAGTACGCGAAGGAGGAGTGGGGCAGCGATTTTGTGTTCGTCACCCATTACCCGTCCAAAAAACGTCCATTTTACGCGATGGATGACCCGGAGGATCCCCGGTATACATTAAGCTTTGACCTGCTTTTCAGAGGGATGGAAATCACGACCGGTGGGCAGCGGATCCATAGCTATCCGAAGCTTTTGGAGAAGATGGAAAGCCGGGGCATGGAGATGGAAGGGATGGAGCAGTATCTGGATACATTCCGGCATGGCCTGCCGCCGCATGGAGGGCTGGGGATCGGGCTGGAAAGGCTTACGATGCAGCTAGTTGGGGAGGATAACGTCCGGGAGACAGCGTTGTTCCCAAGGGATTTGGGACGCCTGGAGCCGTGACAGTTCTTACGCCGGGTGGGCATAAGGGGACGGGTAACATGATGAAAACTGTGAAAAATCACCCAACCGGCTGTGAAATATGATATACTTCTGTCAGAGGTTGCGTCATACGGGAGGAATGGGCCGCATATAGCTGCGGGTTTTTCTGCTTGACGCAGGTTAGGAGGATGGCGGATGGCAAATAAAATTTCAGATGAAACGATGGAATATGTAGGGATCCTTGCCAAGCTGGAGCTGTCCGGCGAGGAGAAGGAGCAGGCCAAAGCGGATATGGAAAAGATGCTGGACTACATCGATACGCTGAATGAACTGGACACGGACGGGATTTCGCCCATGTCCCATGTTTTTCCCGTGAACAATGTATTCCGGGAGGACGTGGTGGCAAACGGCGACGGAAGCGCCCAGACGCTGGCGAACGCGCCGCTTTGCAAAAAACAGGCGTTTGAAGTGCCGAAAACGATCGAGCTTTAACAGGCAGGAGGGGACACGGATGGATATTTGCAGCCTGACAGCATTGGAGCTTGGCAGGAAAATTAAAAGCGGGGAAGTGTCGGCCGTAGAGGCTGTCCAAGCCTTTCTGGTACAGATCCAAAGGCTGGAAGGGACCTTGCACAGCTTTGTGACGGTGGATGGGGACGGCGCGTTAAAACGCGCGGAAGAAGTGCAGAAACAGATTGAGGATGGAGCGCTTTCTTCGCCGCTGGCAGGCGTGCCGGTGGCAGTCAAGGACAATCTGTGTACGGAAGGGCTGCCGACCACATGCTGTTCACGGATACTGGAAGGATTCCGGCCTTCTTTTACGGCCACAGCGGTCGAAAACCTGGAAAAGGCCGGCGCCGTCATCCTTGGGAAGACAAATATGGATGAATTTGCGATGGGAAGCACGACGGAGACATCGTATTTTGGGGAGACAAAAAACCCGTGGGATCTTTCCCATGTACCGGGTGGGTCTTCGGGCGGATCCTGTGTGGCGGTTGCAGCGCTGGAAAGCCCTTATGCCCTGGGGTCGGATACAGGCGGATCCATCCGCCAGCCCAGTTCCTTCTGCGGCGTGGTGGGGATCAAGCCTACCTATGGTACCGTGTCCCGGTATGGTCTGATCGCTTATGGTTCCTCGCTGGACCAGGTTGGCCCGATCGGAAGGGACGTTGCGGATTGCGCGGCCGTCCTGGAAGCGGTGGCTTCCCATGACCCGAAGGACAGTACGTCCATCGCGAGGACGGATACGGATTTTACCAGCGCCCTTGTGGAGGATGTGAAAGGGCTGAAGATCGGGCTGCCGAGGGATTATTTTGGGGAGGGGCTGGACAAAGAGGTTAAGGAGGCTGTTTTAAGCGCGGTCAAAACGCTGGAAGAACGAGGCGCGTCTGTGGAAGAGTTTGACCTGGGTCTTGTAAAATATGCGATCCCGGCGTATTATGTGATTGCATCGGCGGAAGCCAGCTCCAACCTGTCCCGTTTTGACGGCGTGAAATACGGATACCGCGCCAAAGAGTACGAGGGCCTTCACCAGATGTACAAAAAAAGCCGTTCTGAAGGGTTCGGGGCAGAGGTAAAACGCCGGATCATGCTGGGCTCTTTTGTCCTTAGCTCCGGTTATTACGATGCCTATTACCTGAAAGCGCTGCGCACCAAAGCATTGATCAAGCGGGAGTTTGACAAAGCTTTTGAAACGTATGACATGCTGGCCGCGCCTGCGGCTCCTACGACCGCCCCGAAGCTGGGGGAAAGCCTGAAGGATCCTCTGAAGATGTACCTGGGGGACATCTACACGATTTCCGCGAACCTGGCAGGGCTTCCGGGCATCAGCGTCCCGGTGGGGTTTGACAGGAAAGGGCTTCCTGTCGGGATGCAGCTCATAGGGAATTGTTTTGAGGAAAAGAAAATCATACAGGCGGCTTATACGGTGGAAAAAAACAAGGAATACCGGATGCCTGGCATTGCCGCGGGAGCGTAAGACGCGTTCATAAGCCTGCCTGCCCGCAAATGTGAAAAGGTATCAAACGGAGAGCAGAGGAAATAGATGATGGCGAAGCAATATGAGACAGTGATTGGCCTGGAGGTCCATGTGGAGCTTGCGACCCGGACAAAGATTTTCTGTGGCTGTTCCACGGATTTCGGGGGCGCGCCGAATACCCATACATGCCCGGTCTGCACGGGGATGCCAGGATCGCTTCCGGTCCTTAACAGGCAAGCGGTAGAGTATGCGGTGGCGATCGGCCTTGCGCTGAACTGCGAGATCGCAAAAGTCTGCAAATTTGACCGGAAAAATTATTTCTATCCGGACAATCCACAGAATTATCAGATTTCACAGCTCTATCAGCCGATTGCCACAAACGGGTATGTGGAGATACGGGACGGGGAGCGCAGGAAAAAGGTGCGGATCCATGAAATGCACATGGAGGAGGATGCCGGGAAGCTGATCCATGATGCGTGGGACGACACTTCCCTGGTGGACTTTAACCGCAGCGGCGTCCCCCTGGTGGAAATCGTATCTGAGCCGGATATGCGCAGTGCGCAGGAAGTGATGGCCTATCTGGAAAAGCTGCGGCTGATCATCCAGTACCTTGGGGCTTCGGACTGCAAGCTGCAGGAGGGTTCTATGCGGGCGGACGTCAACCTGTCCGTGCGTGAAACCGGTACGGACAAGCTTGGGACCCGTACAGAGATGAAAAATTTAAATTCATTCAAGGCCATCGCAAGGGCAATCGAAGGAGAAAGGAAGCGCCAGATCGAGCGGCTGGAAGCGGGGAAGGAAGTGATCCAGGAAACCAGACGGTGGGATGACAATAAAGAATCTTCTTATGCTATGCGTTCCAAGGAGGACGCCCAGGATTACCGTTACTTCCCGGAACCGGATCTGGTCCCGGTTGTGATAGACGATGCATGGATCGAAAGGGCCAGGAAACACCAGCCGGAATTCCGGGACGAAAAGCTTGCAAGGTATGGGAAAGAATTTGACATCCCGCGCTACGATGCGCAGATCCTTACATCATCCAAGCATATGGCGGATCTGTTTGAGGAAACGGTAAAGCTTTGCGGCAGGCCGAAAAAAGTATCGAATTGGCTGATGGTCGAGACGTTACGGCTCTTAAAGGAGCACGGGCAGGAGCCGGAGGATATCCGTTTTTCCCCGGAAAACCTGGCGAAGCTGATCTTACTGGTCGATAACGGGACGGTCAATAACACGGTGGCAAAGGAAGTGTTTGAGAAGATTTTTGAGGAAGACGCCGATCCGGAAACCTATGTGGAGGAACATGGGCTAAAGACGGTGCAGGATGAAAGCGCCCTGACGGAAGTGTTGAAGAAAGTCATTGCGGATAATCCACAGGCGGCGGCGGATTACCGCAGCGGAAAGAAAAAAGCATTGGGGGCGCTTGTAGGGCAGGCTATGAAAGCCATGAAAGGGAAAGCCAATCCCGGTCAAGTCAATGAAAAGCTGAGGGAGATGCTGAAATAAAAATTTACTGATAAGGAGGACATTATGGGCGGATTTTTTGGCGTGGCATCGCAGGAAGATTGCGTGTTGGAACTGTTTTACGGAGTGGACTACCATTCCCACCTTGGGACAAGGCGGGGAGGCATGGCGGTCTACGGGGAGGAGGGATTTGACCGCGCGATCCACAACATCCAAAATTCCCCGTTCCGCACAAAGTTCGAACGTGATGCATCGGAGATGAAAGGAAATATAGGGATCGGTTGCATTTCTGATTTTGACCCGCAGCCGTTACTGATTAGTTCCAGGCTTGGGAGCTTTGCCATCACGACTGTCGGGAAAGTGAATAATTACGATGAACTTCTGGGTATGCTGTATGAGCATTCCCACTCTCATTTCCAGGAAATGACAAACGGGCAGGTCAATGTCACGGAACTGGTCGCCGCCCTCATCTGTGAGAAGGATTCGATTGTGGCGGGCATCCAGTATGTGCAGGAGATCATCGATGGCTCCCTTACCCTTTTAGTCATGACAAAGGACGGGATTTTCGCCGCGAGGGACCGGTACGGAAGGACGCCGCTGGTCATTGGGCACAAGGAGGGGGCGTATTGCGTTTCTTTTGAGAGCCACGCCTATATCAACCTCGGTTATCAGGATTATCAGGAGCTGGGGCCTGCGGAAATCTGCTTTGTCACTCCCGACCAGGTGCGCACGGTCAGCGCGCCGGGGGACAAAATGCGGATTTGTTCTTTCTTATGGGTTTATTACGGGTATCCGACGTCCAAGTATGAGGGCGTCAATGTGGAGGAGATGCGTTACCGTTGCGGGAGTATGCTGGCAAAGCGCGACGCGGGCGGCGTAAAGCCGGATATCGTGGCGGGAGTCCCGGATTCCGGGATTGCCCATGCGATTGGGTATTCCAATGAAGCCAATCTTCCTTACGCGAGGCCGTTTATCAAGTATACGCCGACCTGGCCCCGCTCTTTTATGCCGGCCAGCCAAAACCAGAGGAACCTGATTGCCCGGATGAAGCTCATCCCGGTGCAGGCATTGATCGAAGGTAAAAAACTGCTTTTGATCGATGATTCAATCGTGAGGGGGACCCAGCTTCGGGAAACCACGGAGTTCCTTTACAACAGCGGGGCGAAGGAAGTCCATGTAAGGCCCGCCTGCCCGCCGATCATGTACGGATGTAAATACTTGAATTTTTCCAGGTCAAAATCGGAGATGGAACTGATTGCCAGACAGGTCATCGAGGAAAGGGAAGGGAAGGGCTGCCCGCAGGAGATCTTGGATGAATACGCAGATCCGACGACCGGGCGGTACGCACAGATGGTCGAGGATATTTGCAGGCGGCAGAACTTTACCAGCCTCCGTTACCACCGGCTGGATGATCTGCTGGAATCCATTGGGATAGATCCGGACAAGGTGTGTACATACTGCTTTAACGGGCGGGAATAGAGAAGATAGCCGTATGGAGGGCATTCATCATGGATGGATTTGTCACGCTGAGGGGCGTCAGGAAAACCTACCGCATGGGAGAAGTGGAGATTGAAGCGGCGGCAGGGGTTGATTTTGCAATCCAAAAAGGCGAGTTTGCCGTAGTGGTCGGCCCAAGCGGGGCGGGAAAGACAACGGTGCTGAACATCCTTGGCGGCATGGATACGGCTACAAAAGGGCAGGTCATTGTGGACGGGGAGGATATCGCGGGGTATTCAAGGAGGCGCCTGACAGCGTACCGCAGGGATGACATCGGGTTTGTGTTCCAGTTCTATAACCTGATCCCGAACTTGACGGCCCTGGAAAATGTGGAGCTGGCGCTGCAGATTTGTAAAAACCCTATGGACGCCGGGACTGTTTTGCGGGAGGTCGGGCTGGGGGACCGGCTGGACAATTTTCCGGCGCAGCTTTCCGGCGGGGAGCAGCAGCGTGTCTCGATCGCCCGTGCACTGGCGAAAAACCCGAAGCTTTTACTATGTGACGAGCCGACGGGTGCGCTGGATTACAATACCGGGAAAGCGATTTTAAAGCTTTTGCAGGATACTTGCCGGAAAAAGGGGATGACGGTGGTCCTGATCACCCATAACCTTGCCATTGCGCCGATGGCGGACAGGGTGATACGGATTAAAAACGGGCGGGTATCGGAGATTGTGGAGAACGCGCATCCATCTCCGGTGGAGAGGATTGAGTGGTAGAGATTTTTGATGGCGAACAAGATCACCCGCAAAGAATTTTATATGGAAATCCGAAAGAATCCGGGACGTTTTTTCTCTATTGTGCTTATTGTAGCATTGGGGGTGGCGTTCTTTTCCGGCATACGCGCATCGGAGCCATCCATGCGTGTGACGGGGGATTCTTATTTTGATGCCGCCGGGTTAATGGATATCAAGGCGGCCAGCACGCTTGGGATCACGGAAGACGATATTGAGGCGATCGCCGGGATGGATGGGGTAGAAAGCGCGGAAGGAGCCTACAGCGCTGATTTTCTCCACGCTACGGATGAAAGCCAGGACGTGGTGCATGTGATGTCGGAGCAGGCATTGATGAACCGTTCTTCTGTGACAGAGGGCAGAAAGCCGCAAAAAACCGGGGAATGCCTTGCGGATGATGAGTCGGGCTACCAAATCGGGGACGTCGTCAGCCTGACGTCCGGGACAGAAGATGCAGTGACAGATACGTTGAGCGTGGACAAGCTGGAAGTGGTAGGGCTTGGCAGCAGTCCGTGTTATCTTTCCTTTTCCCGTGGTGGGACTACGATTGGGACAGGGAGCATTAGCAGTTTTCTGATTGTCCCGAAAGAGACGTTTGTGCTGGATGTTTATACGGATGTATATGTCAAGGTGGCGGGGGCTACCGCTTTGACTGCGTATACCGGCGCTTACAATGACAAAATAGAAGAAATCATGGACAAGATGGAAGACGTCGCTGAAGAACGGGGAGGAATCCGGCGCGACAGCCTGGTTTCAGACGCAACGGATGAGCTGGACGATGCGAAACAGGAATTCGAGGACGGGAAAGAAGAGGCGGAAAAGGAGCTGGCGGACGCCGCGCAGGAGATTGCGGACGGGGAAAAGGAGCTTGCGCAGGCAAAGAAGAAGATTGCGGATGGGGAGCTTGAGATTTCAGATGCCAAGGCTTTGTTAAATCGGAAGCAGTCGCAGGTTACAAAGGCGAAAAAGCAATTACAATCAGGCCGGACGAAGCTCAAACAAAAAAAACAGCAGTATGCGGAAAGCTTGCAGGAGTACAAGGAAAAGAAAGCGGCCGCCGGGCAGCAGTTTGAGGAAACGGAGCAAACCTTGCAGCAGACGCGCGCCGACCTGGATGACGGGTGGAGCCAGTATGAGAGCCTGCAAGGGCAGATTGCCGGACTCGAAAAGAAGCTGCAGGAGCTGGAAACAGATACGGGCAGTACAGGCGCAGATCCAGGGAAAACAGAGGAGGAAATCCAGAACGAAAAAAAAGAGCTCCAGGCGCAGATCGTAGATGCGACAGCCCAGGCAGAGCAGATGAAGACGCAGTTAGACACGAATGAGGCGGCCTACCAGCAAGGCACGCAGGCATTGGAGGCCGGAAAAAAGGAACTGGAGGAGGCAGGGGCTAAGCTGGAAGCCGGAAAAGCACAGTTGGAAGCCGCAGAAGCGAAACTGACAAAATCAGAAAAGCAGATTCAATCCGGGCAGAAAGCCATCCATGCGGCGTGGGACGAGCTTCGGAAGCAGGAAAAAAAGTTAAAGGATGGCGCGGACGACATTTCTGAAAATGAAGGAAAACTCGCAGACGCAAAGGAAGAGTACGAGAAAGGGAAACAGGAGGCCGAAGAAAAACTAAAGGACGGGGAAGCAAAGATTGCGGATGCTGAAAAGGAGATTGAAGATATCCCGGAAGCAGAATGGTATATCTATGACCGCAGCGCCTTGCCGGAGTATTCCGCGTATGGGGAAAACGCGGACCGTGTCGGGGCGCTTGGCAAGGTGTTCCCGGTTATCTTTTTCCTTGTGGCCGCCCTGATCAGCCTTACCAGCATGACCCGTATGGTGGAGGAACAGCGTATGGAGATCGGGACAAAGAAAGCCCTGGGCTACAGCCGTCTTGCTATTGCTTCCAAGTATCTTGGGTATGCGTTCCTTGCTACGGTGTTGGGGTGTATTTTAGGCGGGGTGGCCGGGGAGAAGGTGCTTCCTTACATTATTATCTATGCTTATGGGATTATGTACCACCATATTCCGGAGATCCTGACGCCCTATGATTGGTCTTATATCTGGATGGCGTCCGGCACGGCGCTGGCCTGTACGATGGGCGCGGCGTTCCTGGCCTGCTTCCATGAGCTTCAAAGTGAACCGGCGGGTTTGATGCGCCCTCCGGCCCCGAAGATAGGAAAACGCGTTTTTCTGGAACGCATTGGCATTGTCTGGCGGCATTTGAGTTTCACATGGAAATCGACCGTCCGGAACCTGATGCGCTATAAAAAGAGGTTTTTTATGACGGTTTCCGGGATCGGCGGCTGTATGGCGCTGATGGTCGTAGGGTACGGCGTGCGCGATTCGGTCTATGAGATTGCGGATGTCCAGTATAGCCAAATACAGGTGTACGACGGCACGGTTTTCCTGCAGGAAGATCTGGAACGGGAGGAGAAGGACAGCCTGGATAAGGCTATTGCCGAAAATCCGGGGATCGACCGTTTTATGGACGGCTATATGAAGAGCTTTACGCTGCAAAATGGGGACAAAGCGCGGCAGGCTTACCTGTGTGTCATGGGACAGCCGGAGAGCGCGGATGAATATGTGAAGTTCCATGACCGGATTACGAAAGAACCCTATACGCTGCCGGACGATGGCGCGATCGTCAGCGAAAAAACGGCAAAGCTCCTGGATGTGAAAGAAGGGGATACTATCGCAGTCAAGGACGATGAAGAAAGCACCCATTCCATACAGATCTCCCATATCTGTGAAAACTATATGGGGCATTATCTTTACCTCTCGCCGGCGTATTACGAAAAGGTGTACGGCGAAAAGCCAGCGTACAACTGTATCTTCTTTGCGGCGAAGGACGGGTATGGGAATGGGCAGATTGAATCGGCCGGGGAAGAAATCCTGGCGCGGGACGGGGTGTTAAGCATTTCTTATATGCATGATATCGAAAAACAGCTGAATGATATGCTTACGAGCCTGAACCTGGTTATCATTGTATTGATCATTTCCGCCGGGATGCTGGCGTTTGTCGTGTTGTTCAACCTGAACAGCATCAATATCACGGAAAGGCAAAGGGAGCTGGCGACCTTGAAAGTGCTGGGATTTTACGACCTGGAAGTGGCGGCTTATGTATTCCGGGAAAACGTCCTGCTGACGCTGATGGGAAGCATAGTGGGCGTTGTGCTGGGGAAAGCGCTCCATCAATTTGTTATCGAGACGGTGGAGGTTGACGCGGCCATGTTCGGGCGAAGCATCTATCTGCCGAGCTTTTTATACAGCCTTGCGTTTACGGTCGGGTTCTCGTTCATAGTAAACGGGATCATGTACTGGAAATTGAAGCGGATTGATATGGTAGAATCGTTGAAGAGTATGGAGTAACAAAGAACGGCCAAAAAAGGCCGTTCCTTGTTAAACCCGGAAAAATTCCCGTATCTGTTTTTCAATGATTTTCATCAGGCGTGTGCGGGATTCCACGCTTGCCCATGCAATGTGCGGGGTAATCAAAAGCCGGCGGCTGTCTTTGATGGAGCGTAAGGGGTTCGCTTCGTCCATGGGTTCCTTGCAGAGGACGTCCAGGCCCGCAGCGCTGATCTGGCCGCTGGTTAAAGCGTCTGCAAGATCCGGCTCGACGACGATAGGCCCACGGCCAAGGTTCAGGAAGATGCAGCTAGGCTTCATCTGGCGGAAAGCATCGGCGTTGATCAAGTCTTGCGTATATTCATTGAGCGGCGCGTGTACCGAGATGATGTCGGAACAGGCATAGAGATCGGGCAGACAGACCTGGTGGTATCCTTCCTGCGGCGCGCTTCCGGAAGCGGAAGCGTAGACGACCCGCATACCGAACGCCTCCGCAATAGATGCAACCTTGCGGCCGATATTCCCCAGGCCGATGATCCCCCATGTTTTTCCGTTTAATTCGTGGAATACTTCCTGGAAATGGGTGAAAACCGTGTCATTGACATAGTGGCCTTCTTTTACGTAGTCATCGTAGTAGCGTAATTTTTCCAGGAGATAAAAGAGCATGGCAAATGTATGCTGTGCCACGGATTCCGTCGAGTAACCGGCTACATTCCTCCAGGCTATATTTTGCTTTTCAAGGTAATCTTTATCCAGGTTATTGGTACCCGTCGCGGTTACGCATACGAGCTTTAACTGTCTGGCGTTTGCAATGGTGGACGGGTTGATGAGCGCCTTGTTTGTAATCACGACATCCGCGTCTGCGGTCCGCGCTAAGGTTTCCTCCGGAGAGCTGAACGGATATCTTACCACCGTGCCGATGGCCTCAAAGCCGGAGTAGTCCATATCGTCTCCCAGGGTCTTTGCGTCTAAAAATACAAGTTTCATAAAAATCCTCCGTGGTTTCTTTATCCATCTTCTATACCGCGATAGCCTGCGCTTCACTGCGTAAACTTTTTGCGGCAGTTCTTAAGTTGATTATAATAATGGAAGCGTTACAAAGTCAATCCTTTCTTTTCGTGCGGGCAAGGTTGTTTCATGTCGTGGTGTTGCAAAAACACGGCATAGGGTTTACTATGGAACTTAGCCCGCTGTGTCCCGCAAGGGGCGCGGGGAGATCCCCATACGCCGCTTTTATGAGAGGAGGCAGATCATGCAATATCGCTTTGACAGAAACGGCCAGCCGATTTCCCTTTTAGGATACGGCTGTATGCGGTTTACCAAAAAAGGGAATACAATTGACATTGACAAGGCGGAGAAGGAAGTGATGGCAGCGGTCCAAGCAGGAGTCAACTACTTGGATACCGCGTATATCTATCCAGGAAACGAGGCGGCCGTGGGAGAAATATTGAGCCGCAACCACTGCCGGGAGAAAATCAGGCTGGCGACGAAGCTTCCGCAATATCTGATCAAATCAAGGAAAGCGATCGACCGCTATTTTGCGGAGCAGTTAAGCCGTTTGGGGACGGATTATATTGATTATTACCTGATGCATATGCTGACGGACGTCGCCGCCTGGGATAAATTGAAAAAGATAGGGATTGAAGAATGGATCAAGGAAAAAAAGAAAGAGGGCAAAATCCGTAATATTGGTTTTTCGTTCCATGGAAATACGGCAAAGTTCCTGGAGATCCTGGATGCTTATGACTGGGATTTCTGCCAGATCCAGTACAACTATATGGATGAACATACCCAGGCGGGCAGGAAGGGGCTTCAGGCTGCGGCAAAAAAGGGAATTCCGGTTATCATTATGGAACCCTTGCGCGGCGGTAAGCTGGTAGATTTGCTTCCGGCAAAAGCAAAAAGCCTGATAGCGGAAAATAAGCGCGGCTGGAGTCCGGCGGAATGGGCGTTCCGATGGCTGATGAGCCAGCCGGAGGTGACATGCGTGCTTTCCGGCATGAATACGATCGAGATGGTAGAAGAAAACGTAAGGATTGCTGGCGAAGTGCGGGAGCATGAGTTTACGGAGGAAGATTTTGCCCTGCTGGAAGCAGTTAAAAAGGAGCTGAACCGGAACCTGAAGGTAGGGTGTACCGGCTGCGGCTATTGTATGCCTTGCCCGAAGGGTGTGGACATTCCAACGGCTTTTCGCTGTTATAACCGGATGTATACGGAACGGCGTGCTAGCGCCAGGCATGAATATTTACAGATCCTTGCTTTCCAGAAAGATATGGGCGACATTTCAAAGTGCGTGGAATGCGGAAGATGCGAGCAGCGCTGCCCACAGCAGATCGAGATCCGCAAAATGCTGAAAGAAGCCCGGAAAGAACTGATGCCGTGGTATTACCAGGCCGGGGTCAGGCTTGTGAGGATGTTTAAGTTCTGGTAAGGAAAGAAGGATCCGTATTGACAAACGGGAAGTCCTTCTGATATACTCGCTCACGCAATCAATTGCCAATATATTTTGGCGTGGGCGGGCATATACTCTCGGTAATGCTGGCAAATCAGTCCGTTATTGTGTATAAGTTATAGGGAATCTTTATGAAAGTCAGGGAATCATATGGCCTCAGAAGAAACCAGGGAAGATAAAAAAATAGCCATGCGCGTGTCGAAGGTCAGTATCCTTGTGAATATCGCGCTGTCGGTATTTAAGCTGGCAGCCGGGATCCTGGCACATTCCGGCGCCATGCTCTCAGACGCGGTGCATTCCGCATCCGACGTGTTCAGTACTTTCGTAGTGATGATCGGCGTGCATATGGCGGGCAAAGAAGCGGATGAGCAGCACCCGTACGGGCATGAAAGACTGGAATGTGTAGCCGCGATCCTGCTTGCAGCAGTGCTTTTCGCTACCGGGATCGGCATCGGCTATCAGGGCCTGGATCGGTTGCTGGGCGGAACTTATGAAGGCCAGGCTGTTCCGGGAACGCTGGCGCTGATAGCCGCGCTTATCTCCATTGCGGCAAAAGAATGGATGTATTGGTATACGGTCGCTGCGGCAAATAAAATCAATTCCGGCGCGTTAAAGGCAGATGCGTGGCACCATCGTTCTGACGCCCTGTCCTCGATCGGCGCATTTGCAGGCATTGCGGGCGCACGTATGGGATACCCGTTTTTAGACAGCGCAGCCAGCGTCGTGATCTGTGCGTTTGTTATCAAAGCTGCCTATGATATTTTCAAGGACGCCGTAGACAAAATGGTCGATAAATCCTGTGACAAGGCAACGATGCGTAAACTCCGTTCCATGATCCTGGAGCAAAAAGGCGTACTTGGCATCAGCAGGCTCACCAGCCGTATTTTTGCTTCCCGTATCTATGTAGATGTGGAGATCGAGGCCGATGGGAATATGCCCCTTCGCGAGGCGCATGAGATCGCGGAGAACGTCCACCATACCATCGAACAAGGCGTGGCGGGCGTAAAACACTGTATGGTACATGTAAACCCCAAGCTGTGAATCATAACGATTTTTCATGGCATTTTAAGGAAATCTTTATACTTTCTGTGACCATTCCGGTTTATAATGGAAAACGGAACAGCAAGGAGGAGTTACACATGGGTTTATTTTCCAGAAAGGAATACACGGAAGACCGTCCGGATTACGAGATCAGCCGCCCCCCGGTTGACCGTTACCATCCGGATTACCGTCAAGGTTTAAATGCAGGCCAGGTGTATGCGCACAAAGAGGGCGGATGGATCAATGTAGCGGTCGATCCACCCGCAAAGACTACAAGGGAAATTATACATGATAATATATTTACATATTTTAATCTGATTTTCGCGGTATTGGCAGTGTTGTTGATCGTCGTGGGTTCTTTTCGGAGCCTGACTTTCCTTCCAGTCATTATCATCAATACGATGATTGGTATCGTGCAGGAGATCCGTGCAAAAAACACATTGGAAAAATTAAATATGCTCAATGCGCCGAAAGCAAGCGTTGTGCGGGATGGGCGGGAGACAATCGTGGATTCGGAGAGCCTTGTCCTGGATGATGTGGTCGTGTTCCGGGCAGGCAGCCAGGTATGTGCGGACGCGGTTGTCCTGGCGGGGGAAGTGCAGGTCAATGAATCGCTGCTGACCGGAGAATCGGATGAGATTACGAAAAAAAAGGGAGATCCGTTGATGTCCGGCAGTTTTATCGTGGCGGGAAAGTGCCATGCCAGGCTGGATGCGGTAGGGGTGGATTCGTATATCTCCCGGCTTACATTGGAAGCCAAAGCGATGCCAACCCATGAGCAGTCGGAGATGATCCGTTCACTGGACAGGCTGGTGAAATTTGTAGGCATTGCTTTGATCCCTATTGGGATCGCCTTGTTTGCACAGGGATATTTGATCAACCACGAGGGATTCCGCAACAGTGTCGTGGCGATGGTAGCGGCCGTGATCGGTATGATCCCGGAGGGCCTGTACCTTCTTGCCAGTGTCGCCCTGGCGGTCAGTTCCATGAAGCTGGCAGGGAAAAAGGTACTGCTCCATGATATGAAAAGCATTGAGACGCTGGCGAGGGTGAATGTGCTTTGTGTGGATAAGACCGGGACTATCACGGAAAACGGCATGTCGGTAAAGGATTTTATTGTCCTGCCTGGAAAGAAGCGAAAGGAGGGGCAAGAAGAGAAGACGGGGAAAACCGAGGAAGAGGCCAAGGAAGAAAGGCGGCGCGATAAGAAAAAGCTGGAAAAAGAAGTGAGCGGCCTGATGGGGGATTTTGTCCATGCTATGAGCGCGGATAACAGTACCATGAAAGCATTGAAAGATTTCTTTACCGAAACAGGAGGCCGTCTCCCGGTCCATGTAGTTCCTTTTACTTCCGCCAATAAATACAGCGGCGCGCAGTTCGGGGAAACATCGTATGTGCTGGGAGCGCCGGAATTTGTACTCCGGGAGGACTATGAAAGGTATCAGGCGAAAATCACCGTCCATGCGAAAAAGGGATATCGTGTATTGATCTTTGCGGAATATAAAGGGGATCTGGATGGGAAAAAACTGACAGAGGAAGCGGTCCCGCTGGCATATGTCCTGCTGGCGAACCCGGTGCGCAAGGAGGCTCCGGAGACTTTTGCTTATTTCGCGGAGCAGGGCGTGGAGGTAAAGGTTATTTCGGGGGATAATCCGTTGACGGTCTCTGAGGTGGCAAAGGAGGCCGGGATTCCGGGGGCTGAAAATTATGTGGATGCCTCCGCACTTCAGACGGAGAAAGCGGTTGCGGACGCAATGCGGCGGTATACGGTTTTCGGGCGGGTAACGCCGGACCAGAAACGTCAGTTTGTACAGGCGCTCCAGGATCAAGGGAAAACGGTTGCTATGACCGGAGACGGAGTCAATGATGTCCTGGCCTTGAAGGATGCGGACTGTAGTGTGGCGATGGCATCCGGAAGCGACGCGGCGGTGCAGGCTTCCCAGGTGGTGCTGCTGGAATCCGATTTTTCGTGTATGCCATCGGTGGTGCTGGAAGGAAGACGGGTAGTCAACAATATCCAGCGCTCTGCCAGCCTGTTCCTTGTAAAAAATATTTTTTCCTTTTTGCTGTCTTTGTTTTCCGTGGCGTTTATGATCACTTATCCGCTTGAGCCATCCCAGATATCGTTGATCAGTATGTTTACGATCGGGATCCCGGCGTTTTTCCTTGCGCTGCAGCCCAATAAGGAGCAGATTAGGGGGAGATTTATGACAAATGTAGCGCTCAAAGCGCTCCCGGCGGCTTTGACGGATGTGCTGTCGGTTGGTGCGCTGGTCGTGTTTGGCCAGACCTTCGGGGTAGACCCGGAAGATATTTCCACGGCGGCCACCATCCTGCTGGCGATCGTGGGATTTATGATCTTGTATAAGATCTGCCAGCCGCTGAATGTCCTGCGTACGCTGGTATGGTGCGGATGCCTTGCCGGGATTCTTGTTTGCGGGCTGGTGCTGCCCCAGTTGTTTGCTATTACGGGGATGTCTGTAAAGTGTATCATGCTTTTTGTTGTGTTTTCCATTGCGACAGAACCCTTGTTCCGGTACTTGACGAAAGCGACAGAGCTTTTGGAAGGGGCTGCCAAAAGATGGCGAAAAAGAAAAACAAGGAAGGAATAATCCATTGACAGAATCGTAAATCTATAGCAAAATAAACATGCGCAGGCACAACAAAACCCGGTGGGTGTCCCGCAGGGCAAACCCGGCACATCCCTCAATTTTGATTTCCGCTTGTGTGTAAAAAAGATACTTTCGGACGAAGCCTGTTTGGAATCGGGGAAAAATATTTTATGGACAAAGGATGGTTACACATTCATGCTGCGTGAAATAAAAGATATAGAGAGTAAAAAGGATACGCTTCCGGAAGATGCGCCAAAAAAGACGCTTTATGGGGGAGCGGTATCTGGGAAACAGATCGAGCCGCTCAATATTACAAGAAGAAAAGTATGCGATGGTTCTGAAGAACCGGGGATCCATGAAAGCCGGATGGAACATACCGGGCAGCTTCGGATGACAGGGCAGCAAAAGACGGAAAGGCAAGAGGCAAGGGAGCATAAGGCGGAAAGGCCCGTCAGGCGCCGGACGATAGACCGGCGTGTCCATGGGACGGGGGAAACCGGACGTTTATGGCCGGAGGAGGGCATGTGGCAGCCGAAAAAAGAAGAAACCGTGCGTTACAGCGCCAGGCTCCGGAGCCAGAGAAGTATTAAAAGGCGCAGGCAGGTCCGGAGGAATAATTATATGCTGCTTGCTGCTTTTGGGATGATTTGCCTGGTGATGATCGTAGGGCTTCATTCCCTTGGAAAATCGAAAAAGGCCGAAGCGGCTTCCAGCAGTGATTCCCAACAGGCGGAGCAGAAAGCGGAGGATCTGGAGATCGCCGAACCTGTGACAGAGACTTTGGAGGAACAGGTGGCAGAGGTCAAGAAGGAGGCAAAGGAGAAAGGATTTCCGGACAGCATCATCGAGCTTCTGGACAAAAATCCGGAGACGCTTCAATTTGTGGAGGATTTTGAATTTAAAGATACATTCCAGACATCGGATTCCGTCGGTGACAGCCTGGTGAAAGGTGAGATCCCACAGCTTTTACAGTGGGATGAACGGTGGGGGTACGCGCCGTATGGGACAGGCTACGTAGCGACCTGCGGGTGTGGGCCGACCTGCCTTTCTATGGTCATATCAGGGATGACGGGGGATGCGTCCGCCACGCCCGCGGCAGTGGCGGAGTATAGCGATAAGAACGGGTATATTGATGAGAATAACAATACCTATTGGGAACTGATGACTGCGGCGCCGGAGCATTGGGGGCTTTCTGTAAAAGGAGGGAAGACAGCGGAAGATGCTGTTGCTTCTGAGATTTCAAACGGGCATGCGATCATCTGCAGCGTCGGGCCGGGGGATTTCACGCAAAACGGGCATTTCATTGTGTTGGCTGGGTATGAGGACGGGAAAGTAAAGGTCTACGATCCTTTCAATCAGGAGAACAGTGAAAAACTATGGAAATATAAAAAAATCAAGGGGCAGATCAAGTCTTTGTGGGTGTATTCAAATTAGGAACTGCCGCATGGGTTTTTACGCGTTCCGGCAGACAGCTCTGTGCGGATGGGTATTCCTTCTTTATATCTGGAAGACGATCCCGGCCACGACCCCTACGAGGATCCAGACAATCGGATGGAGCGCCTTGAGGGGTTTCCATTGCAGCAAGGCAAAGACAAGGGCGCAGATGCCAATACTGAGCCACTGTATGAAAGCATTTCCAGCAGCGGAGACGACCAGTGTGATTTTTAAAAGTTCCAGAACGGCGTAACCGATCAAAGCGGGGACGACTGCCCGGAATCCGTAAAATACCGCCTGTACAGTTTTGTTCTCGCTGAAATTTGTAAGGAATTTCGCGATGATGGATATGATGATGATCGCAGGCGCGCACAAGGAGAGGGTGGCGACGATGGCTCCCGGCACCCCCGCCGCGTGGAATCCCGCGTAGGTTGCCATATTAATCCCGATAGGTCCCGGCGTGCTTTCACTGATCGCCACCATATCCGCAAGCTCACTGGCGCTGAACCAGTCATAGCGGGTTGTCAGGTCCATGAGGAACGGAAGCGTAGCCATGCCTCCGCCAATCGAGAAAAGCCCCATCTTAAAGAATTCCATCATTAAAGTCAGATAGATCACTTTGCCGCCTCCTTCCGGACACGTTTCGCGGCAACTCCGATCACACCGGCGGCTACGATAAGGGCCACCGTGGGAACCGGGGTGAAGCTGGCAAGAAGAAAGGCGGTGATGAACAGCACGCCGCCCAGCTTGTCCACAATCCCCTTTTTGGCCATACTAAGGACCGTGTTCATCATCAGGGCGCACACAACGACCCGGATGCCCGCCAGCGCATGGATGACAACCGGGTTCTGGATGAAGTTATTTAAGATAGAAGCGACGAGGCAGATGACAATCAGGGATGGCGATACCATACCCAATGTGCCAAAGATCCCCCCAGCGACACCGGCTTGCTTATAGCCGACATAGGTTGCGGTATTTATCGCGATCACGCCGGGGGTGCATTGCCCGATGGCATAAATGTCCAAAAGTTCTTCTTCCGTACACCATTTACGGTCATTTACGATTTCGCGTTGAAGCATGGGAAGCATTGCCAGCCCTCCGCCGAACGTCAGCCCCCCGATTTTGAAAAAACTGACATATAAATAAATGAGTTTTCTGAATTTCATCGTTCCACTCCTTTCTGCGGGATTCATTTTACGGAAAAGCAAGGGCACACGATCCGGCGCTTTCATCGCCTACAGCAGTTTTCCCATTATAAACGCATAGATTTCCTCGCTTTTGGAAAGCCAGTTGCTGGCAAGCTTTTGCGCCTGCGTTTCTGTGGGGACAGATAAGGTCAGATCCACCAAAGGAGCTGCATGCTCCGTCACCTGGCAGCGGACGGAAAACTCGCCGTTCTCATTCGGAAAGAAATCCGCTTTAACCGAACATTCGCTTTTGAAATCAACCCTTTTTTCCCGGATAAAACGATCGATATCTTTCCGGATCTCCGGTGAGATATCATCCTGCAAGTATAAAACAGCCTTCGCCCCGTCCTCCGTCAGACGGTAAAAGGTACGGTTGTGTGTGGATTCTTTTGATAAAAGCCCATTTTCGCAAAGCTCGGATAAAGCTTGCTGGAACTTGAAATATGTAGTATAACCCGCATCCAGGATAAACCTGGAGATCTGGGAAGTCGTCAGTGGGAAATCTACCTTAGAAAGCATATAAAGGATCATGATTTTGTATAATTTTAACGTCTGCTTCACTGCCCTACTCCTTTTCTGGCCCAGGGTGCTTGCGCTTGTACCACTATCCCCGTTATACCGTATTCATTGACCCCTGATGATACCGGCTTGCTGCGTGCTAACGCACACCTGCAAGCCTCAAAACATTCGAATTCCGCTCATTTTCTACGGGAAATGGCTGAATTCTCATGTTTTGGGCGGGTCAAGCATCCAACAATCCTCTTGCAAGCAAGCTTGCATCGGATTTTTGGATGCTTGACCCTGGTATCATCATATTATAGCATGCGGGGGTTGTTTTTCAAGGGCAAATATCCTTTCCATACTAGACAATGCAGATTATCCTGTAGTACAATAGCCTCGAAAGAAGGTTTGCCGCTATGGTTTTGCGGTGTATTCAGGATGTGGATGCCACACGGGCCCCGCAGCCGTAAACGGACATATCGGGCAAACCTGTTTTAACCATATGAGAAAGGAGAGACAGAAAATGAAAGTAGTATCAACCGAAAAAGCGCCAAAGGCATTGGGACCTTATTCACAGGGATATGTCCATAATGGGGTTTTATATTCCGCAGGCCAGATTGCTGTGGATCCTGCGACGGATGCTGTAGAAGCGGCGGATATAGTGGGACAGACCGATCAGGTTTGTAAAAATATCGGAGAGATTTTGAAGGAGGCGGGGAGTTCTTTTGACAAGGTGATCAAAACCACCTGTTTTCTGGCTGACATGGGCGATTTTGCCCCGTTCAATGAAACATACGCAAAATATTTCACTTCCAAACCGGCCAGAAGCTGTGTGGCGGTAAAGACATTGCCAAAGAACGTACTTTGCGAGATCGAGGTCATAGCGGCTGTAGAGTAGAAATCCCATCGAGGGGTTCTGGAAGGGGAAAGCCGAAGCCGAAGCCAGGGAAAGAGTATCAGGATGGAACAAAACAGACCTACCGTGCGTATTTCCGTGCGCAGCCTTGTCGAGTTTATTCTTCGAAGCGGCGATATTGACAACCGAATAGCGGCGGCGGATAAGGACGCGATGTTGTTGGGCGGGATGCTCCATCGGAAAATACAGCGGCGGATGGGGGCGGGATACCATGCGGAAGTGAGCTTGAAATACAGGCTCCCCTGTAAGGGGTTTGACATCCTGCTGGAGGGGCGCGCCGACGGGATCATCGAGACGAAAAGCGGGATTGTGGTCGATGAGATCAAAGGTACGGCCAAAGATTTGGACTCTCTGACGGAGCCTCTGGAGGTACACCTTGCGCAGGCAAGATGCTATGCCTATATTTATGCCAGCCAGAAGGGACTCGCCCAAATCGGGGTCCAGATGACCTACTGCCATATGGAAACAGAGGAGGTTAAGCGGTTCCAGTATGTTTACCAACTGGAAGAATTAAGCCGATGGTTTTTTGAACTGGCTGGCAAATACGAGAAATGGGCCCGGTACGAGATCCAGTGGAAGAAGAAAAGGGACGCGTCCATCAAAGGGGTTGGATTTCCATTTGCTTACCGGGACGGGCAAAAGGAATTGGCGGTTTCCGTATATAAAACGATCCTCCGGAAGAAAAAGCTGTTTATCCAGGCGCCCACCGGCGTGGGCAAGACGATAGCAACTGTATTTCCGGCAGTCAAGGCGGTTGGGGAAGGGCTGGGGGAAAAGATTTTTTACCTGACCGCAAAAACCATCACCCGTACTGCCGCGTGGCAGGCATTTGAGCTTTTGAAAGCACAGGCGCTCCGGATGAAAGTGCTGGTGCTGACGGCGAAGGAAAAAATGTGTTTCTGTGAAGAGGCGGACTGCAACCCGTCCGCCTGCCCTTACGCAAAAGGGCATTTTGACCGGGTGAACGATGCGGTGTACGAGCTTTTAAGCTCGACCGACGAGATGAACCGGAAGGTTTTAGAGGAGCAGGCGGCAAAATGGAACGTATGCCCTTATGAGATGAGCCTGGATGTATCGATATGGGTGGATGCCGTGATCTGTGATTACAATTACGTGTTTGACCCCAATGCACACCTGAGGCGTTTTTTCGGGGAAGGGGTCCGCGGGGATTATTTGTTTTTGATCGATGAAGCGCACAATCTGGTCGAACGCGGCCGGGAAATGTACAGCGCAGCCCTATATAAAGAAGATTTCCTTAAAATCAAAAAAAAGATCAAGAAACAGGATGCAAAGCTGGCGGGGAAGCTGGACGATTGCAACAAATCTCTGCTGGCTTTGAAAAGGGAATGTGAGGATTACCAGATCCTTGACAGCATCCCGCAGGTCTATCTGAAGCTGGCAAGCCTGATGGCTGGCATGGAGAAATTCCTGGATACGGTTTCCCAAAAAAGAGACGGGCAGTGGAAGCCCTTGGTCCTTTCCGGTCAGAAAGACGCCCAGAAGGAGGTTTGGGATGCGGACGCCCAGAAAGAATTCCTGGATTTCTATTTTGATGTGCGGATGTTTCTGAGTATTTATGATAGATTAGACGAAAATTACCTGATTTACTCGGAACTGGAAAAAAGCGGGCGGTTTAAATTATGTTTGTTCTGCGTGAACCCGGCCAAAAACCTGAAAGAATATCTGGATAAGGGAAACAGCGCTATATTTTTTTCCGCAACCTTACTGCCGATCCATTACTATAAAAAATTACTGTCTACGGGAAAAGAGGATTATGCGGTTTATGCCCATTCGCCTTTTGATGTTTCCAAGCGCCTGCTTTTAGTCGGGACGGATGTGAGTACAAAATTCACCTTGCGTACAGAGGCTATGTATCGGAAGTATGCCTGTTATATCCTGAAAGTGGCGCAGAGCAGGAAAGGGAATTATATGGCGTTCTTTCCGTCGTACCATTTTATGGAAGAAGTGTACGGGCAGTTTTTGGCGCTGCTGGATGAAGAGGAGGGTGGGGCTGGCATAGAATGCGTCATGCAGTCCCCGTCCATGTCGGAGCCAGCGAGAGAAATTTTCCTTGAGAATTTTGAGGAAGAGAGGGAAGGAAGCCTGGTGGGTTTCTGCGTGATGGGCGGTATTTTTTCTGAAGGGATCGATCTTTCCAGGGACCGGCTGATCGGCGCGGTGATTGTTGGGACCGGGCTGCCGCAGGTGTGCCGGGAGAGGGAACTTTTAAAAACTTATTTTGACAGCCGTGGGCTTTGCGGATTTGATTATGCCTATTTATATCCGGGAATGAACAAGGTGCTGCAGGCTGCCGGCCGCGTGATCCGCACGGACGAGGACGAAGGGGTCGTGCTGCTTTTGGACGGGCGCTTCCGGGAACGGCGGTGCCAGGAGGTCTTTCCGAGGGAATGGGATGGCTGGAAGGAATGCAGGCTTTCGACGGCTGGGGATTTGATCGCCGGTTTCTGGAAGGGACGGGGACAGTGAGAAAGGTGCAGAAAATGGAAAGAAATGGCTGGATCAAAAACGCAAAACCCGTTGTTTTTTGTCGGACGGCATGGTACAATACAGCTATACAAAAGAAAAAAGCGTCTAAGATACAAAAGATGACAGAGTTAAAAAAGAGTCCCGTTTTACGCGGAACTCTTTTTTAACTCTAAACAATCTTTTCCGGCAATATTGACAGCACATGTGAGTTGGCGCTGAGAAGAAAATAAACAGAATGCTGCTAGATTTTGGTAAAGCATTTGAAAAAAATATGATATTGCGGAGAACGATTGCCCTCAAAAAGGGATGGTAACATCCTGCGGACGGCAAAACAAAACTTCCGCAGAACACGGTTTAAATGTTTTTTGGGTGGGATTTTAAGAGGGATTGGTTCAGTGCTTGATAGTCCGTAACAATATTGCGGATATGAGCAATCTGAGTTACCGATAAGTCGTTGATTTCAATCGAAAATTCGTTCTTGGCGTCAAGTTCCAGGAGATAATCAGCGGAGCAGGAGAAAGTCTGGCATATTTTTTTTACCATATCGAGGGAAGGCATGATATTTTCATTTTCCCAGTTGCTGATACTTTGTTTTGTTACACCAATCCGACGTGCCAGTTCCGCTTGCTTTAAATTGTTCGCTAACCTTAATTTCCGAAGTTGGTCTCCAAACATATCGAAACTCCTTATTGTCCCATATATTCTAAAACATCCAGGGGAAATTTCAAAATATAAAAGTATTGCAATATTTGACTTGAGGACCCTGCAATCTGCAAATGAGGGGCATCAGCAAACATTAATAGGATTATACTAAAAAACCCTTTATAAAGAATAGCCGCTTAAAAGTTTCATTCATCTGGTCCCTACATCCTGAAATTCAGATGGATTCTAAAAAATATCTGTGGTAGAATGTCCGTAACTGTTCCGTATCTTTACAGTTACGGAGGCTTTTATAAGTTTTCCCCAGCTTTCGTGCCAAGGCGCTGGCGCGGCATCGGTGGGGGTGCAATGAAACTTAGCCCGTCGCGCCCCGTAAGGGGTGCGGGGAGCCGGGAGGGTCCGTTTGTCCATGGGAAATCAGCGAAGGAGACGGAGGAAGAAAAAAGGATGCCTGGAGACAGCGTTATACGCGTTGATCTGGGCGCTGCTTCTTCTTTGTGCGTTATATTTTTATCTGAATAAAGAGAATATCCAGACAAAGGTGGAAGAAGGGCTGGCGCCGGAGATCCCCTATCAGGAGGTGGAACTTCCAAAAGAGCAGCCGGCGCAGAAATATTATTACGGCCAGTTGGCGGAGGAAGAAAAGACAGCCTACCAGGAGATCCTTCAAGGGCTTCAGGACCAGAAGGACGAGATTTATCTGCATTGCTCAGACGCGGGGCGCGCCAATGAGCTCTTGACCTGTGTTTTGAAGGATGAGCCGGGCTTGTTCTGGTGCGACGGGACGGCAAAGGCGACGTCCTTTGAAGGCGAGGAGCCTTACACCGTGCTGGAGCCGGAATACCAGTATCCATTGGAGCAACGGCAGAAAATGCAGGGGGAGATTGAGACGAGGGCGGGGTATGCCCTGGAGGGGATCGATGCATCGGCGTCCGATTACGACAAGATTTTGTATGTGTTTGACTATATTGTGGATACTGTAGAATATGACGCGGAAGCTGAGGATAACCAGAATATTTACAGTGTCTTCGTGGCGAAGCGTTCCGTGTGCGCGGGCTATTCCAAGGCGGTCCAGTACCTTCTTGAAAAGCTGGGTGTATTTTGTACATATGTGACCGGGAAAACGGTGGAAGGGGAAAACCATGCGTGGAACCTGGTTATGTGTGACGGGCAGTATTACTATGTGGACGCGACGTGGGGAGATCCAGTATTTCTGTCCCAGGACCAGATGATGGATCTGGGCGATGTGAGCTATGACTATATGTGTTGTGATGATACGGAACTGTTCCGCACCCACATCCCCGATTCGGATACAGAGCTTCCAGCCTGCACCAGCATGGACGCCAACTATTATGTTGTGAACCAGATGTATTACTATAGTTATGATGAGCAGACGGCGCTGCAGAAAATGAATGACACGATTTCCAATGGGGATAATCCTACGGTATTTAAGTTTGCCGACAGTGAATCTTATGAAAAAGCGAAGGAAAGCCTTTTCAATGGCGTCATTAGCCAGGCAGCGCAGAATCTGGCTTCGCTTTACGGCCTGCCGGAAGTAAAGTACAGTTATTTTGACGAGGATGAATTGAATAAAATTGTGATTTACTGGCAGTATGAGTAATGTCAAAAAGTGTACTTCGTCCTGATCTATGCTTGCCTGGCCAACTTGACAAGCAAAAAAACGGTATGGTAGTATAAGATTGAGTTTTCAAAAATGTGAAAAATTGTGAAAAAAGTATTTTACAGGGTTTTAGGTGTTGAAAACCTGGCAGGAAAAGTGTTATAATATTTCTATCTTTGGTTTCCGTAAGCAATAGCAGAATAAAACATCCGGAATATATGGTTGGACGATTGCTGCTAGGGGGAGGGGTATTGCCTTGCAGCAAGATGCAGGGCATTGTTTTGTTTTCTCTTTCCGGCTATGGAAGCAGCTTTTCTGCATGGCGGGGATCCGGGACGGGGTTTTACTTATAGGAAGGAGGGCAGTATTTATGGCTATCAGTTCTTTAAGCTCGATTTTTGGGAACAACCTTCTGGTTGGGGAAAAAGCGTTGGATTACCTTTGGGAAAAGGAATCCGTGACGTCGGAGAATATTGCGAATGTGGACACGCCGGGCTACAAGGCAAAGTATGTGGATTTTGAGGATGCGTTCCGCGCAAAGCTGCAAGCAGCGTCCGGCAGCCGCGAGGCGGTCAGGGACGCGACGAAAAGCAGCGTGTGGCAGGTAAAGGAGTCTGACCCGGACACTGCGCGGCTGGATGAAAACGGGGTGGTACTGGACACGGAACAGGCGGAGCTGACCCGGGCGGCAATCCAGTACCAGTATGAGATACAGGCGGTGAAAAGCGATGTTTCTCGCCTTTCTTCCGTTATCAAGGGTTAGTTCTTTGTGTGTATATTAGAAGATTTTTCGTGCCCTGGCGCACGCAGAAAAGGAGGGTTGGACAATGGCGGATTTCATCACACCGATCCAGCCATGGGCTTTCGGGGAAAACGGGATTACAGCATTGGAGGGCGTATCGTCTGTTTTAGATACGACGGGTTCTGTGTTTAAGGATATGTTCACAGAGGCGATCAGCGCTGCTGAGACGTCGGAGAGGAACCTTGAGAATCAGGAATACCTCTTGGCGACCGGGCAGATTGACGACCCGCATTCGGTTACGATTGCCGCGTCGGAGGCGCAGCTTTCGATCGATCTGCTTGTGTCCCTGCGCAATAAAGCGGTAGAGGCATACAATGGGCTGATGAATATTTCTTTGTAAAAATTTGCAACTGTCCAGCACAGGCCGAAGCGCCTGCCGCTGAGGCCGTAAGAACATGATCCGGGAGTGCAAAATCCCATCTGGGAAGCAGATTTGAATAAATTTTGCATCACATTCTCATGGAATGCCCAGGAAAGGGGCGTTCCTACCGTGAATAGTAACGAATGGACACAGATTAAATGGACAAGATGAAAGAAAGGCTTGACAAGGTAAAAGAATTTATCGGCAGGTTCAGCAAAAAGACGCTTATCATAGCGGCGGTTGTGGCTGTGGTTGTCATTGTGGGGGCGGTCGTCCTTGCGCTTGCGCTGAACCACAAGGATTACGTCATCCTGTATACGGGGATTACGGACGAAGAGACGACGGAGATCCTTGCCCAGCTCAGTGAACTGGGGATTTCCTATACTTCTGACGGCGCGGGGAATATCCGGGTGCCGGAGAGTGAGGCGGATTCCGCCCGCGCGCAGCTTGCGCAGGCCGGATACCCGAAGAGCGGTTTTACATATGATGTATTTACGGATAATGCGGGCGGCATGACGACGGATATGGAGAAGCAGACTTACAAAATCTACGAGCTGCAGAACCGGATCGGGGCTACTATCCGCTTGTTTGACGGCGTTGAGGACGCGAAAGTGACGATTGCCCTGGAGGATGAGGATCAGTATGTGCTGAGTGATTCGGATGAGGAAGCTTCCGATTCCAGCGCGTCTGTCGTCGTCATCATGGAGGACGGCGGTTCCCCGACGGCTAAGCAGGCGACGGGCATCCAGCGCCTGGTGGCCAGGAGCGTGCCGGATATGGAGATGGACAATGTGAGCGTCTTGGATGGGAACGGGATCGAGATTTCCTCTTCGGATGGTTCCACGGCGTCCGCGGACGCGGCGGATGAGATCGCCCAGATCATTGAGACGCAGATATCGAAAAAAGTCATTAACGTGCTGGAGCCTTTTTACGGGGCCGGGAATATCCGGGTGTCCGCGAAAGGCCAGGTCAGCCTGGAGCATACGCTACGGGAATCCACTACATATGAAACGCCGGAGAAGATTGATGAGAATGATAAGACAGGTATCGTGTCAGAGGAGACGACTTCGGTAGAGGCGAGCGGAAGCGGCGTCGAGGCCGCGGGCGTGGTCGGGACGGAGACAAACTCCGAGATTTCCCAGTACGTAGCGGACGCGGACGGGGACAATGATGGCTATATCAGCGAGACAGAGACGAGGGATTACCTGGTCAACCAGATCAAGGAGCAAGGGGAGATAGACCCTGGTACATTGGAGGATTTGACGGTCGCGGTGTCGATCAACGGCTCCAACTTAGGAAGCCTGGACCGGAACACGCTGCTGGATCTCGTAGGGAATGCGACCGGCATCGCCGCAGAAGAGAGGGCGAGCAAGATCACCATTGTCAATGCGCCGTTCTATGAGGAAGAGGAAGAAGGGGATAATACGGCGACATTCCTGACGATCGTGAGAGATTACCTGCCGTTTATCATTATTGGCCTGCTTGCTTTGATCCTTCTTCTCGTTTTCGTGCTTCGGAGCAGGAAAAAGAAAGTAAAAGAAGAGGAAGACCTTCTCCCGGAAGAACTGATGGAGGAAATGGAAGGCGAACCGGCAGCGGACGGCCTGGATCTGGAGAAGCTGAAACCGGAGATCCTGAACATGCAGAACGAGCGGAGCCACGAGCTGCGTGAGATGGTGAGGGACTTTGCGGAGGAAAATCCGGAGCTTTCGGCACAGATGCTGAAGAACTGGCTGCATGGAGGCGGTGAGAATGGCGGCAATGGATAAGATCACTTCGGAACAGAAAGCGGCTGCGGTCATCGTAGCCCTTGGGACGGACAAAGCCTCCCAGTTGTATAAATACCTGACGGACGAGGATGTGGAGCATCTTACGCTGGAAGTCGCCAAGCTGGGACACCTCGAATCCAAGCAGACCGAAGAGATCCTGGATGATTTTTACAAGACCTGCCTGACCCAGAAGGTCGTGACGGACGGCGGGCTGGAATATGCGCGGGCCGTGCTGGAGAAAGCTTACGGCGAGCAGACAGCTTCCGAGCTTCTGAGCAAGCTGTCCAAACATTTGAAAAACCGGAATTTTGATTTTATAGATAAGGCGGACACGAAGAATCTGTTTGCCGTCCTGCAGCATGAGCGGGCGCAGACCATCGCTTTGGTGCTTTCCTACGTGGATTCGGCAAAAGCGGCGGAGTTGATCGCAGAGCTGCCGGAAAGCAAGCGGATCCAGGTCGTCAAGAGCATTGCCCGGATGGACAGCGCTTCGCCGGCTGCGATTAAAGTGGTGGAGCGGCAGATCCGGCAGCGCTTTGACAGCATCCTGACATCTGAGGACGTCGCGAATGTCGGCGGCATTGATTATGCGGCGGACGTCATGAACCACATGGACAGGAGCAACGAAAAGTATATTTTCGACGAAATGGCGAAAGGAGACCCGGAGCTGGCGGAGGATATCCGCAAGAGGATGTTTGTGTTCGAGGATATCCTGCTCATGGACAATCGTTCGATCCAGCGTTTTATCAGGGACTGCGACACAAAGGATATCGTATACGCACTGAAAGGCGCGAACGAGGAGATCCTGAACACATTCTACTCCAACATGTCCACCCGTATGGCGGAGTCCATCCGCTCCGACCTGGAAGTCACTATCAATGTACGGCTGCGTGACGTGGAGGAAGCGCAGTCGCGTATCGTCGGCGTTATCCGCAGACTTGATGAAGAAGGCGAACTTGTGATCAGCAAGGGCGGAGGAGATGAGATTGTTGTATAACAGAGTGGCGAAGACTCCGGCGCAGTTGCGCAGGGTGCAAGGCGAGTTTGAGTATCCTGAGCTGGTGAAGAAAAAGGAAGACGAACAGCCGAAAGCCGACGGGGAGGAACTGTTATCGGCGGAAGAGGAAAATAAGCTGGCCGCAGTAAAGGATAGCCTGCAAAGAGCGGAGCAGATTCTTGGCATAGCCAGGAAAGAGGCGGAGGGTATCCGGCAAAAAGCCCGTGAGGAAGGGCAGGAAGCAGGCCGGAAGGATGGATACAGCGATGGCTATGAGGACGGCCTGGAAAAAGGGAAGGCCGCCTACATGGAAAAAATTTCAGAACTGGAAGATGAGGTAAAGGCTTACATAGAAGATGTCCAGGTGGAAAAAGATAAGGCGCTGGAAACGTATATGGACGACCTGAAAGAGATCGCCCTGACGATAGGGGAAAAGATTGTGAAGACCAGCCTGCGGTCGGATCCGCGCGTGGTGGAGCGCATGATTACCGCAGCCACCGGGAAATTGAGGAAAAGCGAGTGGGCGAAGATTTACGTAGGATCAATGGGGGATTCCGGCAAGGATATCAAGGCGGATCCAGGCTTTTTGCAGGAATTGAGCCATCTCTCGGATAATGTCAAGATCATCATTATGGAGGGGACAGAGCCGGGGACCTGCATCGTGGAGCGTCCGGAAGAGATCATCGATGTGAGCGTTGGCACCCAGTTGGAAAGCATCCGCGAGATTATGAATAACGCCAGGCTATAGGCAGGCAAAGGGAGCTGGGATGATATGCTGAGCAAGCTGCCGGCGCAGATCATGAATGCCGAGACGATCAGCTATATTGGGAAAATTACGAATATCACCGGGATGTCGATGGAGGCGTCGGGAAGCAATTCCAGTATCGGGGATATTGTCCTCATATATGATGAAAAACAGAAGAAAGAGATACCGGCCGAAGTCGTTGGCTTCCGCGAAGACAAAGTACAGCTCATGGCGTATGAAACGGTAAGCGGGATCGGGTCGGACAGCTATGTGAGGAACACGAGGCGCAGGCTCAAGATCCCAGTCGGCGAGTTCCTCCGGGGGAGGATCATCGATGCGATGGGGCGTCCCATTGACAATAAAGGCGAGTTTACCTCCGCCAGGTATTACTACGTGGAAAGCCCAAGCATCAATCCGCTGGAAAGGCCGCCGATCACGGAGCCTCTGGAATTTGGGGTAAAAGCGATTGACGGGCTGAACACGATTGGAAAAGGGCAGCGTATCGGGATTTTCGCCGGGAGCGGCGTAGGGAAAAGCACGCTGATGGGCATGATCGCCCGCAATGTAAAGGCGGATATCAATGTGATCGCCCTTGTGGGGGAGCGTGGCAGGGAAGTCCTGGAGTTCGTGGAAAAGGATCTGGGGCCGGAGGGGATGAAGCGTTCCGTCCTTGTGGTAGCGACGTCGGACCAGCCGGCGATGCTCCGTATGAAATGCCCGATGGTGGCGACGACGATTGCGGAATATTTCAAGGATCAGGGACATGACGTGCTTTTGATGATGGATTCCCTCACCCGTTTCGCGATGGCAGAGAGGGAGATCGGGCTGGCGACCGGAGAGCCGCCGATTGCCAGAGGATATACACCTTCTATTTATGCGGAGTTCCCGAAGCTCCTGGAGCGGAGCGGTAACTTTGGCTCCGGATCCATCACCGGGGTCTATACGGTGCTGGTGGAAGGGGACGACACGAATGAGCCGATCGCGGATACCGTGCGAGGGATCCTGGACGGGCATATTGTCCTTAGCCGGAAGCTTGCCAATGCCAACCATTATCCCGCGATTGACGTCAATGCCAGCATTTCCCGTCTGATGACATCTATTGTGTCGGAGAGACATAAAAAGCTGGCGGGGGATCTGCGGGATCTGTACAGCCTGTACATGCAGAATGAGGATCTGATCTCTATCGGGGCATACAAGTCCGGGACGAACCCAAGGCTGGATTACGCGATTTCCAAAATCGAGCAGATCAACGCATTCCTGATGCAGAACGTGGAAGAGTCGTTTAGCGTGGAGCAGGTGGTGGATCTGCTGGATAAAATCTTAAAGCGGTAAAGAGGTAAGGATGGATGAAGAAATTTTCTTTTGCGCTGGATAAAGTGTTAAGCTATAAAAGGCAGTATGAGGACAGCGTGCGCACCGAGCACGCAGCGCTTTTACATAAGGTGGCGCTGCAGGAAGAAAAAATCGCCCGTCTTGACGCGACGGACGAAAAGTCCCGCAGGCAGATGCAGGAGATGAAGGAAAGCGGCTGCATGATCTATGAGATCCGTACATATGAAAAGTATCTGGGGTACCTCCGGGAGGAAACCGCGAGGGAGACGCAGGTACTAAACCGTATCCGGGAACAAGAAGAGGCAAAACGCAAGGAGTTGATCGCGGCAAAGACGGAGACGAAATCGCTCGATAAGCTGAAGGAGAAGAAGATTGCGGAGTATGACTATCTGGCGGCAAAGGAGCAGGAGCAGCTTGTGGAGGAATTTGTGAACCATGGGCTGTCCCTGGCAAGGTAGGAATGGCAGCGGCGGGTTGCCAGCCACGGCCAGGCATTTCCATTTACCGGGCATTCTGTGAGGAAATGATCCAAGAGTGAGGGACGGTAGTAATCCTGGGATACCGGGTTTACTATAGATTGCCGGCGGGCATTCTGCCCGCAGGCAGGCAGTAGGTACGGCGCGGCGGCGCCGGATGACAGGTGGAAGCCGTGTAGTACCAAAACAGGCAGAAAAAAAGAAAGGAGGAAGGTTTATGGCCTACAATGTTACAGCGGCGGTCAAGACGCCCAATCCAGTGCAGAGCAGCCAGACAGCCAAAAGAACGTCCGCAAAGAGCAAAAAAAGCGGCGCTGATGACAAGGATTCCTTTGGCAAGGCGCTGAAAAGCGCATCGGAAGACGCTGCTTCTGCTTCTGCAGCCAACAACGCCAAAAGCGCGGCGGATGACAGGACGGCTTCTGTGGAAGAACCGGAAAGCGGCGTGCAGGAGATGACGGAAGCGGTTCCGCAGACGGCGCAGACTGTGGTGGTCTGGACGCTGGATCAGCAAGGTATGCAGATGCAGGGCGCGCAGCAGGCATTTTCCGGGGATGGCACAGCGGTGGACACACAGCAGGGACTGCCGCAGGGGATCCTTGCCGGAGAGGCGGCAGAAGCTATGCCCACGGCGCAGGAAGCGCTTCCAGGCGGGGCGCAGCAGGAAGCCCTTTCCGGCGGGGAAGAGGCACAGGGTACGCAAGAAGCTTTGGCCATGGAGATGCCGGGCCATGCAAGCCAGGCAGCGCAGGAAGATCCCCGTGTAATTTCCCGGAGAGGGGACGATCCAGAAGGGGCGTTTGCGGCGGAGGAAGCGGATCCAGGCGCGGCAGGAGAAAGGCGTGTGGCGGACACATCCGCAAATGAGCAGCCGGCCTTTGGCGAGGGCCAGGGAGAGAAGGGAACTACCGTTTCCGTGAAAAACACACAATCCGCAGGGCAGGGCGCAGAGGAAGCCCAAACCGCGGACACGGGCGTGGAAGCCTTTGCCGACGGGCGGGATATCCACGCGGCGGACGCACAGGGCGCGGATGCGGCGGCCGACGCGCAGCCCCATGTCAGCCAGACCGGGGAGATGCGGGAGGAATATGCGGATATGCTCAAAGACCTGATTGCCCGTCAGATCAGCGATGGGAAGCAGGAACTGGAGATCAGCCTGTCTCCAAGGGAATTGGGGACCCTGATCGTCAAGGTGGCCTATGAAGCGGGCGAGACGAGCATTTCCATCCTGTGTACCAACTCAAAAGCTATGCACGCAATGTCCCAGAAAGCAGGGGAGCTTGGGCAGATCCTGGAGGAAAGCCTGGGGAGCAAGATGGAAGTCGTCGTGGAGACGGAACAGAAGGATCCCTATTTCAACCAGGATGGACGCAGCGGCAGCGGCGCCGAGGCACAGCAGGAACGCCAGGAGGAGAAAGCGGCGGAACACAGACGCTTCCAGGAACAGGCGGAAAGCGGGGCTGATTTCCTGCATCAGTTAAGGCTGGGGCTGACGGAGTAGACCCGGTGCAAGAAGGGTTTGCGGGAAAAGAAGCCCGTGGCCAGTTGTTTTAAAAGGCAGCGTAATAGTAGAGAAAAGGAGGATATATCATTATGGCAGTAGATTCTATCAGCGCATTGAGTTCCACAGCATCATCCAGTTATACGAGGAATGACGTGACTGCGTCGTCCACGGATCTTACGATGACGGATTTTTACACGCTTCTGGCGGCGCAGCTTAAGTACCAGGATGCGGACAATCCGATGGATACGAGCGAGATGATGGCTCAGATGGTCCAGACGCAGATGATCCAGGCGATCACGAAGATGACGTACAACAATCAAAATTCACAGGCGACGTCCATGATCGGGCAGACTGTTTCCGTGTATGAAACAGACGCGAACGGGAAGACGACAGGCGATATAACGACAGGTGTGGTTTCCTATGTGACGATGGGCAATTCTTCCCTTGGCACGGAGCCGAAGCTGTATGTGAATGGGAAAGCGTATACGATCTCACAGGTCGCGGCGGTCGGAGAGCAGACGGCGGAGACAGAGTAACCAGGGTTTTCCGGCAGATCCGCGAAAGAAGCACGGAAAAGACGGCCGGATACCCGATGAAGACATGGAAAAAGGGAGAAAAAGAAAGGAAAGGGGGCAATACCGGCGATGGATGGTTCTCAATGGGCGGACATCTCGCAGTTACGGTTATCACACCACCTTCAAAGTCCAGGGGAAAGCAGCCCGGTGAAGGAGAGCGCCGGACAAGGCAGCCAGGGCGGCAGCTTTGCGGAAGCCATGCTGGAGAGGATCCAGAATGATGGCGTGCGTTTTTCCAAACATGCCGCGCAGCGGATGCAGACCCGTGGGGTGGAAATGACGCAAGGTCTGTATGACAGCCTGAACCAGGCGGTCAGCAAGGCCCGTTCAAAAGGTTCCAGGGACGTGGCGGTCATCAGCAGCCAGAGCGCTTTTATCGTCAATGTACCGAACAATACCGTCATTACGACGATGAACGGGGCGGAATTAAAGGACAACATATTTACCAATATTGACAGCGCCGTATTAATCTAAGCCGGACCACAGCGTGGAAGCTTGGCCGCCCAGCCCAATTGGCGGGCGGCGGTTTACGGCGGCACACAAGGAAAGGAAGTAAAAAAGCTATGGTTAAATCAATGACAGCGGCAATCGCAGGGCTAAAGGCCCATCAGACAAAGATGGACGTACTTGGCAACAATATCGCGAATGTAAATACATGGGGCTACAAGTCATCCGTGACAAATTTCCAGGATGCGATGTACAGCAACCAGATCGTGGGTTCCTCAGGAAGCACGATTGAAAATGGCACCGGCGGCGTCAACACGTCCCAGATGGGATATGGTACGGTGGTCAGTTCTATCAGCAAGAATTTTACCGTGGGCAGCCAGCAGTACACCGGCAACGCCCTCGACTGCATGATTGACGGGAGCGGGTTTTTCATCGTGGGCAATTACCATGAATCCGCGTCGCTGAGCCTGACGGACGGCGGCATATACCTGTCCCGCGTCGGGATTTTCAGCGTGGACAACAACGGGTATCTGGTGGACGACAGCGGGCATTATGTGTACGGGTTTGCGACAACCATGGATCCGGCCACCGGGGAGATCACGGTGGACAGCACACAGTTGATCCCGATCCAGGTGCCAAACGCGCCTTCCGAGGATGCGAACGGGTTCCAGGCGTACAAGGACGGGAACGGGAATACGGTGTACTATAATGCCGACAATGGGAAATATTACAGTGTGGTGTCGAACCCGACCAACCTGATCCGGCAGTACAACCAGCAAACCGATGAGAATACCGGATATCTGGTCTATACGGACACGGATGGCAACTCGGTGCTGTATGATTCCGCGAATGATGTCTACTACCGCTCAGGCGAAGTTGGAACAGCTCTTGTGACGACCAGTGACCTTACGCGCGCGAGCAACCTGGATAGGGAGTATGACGGCATGACGTACAGCGCGTATCAGTTAGGGGATGGGAGTACCATTTACCAGAACCCAAAAGATGGGTCATACTGCACGATAACGGAAGAAAAGTCTCTGGTGGAAGTGACTGATACCACCAAGACACTAGGCAATGTCCAGAGCCTTGGGACTGCAACTGGTACGATTGATGGTGAGACTGTAAAACTGGAAGTTTATTATAGTTCGGAGACAGACACAACTTATTATTATTATGACGGAGCTTTTTATGACAAAGGGGTGGGTTCAGAATATACAGAAACGGCCAACCAGCCGACAAACGTTACTGTACCAACGCTGACGATCTCATCCAAAAACCAGGAAGTTGGCGGAGTATTATACGATGTTTATACAAATATGCGGGATGAAACGGATACAAATTACTATTATGTTGATCAGGATAGTGGGAAAATTTACAGCTGGGATGGAACGAGTATGAAAAGCGTGTCTGCATCTGTTGACGTCTACAGCTATCCGACAGGGCTGACGGCGGTGGAGGACACGACGTCTTTCAAGACCGATGCGGTAACCGGTTTCCAGGAGTTCCAGGACACAAGC
>CAZYVA010000010.1:0-36284 GCA_964650695.1 uncultured Dorea sp. | reverse complement strand
GATATGGTCTTTCCGCTCATGGCAGAGCAGACGAGGTATTTAAAAGAGAATCCGAAAGTTATGTCAAAATTCGCCGCCGGAGGGTATTTTTTCTTTAAAAGTTCAGGATGGGACGTGAGTTCTGCTTTGTCATATGATGGTTTAAAAAAAATGCGCCAAATGTCACGCCGCCAGCCAGTTTCTCGACAACAACGGACGAAGAGATTTGGGTGTAAGGCAGTGCTTGGCGATAATGGCGGAGACACTGGATTGAAATCTTCTATAATAAGTTCATGAGGTAGGTGGCTGTTATAGCCATCTACTTTTACTATAGTGCGCTTTTGGCTTCCGTCAAGATATATCGGATAATCACAGGTTGTTGTGTTGCTTTGTTATGCTGCTTATGCCGCCATCCACGGCCCAGAGATCCGCCCATGGCAGCGATTCGTTTCATAATTTAGTTGCACTTTTTTGCGGAATATAGTAAGATACTACGGTATATATGAAAACATCGGGGAGTTCAGGAACCAGGTTTCTTTAGGGGGCTTTGGATGGCAAGAAAAGAAGAGCTGGCTGCGGTCCGCGCCGCGAAAGCAAGAAAAAAGCGCAGAAGGAGAAAGAAATGGAGGCGCGTCATTATTGGTCTTGAGCTTTTCATCCTCTTCTGTCTGGCTGGAGCGGCTTTTGTGATGGCAAAATACAATAAATTCCAGATCGTCAATTTCCAGGAGGATGAAATCGAGGTCAACGAAGGATTGATCCCACAGGAGGGTTATACATCGATCGCGCTGTTTGGCGGGGATTCCAGGGAAGGCGCGCTGGAAGAAGGAACCCATGCGGATACGATCATCATCGTGTCGATTGACAATGAGAGCCGGCAGATCCGGATGGCATCGCTCTACCGGGATACCTTGCTTCAGCAGGCGGACGGCACTTACCGCAAGGCGAACAATGCCTATTTTGTCGGCGGTCCGGGTGAAGCGATCAATATGCTGAATAAAAACCTGGATTTGGATATCCAGGATTATGTGACGGTAGATTTCAAGGCGATGTCGGACGTCGTGGATCTGCTGGGCGGCATTGAGCTGAACGTGACGGACGCAGAGGCGGAGATGCTGAACAAATATGTGGACGAGACGGCGAAAGCGGCCGGGAAGGAAGCGCATAAGCTTAACGGGGGCGGCACTTATCTGTTGGACGGGCCGCAGGCAGTCACATATGCCAGGCTCCGGAAACTGGACGGAGGGGATTACAAACGCACGGAACGGCAGAGGGTTGTCATCAAGCTGCTGTTTGAGAAAGTAAAGACGGCCGACATTGTTGAATTGAATGAGATTTTGAATACCGTATTCCCACAGATCTCCACCAGCCTTGGCTTGGACGAGATGCTGGCGCTTGGCTCTGTCGCCTCGAAGTACCAGCTAGAGGCAAGCAAGGGGTTCCCATTTGAAAAGATGGATGGGATCACGTACCCGGACGCCGGGGACGTCGTAGTGCCGCAGGAACTGAAGGAGAACGTGGAGGAACTGCATACGTTCCTGTATCCAGGAGGAACGGGGTGGACGGCGTCTTCCACGGTAGAAGCCATTTCGGATGATATTGCCTACCTGACCGGGGTCTACAGGCCGGAGGGGATGGAAAGTGAGATCGGGAAGGATATGGACAATACCCCGACCATCGTGGACGAAAATGGGAACCCTATCGGCGAGGAAACGGATTCCGGGGAAGGAAGCCAAGAGGCAGGGCAGGAGGAAGATCCCGGAGAGGCGCAAGGGGAAGAGTGAAAGAGAAAGAAAAGAGTTTTGCTAAATGTGCCTGCGTATGGTAAAATAATAAACAGAGCCCAAAGAGAAAGAGGTTACAGAGATGAAAATGATGAGAAAAATCAGCGCGGTGATCGTGAGCCTTTTCCTGCTGGCGCCATGTTTTTCCATGGTTGCTTTTGCATCGGATGGCAGGATTTCATTTTCGGACCCGGAGACAAAGGTCGGGGATGAATTTGATGTAAAGTGCGCGGCTCGTTCCTCCGGCGCAAATATGGGCAGCATCGAGATCCAGCTCAGCTATGACAGCGCTTTCCTGCGGTTTGTTTCTGGGGACGGTGTAACACAGGATGCGGACGGCGCGCTGACATTAAGCGCGGACGGCGGCTCGGCGGAGCAGATCTTCATGGTCAAATTCCAGGCCCTTCAGGAAGGAAGCACACAGGTCACGATTTCCGGCGCGACAATTGCGGATGCCAATGGCGCGGCGCTGACGATGGATCAGGGAAGTTCCGCGATCACGATTGGGGAAGGGGACCCGTCCAAGATCGAGGAGAGCAGTACGGCGGCCGCGGCTGAAGATATGCAGGTAGAGGTCAATGGCGTTTCCTATACCCTGACGGACAAATTTACGGACGGGGATATCCCAGGCGGATATGAGAGGACGACCGTAAACCTGGACGGCCAGGACCGGCAGATGGTGGTGAACGCTTCCAGCGGGGTCACGCTCGGATACCTGATAGGGGAGGACGGTACCGCCTCGTTTTTTGTTTTTAATGAAGAGGACGCTACGTTTTCTCCCTATGCGGAGATCGCGATTTCGGACATGTCATCCATTGTGCTGATGAGCAGCAGCTCTTCCCAGGCCGCCCTCCCGGAAGATTATACAGAAGCTACCCTGACGCTGGGGGAATATGAATTCCCGGTCTGGCAGAGTGAAAATGACAGCGGTTTTTATGTATTGTATGCAATCAATAATAATGGCGAAGAAGGCTATTACCGCTATGACCCGGCGGAAAATACCTACCAGAGGTATACGCCGGAGGGCAGCGGGGATGGATCGGCGGCTGATACTTCTACTTTGCTTGGGAAAATCCAGAAATTCTTATCGGATAATATCCAGAAGATTGTGCTGTTTGGCGGTTTGGGGGCATTGCTGCTCCTGATCATATTTATTGTCCTGGTTGTGAAGCTCCATAACCGGAATGTAGAGCTGGATGAGATCTACGAGGAGTATGGCCTGAATGATATGGAGGAGCTCCCGCAGACCAAGAAAGAGAAGAAGCAGAAAAAGGACAACGCCCCCGTAGGACGCAGAAAAGGCAAGGGTGGCTATGACGATGATGACGACGGCTATGACGATGATGGCTATGACGATGATGATTTTGACACCGATGAAATGGATTTGACCGATGAGATGGATTTTGCGGCGGACGAGGCGGATTTTGCGACCGATGAAATGGGATTTGCGACCGATGATATTGATTTTGAGGCGGAGGAGCTGGATTTCTCTACGGCAGATTTTGGATTCAAGACCGAGGACGTGTCCCCGACGGAGGAGATGGATTTTGAGACTTCCGGATTGAGCCTGGATGGGGTCGAGGAAGACGACAAGGTCGTGTATGGCGGGAAGAGCCATACCGGGGAACTGACGATCGATGACCTGGATGATTTGCTCAATGAGAAGAAAGAGCCGTCTAAAAAAGAAGAGGCGTTCCCGGTTGACTTTGTTGATCTGGATTAAAAAGCTGCGGTCCGCAGTTACTTCAAAAAGCGTTGAAACCCCGGTATGTACGGTATGGCATCCCGGGGTTTTCAGGCGATACGGCTGTGGCATATGGCTTATGTTTGAGGGAGGGATGGCATGAAATGGCGGAAGTTCCGTCTGGCGACAACGGCGGAGGCAGAAGATATCGTCAGCAGTATGCTGGCGGATCTAGGCATTGAGGGAGTACAGATTGAAGACAAGGTCCCTTTGAGGGAAGATGAAAAGGAGCGGATGTTTGTGGATATCCCGCCGGACGTGCCGGAGGATGACGGGAAGGCGTATGTGACGTTTTATCTAGATCCGAAAGAGGACTACGCCCGGATTCTGCTGCAGGTGCAAAAGGAACTGGAAAAGATGAGGGATTTCCTGGACGTCGGGGAATGCACGGTCGAGCAGTCTGAGACAGAAGACGTAGACTGGGTGGATAATTGGAAGCAGTATTTCCACCAGTTTTATATCGATGATATTCTGGTCATCCCTTCCTGGGAAAAGGTACAGGAAAAGGACGCGCACAGGCTGGTTATCCATATCGATCCGGGTACGGCGTTTGGTACAGGCACGCATGAGACGACACAGCTATGCATCCGCGCGTTGAGGAAATATATGAGAAAGGATGCGCGTGTGCTGGATGTGGGATGCGGGAGCGGAATCCTTGGTATGCTGGCCCTGAAATCCGGGGCAGGATATGTGGTGGGTACGGATCTGGATCCTTGCGCGGCCACGGCGACCCATGAAAACATGCGCGCGAACGGGATTTCCCGTGGGCAGTATGAAGTCCTGCTTGGGAACCTCATTGATGATGAAAATGTGCGCCGCCAGGTAGGATATGGGAAATATGACATCGTGCTGGCCAATATCCTGGCGCAGGTGCTTATCCCATTGACACCTGTGGCCTTCCGCCATATGAAGCCGGGGGCGGTCTATATTACAAGCGGCATCCTGGATGGGAAAGAAGAGGCGGTTGCGGAGGCGGTAAGGGACGCGGGCCTTACGGTCCTGGAAATCAACCATCAGGGAGAGTGGGTTTCGGTTGTGGCGGGAAAATAATAGGTGGGAACGATAATCAGGAGTGGAAGTGATGCAGCATTTTTTTGTGCCGCCTTCACAGGTGGGGAAAGAGGAGATTGTGATTTTAGGTTCGGATGTGAACCATATGAAAAAGGCGCTCCGGATGCGTCCGGGGGAGCAGGTAACGGTCAGCAATGGGAATAATTGCCGGTATCTTTGCAGGATCCGCCATTACAGCGAGGATGGCAGGGAGGCGGTACTGGGGATTTTGGAGATCCTGGAACAGGACAGGGAGCTGGCCTCCCGGATTGTTTTGTTCCAGGGGCTGCCAAAGAAGGATAAGATGGAGTTTATCGTGCAGAAAGCCGTGGAGCTGGGCGTGGCGCGGATCGTGCCGGTATCGGCCCGGCGGTCGGTCGTTTGGCTGACCCCGGAAAGGGCAGGGAAAAAGATACGCCGCTGGCAGGAAATCGCAAAAAGCGCGGCCAAGCAGTCAGGCAGAGGGATCGTGCCGGCAGTGTCGGAGGTTGTGGATTTTGCGAAAGCGTTGGAACAGGCCAGGAAGCTGGATGTTGTGCTGATTCCCTATGAGCTGGCGGAAGATATGGCGCGGACAAAGCAAATGCTGGGAAAGATACGGCCAGGGCAGTCGGTGGGCGTCTTTATCGGGCCGGAAGGCGGGTTTGAAAAGGAAGAGGTGGAAGCAGCGCTGCGCGAAGGCGCCTGCGAGATTACGCTGGGGCGTCGGATCCTGCGGACAGAGACGGCGGGGCTTGCCATCCTGTCGGTCCTGATGTTCCAACTGGAAAAAGAGGGGGCGTGACCGCCCCTTCCTATGCCGGATCTTCGATAATGACGCGGGAAGTAACCGATGTAGAAAAAACGCATATTTTAGTAAAAAAGAAGATGGAAAGTGATGGTATGAAGGAAATTTATTTAGATAATTCGGCTACTACACAGTGCTACCGTGAAGTAGGGGATCTGGTCCGCAAAGTGATGTGTGAAGATTATGGCAATCCGTCTTCCATGCACCGTAAAGGCGTGGAAGCGGAGCGGTATATAAGGGAATCCAGGGAAAGGCTGGCGAAGCTCCTCAAGGTGCCGGGAAAAGAAATCGTTTTCACGTCCGGTGGGACGGAGAGCGACAACCTGGCGCTGATTGGGGCGGCGAGGGCGAATAAACGGGCAGGGAACCATCTGATCACCTCTGCCATTGAACACCCCGCCATTATCAACACGATGCGCCATCTGGAAGATGAAGAAGGGTTCCGTGTGACCTACCTTCCGGTGGACTGTTATGGGCGGATCAAGCTGGAGGCACTGAAAGAGGCTTTGTGTAGGGAGACGATCCTCGTTTCCATCATGTACGTCAACAATGAGGTGGGGTCGGTGCAGCCAGTCAGCGAGGCTGCCAGCCTGGTAAAGGCGTACAACCGGGAAATACTGTTCCACACAGACGCGGTCCAGGGGTTCGGGAAGTACTGGATTTACCCGAAGCGCATGAAAGTGGATATGGTGTCGGTCAGCGGGCATAAAATCCACGGCCCGAAAGGTGTGGGCGCGCTTTATATCGACAGCCGGGTGAAGATCAGACCGATTGCATATGGGGGCGGCCAGCAGAAGGATATGCGTTCCGGGACGGAAAATGTCCCTGGGATCGCGGGGCTGGGCCTTGCGGCCGAGATGATCTATACCGGCATGGATGAGAAAAATGCGAAAATGCGGAGCTTGAAAGCGCGATTCATCAAAGGGGTGTCAGAGATCGAACATGTGACCATCCACGGGCTTTCGGACGATGCGTCCGCGCCGCACATTATCAGCGTGGGCTTTGCGGGCGTCCGCAGCGAGGTGCTGCTCCACGCGTTGGAGGAAAAGGGGATCTATGTATCTTCGGGATCCGCCTGCGCGTCCAACCATCCGCAGGTCAGCGGGGTTTTGAAAGGTATTGGCGCCAGCCGCGAGTTTTTGGACGCGACCTTGCGTTTCAGTATGTCTGAGATGACGACGGAAGCGGAGATCGACGGGGCGTTGGAAGCTTTGAAGGAGCTTGTGCCGACGCTGCGTAAGTACCGGAGGAAATAGGCCGCAAGGCTACGATTCACAAAACAGGAGAAGCATATGAGATTCCATACATTCTTATTGAAATACGGAGAGATTGGCGTGAAAGGGAAAAACAAGCGCCTGTTTGAGGACGCGCTTGTAAGGCAGGTGCGCTATGCCCTGCAAGGCGCGGACGGGGATTTCCAGGTGTACAAAAACCAGGCGCGGATTTATGTGGACTGCACGGGGGATTACGATTACGAGGAAACCGTCGCGAGGCTGAAACGTGTTTTTGGGCTGGTGGGCATCTGCCCATCCGTCCGCCTGGAGGATCGGGGATTCGGGCAGTTGAAAAAGGATGTTGTGTCTTACATGGAGGAAATGTACCCGGACACCCTTTTTACATTCAAGGTGGAGACGAGAAGGGCAAAAAAGACATACCCGAAAACTTCGATGGAGATCAGCAGGGATTTGGGGGAGGCTATCCTGGAAGCGTTTCCTGGCATCCGGGTGGACGTCCACCATCCGGATGTGGTGGTAAATATTGAGGTGCGCGGCGAGATTTATATCTATTCCCAGGCCATCCCAGGAGCAGGGGGGATGCCGGCAGGGACAAATGGAAAAGCGATGCTCCTGTTGTCCGGAGGCATCGACAGCCCGGTGGCGGGTTATATGCTTGCCAAAAGGGGCGCGGCCATTGAGGCGGTTTATTTCCATGCGCCGCCGTATACAAGCGACCGCGCGAAACAGAAAGTCGTGGATCTGGCTGGGATCGTAGCAAGGTATGCGGGGCCGGTTAAGCTGTATGTGGTGAATTTTACCGACATCCAGCTTGCCATTTATGAAAAATGCCCGCATGAAGAATTGACGGTCATCATGCGCCGTTATATGATGCGGATCGCGGAGCATTTTGCAAAGATGGACGGCTGCCTTGGGCTTGTCACCGGGGAGAGCCTTGGGCAGGTCGCCTCCCAGACGATGCAGGGGCTCGCGGCGACAAACGACGCGTGTACGCTTCCGGTTTACCGGCCGGTGATTGGGTTTGACAAACAGGAGATCGTAAACATGGCTTTGAAGATCGGCACTTATGAGACTTCCATCCAGCCGTTTGAGGACTGCTGCACGATTTTCGTGGCGAAGCACCCGGTGACCAAACCGAATGTAGCGTTTATCCGCAGATCGGAGAAAAACCTTGCAGACGTGGAAGAAGGATTGATGCAAAAAGCGCTTGGCACGGTGGAAGTGATGGATATAAAAGCGAAAAACAGCTTTTCATAAATAAAAAGCTGTTCTCGTAAGCCCCCAGGTTACATGCCGTGGCGATGCCGCAACATGGCATGGGGGTTATGGCCGCTGCTTTTGCAAAAGCGATTGCTAAAAATCATGGCTGCTTGATAAGGTACGGGTCCAAGACTTTGAGGATTTCCTCTGTTTCCGCTTCCCCGGCATGGATATTTAAATCAATGGACTTGGAAAGGTCCAGGCTGAAAATCCCCATGATGGATTTTGCGTCGATCACATATCTTCCGGAAACAAGGTCAAAATCAGAATCAAATTTTGTAATATCATTTACGAAAGATTTTACTTTATCAATAGAGTTTAATGAAATCTTTACGGTTTTCATAAGTATCCCTCCTTTTTGCTTTTTTCCATAACTATATTAAAAGGGGAGGCGGAAAAAGTCAAGAAGGAGTTTAGGAGGACAACAAAAATCGGTTACCATGCACGGCTCCTCCCCCTACAAGCCACCGGCCGCCTTCTTTGAAGGCTATATGCCGCTTTGCGTCCTACGTCTGAGGCTGTAAGGGGTGGTTCCTGGCTGTGAATAGCCACAAAATCCACTTCAGAGGGGGCAGATGGAGATGGCGGGGAAAAAAGCGGCGTTCCACAATCTGGGATGCAAGGTGAATGCCTATGAGACGGAGGTGATGCAGGGCCTTCTGGAAGAAAACGGGTATGAGATTGTCCCGTTTGAGGAAGAAGCGGACGTCTATATCATCAATACGTGTACGGTGACGAGCATCGCGGACCGGAAGTCCCGGCAGATGCTGCACCGTGCCAGGAAAAGGAACCCACATGCAGTTGTTGTGGCGGCAGGCTGTTATGCGCAGATGGAAACAGGGATGGATGAGTGCGTCGATATTATCCTGGGGAATAACCGGAAAAAAGAGATTGTCCGTGTCCTGGAGGAATATGAGCGCGGCGTCCTCGATACGAGGATCGACGTCAGGCATACCTTTACGTATGAAGAAGCAGGGCTTAGCCGGACGGTGGGGCATACACGCGCCTATATCAAGGTGCAGGATGGGTGCGACCAGTTCTGTTCCTATTGCATCATTCCGTTTGCCAGAGGGCGCGCGCGCAGCCGGACGGTGGACGATGCGCTGCGGGAAGTGAGGCGGCTGGCGGCCAATGGTTATAAGGAAGTGGTACTGACAGGGATCCACCTGAGCTCTTACGGGGCCGATATCCAGAGCGATCTGCTGTCTTTGATTTTAAAGGTGCATGAGGTGGAGGGGATCCGGAGGATCCGGCTGAGTTCTTTGGAGCCGCGGATCATCACGGAAGAATTTGCGGAAACCTTATCGGCGCTCCCGAAAATCTGCCCGCATTTCCATTTATCCCTGCAGAGCGGGTGCAATGGGACGCTGGCGCGGATGAACCGCAGGTATACGGCAGAGGAATACGAAGAAAAATGCCGGCTTCTGCGGAGATATTTTTGCAACCCGGCGTTGACGACCGATATTATCGTAGGGTTTCCAGGGGAGACGCAGGAAGAGTTCGCAAAGTCGAGGGCTTTCATCGACCGGATGGATTTTTATGAGACGCATATATTTAAATATTCCAGGCGGGCAGGAACGAAAGCGGCAGCCATGAGCCCACAGGTGCCGGAGAAGATCAAGGCGGAACGCAGCGCGCTTCTCCTGGAATTGAATGAAACAAAGAAAAAAGCATATGAGGACGCCCTGGTCGGTACGGTGCAGGAGGTGCTGGTCGAGGAGCGCGTAGAGAGGGACGATGGCGTTTATCAGGTGGGACATACGAAGGAGTATGTGAAAATTGGACAGAAAACGACAAAAAATCTGGAAAATCAGCTAATAAACGTAGAAATTCAAAACCGACGGCAAATAATGCATTGAATTTTAAAAGACTTTGGGTTAGAATGAAAAAGAAGTATTTCGAGAGGACGTGAGCAGATGAGGAGTTTAAGCAACACACAATTTTTTCAGGTTGAAAGCGCTCCGCAAATTGAAGCAAAAGATATCCTTGAGATTGTATACAAGGCATTGAGTGAAAAAGGATACAACCCGGTCAACCAGATCGTCGGGTATATCATGTCGGGGGATCCGACTTATATCACCAGCTATAACAGCGCGAGAAGCCTGATCATGAAGATGGAGCGGGACGAGCTTGTGGAAGAGATGCTCAAGACATATATTGAGCATCAAGGCTGGTAATCTCGTGGTGAGGATCATGGGGCTGGATTTTGGTTCGAAGACCGTTGGCGTGGCAATCAGCGACCCACTACTGATTACCGCCCAGGGGATCGAGACCATAACCAGGCAAAAGGAGAACAAGCTTCGGAAAACCTGCGCACGCATTGACGAACTGATCCGGGAGTACGAGGTCGGACGGATCGTGCTGGGGCTTCCGAAGCATATGAACAATGATATCGGGGAACAGGCGGAAAAATCAATAGAGTTCGGTCAGATGCTGAGAACGCGGACCGGCCTTGAGGTCGTGATGTGGGACGAGCGTCTGACTACGGTGGCAGCAGAACGGACGTTAATTGAAAATAAAGTCAAGCGCGAGGACCGCAAACGGTATATTGATAAAATTGCGGCAGTTTTTATATTGCAAGGATATCTGGATTCACTTTCGGGGGGAAAGCTGTAAAGCGATGGAAAAGATCACTTTTAAGTCCGAAGAAATGCACGAAGAGGCTTCGTTTTACGTGTTGGAGCAGACACGGATCAATGGAGTTTCCTATATATTAGTTACGGAATCTGAAAAAGGGGATGCACCGTGCTGGATCCTCAAGGACATTTCATCCACCGGTTCGGCGGACAGTATTTATGAGTTTGTAGAGGACGATGGGGAATTAGCTGCAATCTCAAACGTATTTGAGGAACTGTTGGATGATGTGGATATTGAGCGTTAAGGAAGATGAACGGGTGCAGGCCCTGTCGATGGAGGTGTAGGATTGAAAAAAAAGAACAACAGAAAATTGCGTATCATTCCGCTGGGGGGCCTGGAAAAAATCGGGATGAATATTACTGCCTTTGAATACGAAGACAGTATTATTGTTGTGGACTGCGGGCTGGCGTTCCCGGAAAATGATATGCTGGGTATTGATCTTGTTATCCCGGATATTACTTATTTGAAGGATAACATACAAAAGGTAAAAGGTTTTGTCATTACCCACGGGCATGAAGACCATATCGGGGCGCTGTCTTATGTGCTCCGGGAGATCAACCTTCCCATTTACGCGACCAAGCTTACGATGGGGATTATCGAAAGGAAGTTTACAGAGCACAACCTGCTGCGCACGACGAGAAGGAAAGTGGTGAAGTATGGGCAGTCCATTAACCTGGGGCAGTTCAGGATCGAGTTCATCAAGACGAACCACAGCATCCAGGACGCTGCGGCCCTGGCGATCTATTCCCCGGCGGGGACCGTCATACACACGGGTGACTTCAAGGTCGATTATACGCCGGTGTTCGGGGATGCGATAGACTTGCAGCGGTTTGCTGAGATTGGGAAAAAGGGTGTGCTGGCGCTGATGTCCGACAGCACCAATGCGGAGCGGCCAGGGTTTACCCAGTCGGAGCGCACCGTAGGCAATACGTTCGACCATATTTTTGCGGAACACCAGGATACCCGGATCATCATTGCGACCTTTGCGTCCAATGTTGACCGGGTGCAGCAGATCATCAATTCCGCCTGCAAGTACAAGCGGAAAGTTGTGGTAGAAGGGCGCAGCATGGTCAATATCATCCAGGTCGCAAAGGAACTTGGATACTTGCAGGTGCCGGACGATACTTTGATAGAGACCGACCAGTTGAAAAACTACCCGCCGGAGAAAGCAACCTTGATCACGACGGGCAGCCAGGGCGAGTCGATGGCGGCCCTTTCCCGGATGGCAGCGAACATGCACCGGAAGGTGGAGATCATGCCGGGCGATACGGTGATCTTCAGTTCCAACCCGATACCGGGGAATGAAAAATCGGTCTCGAAGGTCATCAATGAATTGTCGGAAAAGGGTGCGAATGTCATTTTTCAGGATGCCCATGTCTCAGGGCATGCCTGCCAGGAAGAGTTAAAGCTGATTTACTCTCTTGTAAAGCCGAAGTATGCGATCCCGGTACACGGCGAGTTCCGCCACCGCAACGCCAATGCGCGGATTGCGGAAAGCCTTGGGATCCCGAAGAAAAATATTTTCCTGATCCATTCCGGTGATGTGCTTGAGATGGATGATGAGAAAGCAGAAGTTGTAGATAAAGTGCAGACCGGGGAGATACTGGTGGATGGCCTGGGCGTTGGCGATGTGGGGAATATTGTCCTGCGCGACCGCCAGCATCTGGCGGAGGATGGGATTTTGATCGTAGTGCTGACGCTGGAAAGGGGAAGCAGCCAGCTTCTCGCAGGCCCGGATATTGTATCCCGTGGATTTGTGTATGTGCGGGAATCGGAAGCGTTGATGGAGGAAGCCCGGTCGGTGCTGACCGATGCGGTGGAAGATTGCCTGATGCACCAAAGGAATGCGGACTGGAGCAAGATTAAGCTGGTGATACGGGATAAGATGAATGAGTTTATCTGGCGGAGGACAAAGAGAAGGCCGATGATCCTGCCGATCATTATGGATGTACAGCCGTGATATGCGCTGTGGCATATGACAGCAAAGACCGCCCACGAAGCGGTCTTTGCTGCTTTTAGGAAATGCCGCCCCAAGGAGGGAAAAACGGATGATCGTGAATGAGAGGATTGCGACGTATCTTCGCTCCCTGGAAAGGCCGGAGCGGGAGATCGTGGAGCGGATCGAGAAGGAAGCGCTGGAAGAAGGGGTGCCGGTCATCCGGAAGGAGACCCAGAGCTTCCTGAAACTGCTGCTGAAGATGAAAGCCCCGTTCCAGGTCCTGGAAATCGGGACGGGCGTGGGGTTTTCGGCGGTTCTGATGTGTGAGTATCTTCCGGATGGCGCAATGGTCACGACGGTCGAAAATTACAGGAAAAGGATTCCCACGGCCAGGGAAAATATCCTCCGGGCGGGGAGAGAGAAGCAGATCGTTTTGATAGAGGGGGACGCCATGGACGTACTGGAAAAGCTGGAAGGGCCGTATGACTTTATCTTCCTGGACGCGGCGAAGGGGCAGTATATCCGTTACCTTCCGCAGATGCTGCGGGTGCTTTCGCCGGGAGGTGTGCTGGTTTCCGATAATGTACTGCAGGAAGGGGATGTTGCGGAGTCCCGGTTCGCGCTGGAGCGCAGGGACCGGACCATCCACAGCCGGATGAGGGAATATCTGTATGCCCTGAAAAACAAGGAACAGCTTTTGACCTCGATCCTGCCATTGGGGGACGGCGTAGCGGTCAGCGTAAAGCAGGATGGGCGGCATTAGAAACGGGCAGTTGTTGACGCAAGGACAAGGGAGAGTACGATGGGGCAAAACAGACGGCCGGAACTTTTAGTCCCGGCGGGCAGCCTGGAAGTGTTGAAGACAGCGGTTGTCTTTGGGGCGGACGCGGTGTATATCGGCGGGGACGCCTACGGGCTGCGGGCGAAAGCGAAGAATTTCCCCGGCAAGGATATGCGGGCGGGCATCCAGTTTGCCCATGCGCATGGGGTAAAGGTGCATGTGACGGTAAATATCCTCGCGCACAACGCGGACTTAGAGGGCGTGGAGGCGTATCTCCATGAATTAAAGGAAATGAAGCCGGACGCCTTGATCATCGCGGATCCTGCTGTTTTTGGGCTGGCAAGGGAAATCTGCCCGGAGATTGACATCCATATCAGCACACAGGCAAACAATACGAATTACGGCGCTTTTCTATTCTGGTGGAAATTAGGGGCGAAACGGGTGGTCTGCGCGAGGGAGCTTTCCCTGGAGGAGATTTCACAGATCCGCCGGCGGATACCGGAAGAAATGGAGATGGAGAGTTTTGTCCACGGATCGATGTGCATGTCTTACTCCGGGCGCTGCCTTTTGAGCAATTATTTTACCGGGCGCGATGCCAACCAGGGCGCCTGCACCCATCCATGCCGCTGGAATTACGCCGTGGTGGAAGAAAGCAGGCCGGGGGAATACCTGCCGGTTTATGAGAATGACCGTGGGACGTTCCTTTTTAACTCGAAGGATTTGTGCATGGTTGGGCATATCCCGGAGCTGATGGAGGCAGGGATCGACAGCTTTAAAATCGAGGGGCGTATGAAGAATGCCCTATATGTGGCAACCGTTGCGAGGGCGTACCGGAACGCGGTCGATGATTACATGGTGTCGCCGCAGAAATACCAAGATCATCTGCCCTGGTACCTGGAGCAGGTCTCCGGCTGCACGCACCGGGCGTTTACGACGGGGTTCTATTTTGGGAAGCCTGGGGCGGAAAGCCAGATTTACGGGAACAGCACGTATGTCAAGGCATATACGTATCTGGGGATCGTGGAAAAGGTGCAGGACGGCCTGTGCAAGGTGGAGCAGCGCAATAAATTTTCCAAAGGGGAAACCATTGAAGTCATGAAACCAAACGGGCGGGATGTCAAAGTGCAGATCCGGCGGATCCTGGATGAAACCGGGCAGGAGTGCCCGTCCGCGCCGCACGCGAAGGAAACCCTTTATGTGGATTTGGAAGGGGAAGGAAAGGAGGGTGACATCCTGAGGCGGAGGGAACCGTAACGGATCCTTCCGTTGCCAGCGCCGCAGCCTTACCGGCAGTTCCCTGTCTTGTCAGGCTTTGTCTGTTTTCACACTTACTGTCCCGATAACATACATTAGTACCAAGTATGTTTTGAGGTGCTTCTAGTTGAAATCATTTCCACAACCGCTCACTGCTGCGGAAGAGAAAATCTACATGCAAAAATATACAGAGGGCGATTTAGAAGCGAAGCACATATTGATTGAACGGAATCTGCGGCTGGTGGCCCACATTGCAAAAAAATACCAATCCACAGAAGCGGAACAGGAGGATCTGCTTTCCATTGGGACGATCGGGCTGATAAAAGCAGTTGTGACTTTTAATCCGGGGAAGAGTGTCCGGCTGGGGACCTACGCTGCAAGATGTATTGAAAATGAGATCCTGATGTATCTGCGGAGCAAAAAGAAGATGACGAAGGAAGTGTCATTGTATGAACCGATCGGGACGGACCGGGAGGGAAATAAGATCCAGCTCTATGACATCATGGAGGCCAGCGGGCATGACGCCTGCAGCAAGGTCGAACTAAAGGAAAATATCAGGCTTTTGTATGAGAAAGTAGAGTCAGAGCTTTCCCGCAGGGAGCGGCTGATTCTGAAAATGAGATACGGCTTATATAATGGGGAAGAGTATACACAACGGGAGATCGCAAAGCAGATGGGCATCTCTCGTTCTTACGTTTCGAGGATTGAGAAAAGCGCGATCGAGAAACTGAGGGAAGCGATGGAAAAGTAAAGGGACACTCGTTTTTTGGAGTGTCCCTTTTGGGCGTTGACTTTTTGAAAAGCAATCCGTAAGATGAGGTCTATAGAGGGAGAAAACATGTCATTGTCTGTTCCCGGATGTTCTATATTCTATGTTCCATGACTGGGTCAGTCGGAAATCCCGCGGCTACTGTTTACGGTCAGGAATGCCCATGCACCGGGCATTCCGTGAGAAAGTGATGCAAGATGAAAGGAGTGTTTCTATGGCGTTTAGCTCAGTGCTGTCGGCCTCGCTGGAAGGGCTTTGTGTGGAGTTTGTGCAGGTGGAGGTGGATATCAGTAATGGATTTCCAGCGATTTACATGGTGGGATATTTGTCCTCAGAGGTGAAGGAGGCTTCCAGGAGGGTCCGGACAGCGATCGAAAATTCCGGCTTCGAATTCCCGGAACGGAAAGTAGTGATCAATTTATCGCCTGGTACGGTACATAAAAAAGGGACGTCGTTTGACCTGCCCATCGCGTTAGGCTTGTTTTTAGCCTTGAAAAAGCTGCCGGGAGATTGTCTGGATGATGTGCTTGTCTTAGGGGAGTTGAGCCTGGATGGGGCGCTGAAAGAGATCCCCGGAGTACTCCCGGTCGTGTCCCAGGCGAAAAAGAATGGCGTTTTGGCCTGTATCCTCCCGAAAGGGAATGCTGTGGAAGCGGCATTGGTAGATGGTGTAAAGATCTATGGCGTGGAAAACCTTTGCGAAGCGGTTTCGTTTTTGGAAGGGAAAGGCGAGGAACTTTCAAGGCAGCCGGTTACGGATATGGAGCAAGCGGCGGCCTCCGGGAATCGAAAAGCACTGGATTTTGCGGACATTCATGGCCAGGAAACGATGAAGCGCGCGGCGGAGGTGGCGGCGGCCGGCGGGCACAACCTTTTGTTTGTCGGGCCTCCGGGCAGCGGGAAATCGATGGTTGCCAGGAGGATCCCGACCATTCTCCCGCGGCCGGCAAAAGAGGAAAGCATTGAGATCACGAAAATCTACAGTGTTTTGGGACTCGTGGATCCGCAGCGGCCGTTGATGGCCGAAAGGCCGTTTCGGAGTGTCCACCATACGGTGACGCGCCCCGCATTGATTGGGGGAGGGGTGTCCCCGATGCCCGGAGAGATCAGCCTGGCTCATGGAGGGGTATTGTTTTTAGATGAATTGGCAGAGTTCCCGAAATCCATTCTGGAGCTTTTGCGGGTGCCGCTGGAAGAGCATTGCATCCGGATCAGCCGGGCAGGGAGGACGTTTGAATTTCCAGCGAATTTTATACTGGTGGCTGCGATGAACCCCTGTCCCTGCGGCAATTATCCGGATCCACAGACGTGTATCTGCACGCCATGGCAAGTGCAGCAGTACCAGGCGCATGTCAGCCAGCCGTTTTTAGACCGGATCGATCTGTGTGTGGAGACGCCCAGGGTAGAATACACAGATCTGAGCATGGGGAATGGGCAGGACACATCTGCTGAGATCCGGGAGAGGGTCTGTATGGCAAGGGAAATCCAAAAGCATCGTTTTGGGGCGGTAAATTTCGCCTCCAATGCCACGATTGGCGTGCGGGAACTGGAGCATTGCTGCCATTTGGGGCATGCACAGGAACGGCTGATGAAGCAGGCGTTCCAGGTTCTGCGGCTGACAGCAAGGACTTACCATAAAATCCTGAAAGTCGCGCGCACGATCGCGGATCTGGATGGGAAGGAGGATATCAGTGAGGCGCATCTGAAAGAAGCGATCGGGTACAGGACGATGGAAAAAACAGCCCCAAGCGGGGGGAGAGGGGGGTTTTATGCTTTATGAATACTGGCTTGCAGCCTTACGGGGGATTTCCGACACAAAAAAATACCGGCTCCGGAAGCATTTTCTGAATGCACAAGCCATATATAATATAGAAGAAACACAGTTCGTCCGGAGCGGGATCCTGACGCAAAAGGAGGCATCGCTTTTATGTCAGGCAAAAATGCCGCTCCCAACGGCCTCTTATGAGGAAATGCTGGAAAACCAAATTGCGTTCATCCCTTATTTTTCCCCGGATTACCCCGAAAGGTTAAAAACGGTCAGACGGGCGCCGTATGCCTTGTACGTCAAAGGAAAGCTGCCGGAGGAGGATGGCCCCAGCGTGGCCATCGTTGGGGCGAGGCATTGCAGCCCTTATGGGGAAAAAATGGCGCTTGAGTATGGGCGGGCCCTGGCAAAAGCGGGGGTGCAGGTCGTAAGCGGCATGGCAAGAGGGATCGACGGCGCGGGGCAGAGAGGGGCCTTGGATGGCGGAGGGAACACTTTTGCGGTGCTTGGGTGCGGGGTGGATATATGTTACCCCCGCCAGCATCAGGGCCTGTACCTGGATATACAGAAAGAGGGCGGGGTGATCTCGGAGCTTCCGCTACACACCAGGCCCTTGCCGTTTTTTTTCCCGGTGAGGAACCGGATCATCAGCGGTCTTTCGGATTATGTCCTTGTCATGGAGGCGCGGGAAAAAAGCGGCTCCCTCATAACGGCAGATTTCGCGGTCGAGCAAGGGAAAGACGTGTACGCCCTTCCAGGGCCGGCGGACAGCAGGCTAAGCTTTGGCTGCCATAGGCTTATCCGGCAGGGCGCGGGTATTTTGATCTCCCCGCAGGATTTACTGGAGGAAATGAAGATCGCCTATGTCCCTGCCTGGCAAATGGAAGATAAAAACAAAAAAGAACTTGAAAGCGGTGAAAATTTGGTGTATAGTTGTCTCGATTTGTTTCCAAAAGGGATAGAGGAACTGTCACGGGAGACAAAGCTGGGCGCGCCTGAGCTGATGGAAAAGCTTGTGACGCTCCAGTTGCAGGGCTTAGTATTGGAAGTTTCAAAAAACTATTATATAAAAAATCAGTCAGGGAATATTTGAAATTTTCCGGGCAGCAGTTCCCAAAGATCCGGCGGGAGGAATGGTTTATGGCGGGAAATCTGGTGATTGTGGAGTCACCTGCGAAGGTAAAGACAATCAAAAAGTTTCTGGGCCCCAATTACGTGGTGGCAGCTTCCAACGGACATGTGCGGGATCTGCCGAAGAGCCAGCTAGGCATAGACCTGGAGAATGATTTTGAGCCAAAGTATATCACCATCCGAGGCAAGGGGGAGTTGCTTGCAGGCCTGCGCAAAGAAGTAAAAAAAGCGGATAAGGTGTATCTGGCGACGGACCCAGACCGGGAAGGGGAAGCGATTTCATGGCATCTGAGCAAGGCTTTAAAGCTGGAGGATAAGAAGACATTCCGTATCAGCTTTAATGAGATTACGAAAAAAGCCGTGAAAGCCTCTCTGAAAAATGCCCGTGAGATCAATATGGATCTGGTGGACGCCCAGCAGGCGCGCAGGGTTTTGGACCGGATTGTGGGGTATTGCATCAGCCCGCTTTTGTGGGCCAAGGTCAAACGGGGGCTGAGCGCCGGGCGGGTACAGTCAGTGGCCCTCCGGATGGTCGCGGACCGGGAGGAGGAGATCAGCCTTTTTATCCCGGAGGAGTACTGGACCGTGGACGTCCGTCTGAAAGCGAAAGGGGAGAAAAAAATCCTCACCGCCCATTTCTACGGGACGGCAAAGGAAAAGATGACGGTCCGCTCGAAAAAAGAAATGGAAGAAATCGTCCGCAGCCTGGAACAGCAGCCATACATTGTGGACGAGGTGAAGAAAGGGGAGCGGAGTAAAAAACCGCCGGCTCCTTTTACGACCAGCACGCTGCAGCAGGAAGCTTCCAAAGGTTTGAATTTTGCAACTTCAAAGACGATGCGTATTGCGCAGCAGCTCTATGAGGGTATGGATCTGAAGGGAAATGGAACGGTAGGATTGATCACGTATCTTCGGACGGACAGCACCCGCATTTCCGATGAAGCGGACGCCGCCGTGAAGGATTTTATTGCCGGGCAATACGGAAAGGAGTATGTTTCCGGGAGCGCGTCCTTGGCCGGGAAGGAAAAGAAAAGCATCCAGGACGCGCATGAAGCGATCCGCCCGACCGATGTGAGGCGGACGCCGGCCATGGTGAAGGATTCCCTTTCGAGGGATCAGTTCAGGCTTTACCAATTGATCTGGAAACGATTTGTGGCAAGCCGGATGGCGCCGGTCCTCTATGAGACGACGTCCGTCTCGATCGCCGCAGGGGATTACCGGTTCCGCGCCGCATCCTCAGTGGTAACGTTCCCTGGGTTTGGCAGCGTCTATACGGAAGCAGGGGAAGAGAAAGAAAAAAGCAGTGCGCTGGTCAATGGGCTCAGGCATGGGGCAGAGCTTGCCAAGGACGGCATAGAGGCAAAGCAGCATTTTACGCAGCCCCCAGCCCACTATACGGAAGCTTCCCTTGTCAAGGAGATGGAAGAGCTTGGCATCGGCCGTCCAAGCACGTATGCGCCGACCATCTCGACCATTGTTGCCAGAAGATACGTGGCGAAAGAAAATAAAAACCTTTACCTGACCGAGCTCGGCGAGGTCGTGAACCGTATCATGGTGCAGTCTTTCCCAAGCATTGTGGATGTGAATTTTACCGCGAATATGGAAAGTCTTTTGGACGGCGTTTCGGAAGGAAAGGTCCGCTGGAAAACAATTATTGAGAATTTTTATCCGGATGTAGAGAAAGCGGTGGAAAAAGCGGAAAAGGAACTGGCCGAAGTCAAGATTGAGGACGAGGTTACAGACGAGATCTGCGAACAATGCGGGCGGAACATGGTTGTGAAGTACGGCCCTCATGGAAAGTTCCTTGCATGCCCTGGGTTCCCGGAGTGCCGCAACACCCGTCCGTACCTTGAAAAAATCGGGGTATCCTGCCCTTTCTGCGGGAAAGAGGTGATCTTGCGAAAGACGAAAAAAGGCCGGAAGTATTATGGATGCGAGGACAATCCAAAATGCGGGTTTATGTCATGGCAGAAGCCATCCTCAAAGAAATGCCCGCAGTGCGGCGGCTATATGGTAGAAAAAGGAAATAAGCTGTGCTGCCAGGACGGACAGTGCGGATACGTAGAGGCGGCAAAGCCATAGGGATTGTCCGGGCCGGGGCAGGATGGCATCACACCGTCGATCTTATTTTTAAAAAATTTATTGAATATTCCGAAAATATATGATAATATTATGGACACTTGCATGACAAAGAAAGCGGGCATGAAGCATGAGTTGCGGAAAAACTTTCACTTCACGGGGATGAAGAGGCTTTTATGAGTGTACAGTTATTAGATAAGACGAGGAAAATCAATAAATTATTGCATAATAACAGTAACAGTAAAGTCGCGTTCAACGACATTTGCGATGTCCTGTCGGACATTTTGGATTCCAATGTGCTTGTTGTCAGCAAAAAAGGGAAAATACTTGGGCGATGTATGCGCCCGGACATCCCGTTGATCGAGGAGCTGGTCGAGTGGGACGTGGGAAAGCATATCGACCCCATGCTGAATGAGCGGTTCCTGCTCATCCTTTCTACGAAAGAAAATGTAAATCTTCAGACGCTGGGATTTTCCGAAGAGGCATCGGACGGGTGCCAGGCAACCATCAGCCCGATCGATATCGCAGGCGAGCAACTGGGGACTTTATTTATTTACAGGAAAGAAAGCCCATATGTGATTGACGATATCATCCTGAGTGAATACGGGACAACGGTTGTTGGGCTGGAGATGCTCCGTTCGGTCAATGAGGAAAATGCGGAGGAGACGCGGAAGGAGCGGATCGTCCAGTCTGCCGTCAGCACGCTTTCCTATTCCGAAGTGGAAGCCATCATCCATATTTTTGATGAGTTGGATGGGATGGAAGGCATCCTGGTGGCAAGCAAGATTGCAGACAGGGTAGGGATCACCCGGTCTGTCATTGTGAACGCGCTCCGGAAGTTTGAAAGCGCGGGCATCATTGAGTCCCGCTCCTCTGGTATGAAGGGAACTTATATTAAAGTCATCAATGATCATGTATTCACGGAACTGGCGAGGATCAAAAAGGAACGAGAGGATTAAAGGAGCGGCCTATGTATGAAAATTGCCCGGCCAGGCTTCGGATGACACATGTTATCCTGGATGGCGGTTTTTATGATGAGACGGCGCATCCCTGTAAAATCATACGGTATCAGGAGGAGGGCGGCTGCATCTATTTACTGACAGGAAAGGCGGAATTGCCGTTTTTTTCCCTGGATGCCCTGTATGAATGTACCATCCATGCACCGGAAGGGACCGTGTCCTGCGAAGGGGTGCTGACCGAGCGTTACTGGGACCGGCGCGGGAAGATCGTTGTTTTCCGGATTGTCAAAGGATTTTATAACAGGGAAGATATGTAAATCTAAAAATCCTGTAAACTAATGGAAAAGTGTGTTGACAAAATAAAGAGAGAGTGCTATTTTATTAACTAGAGTTTTGATAGCACTCTCTTTTTATGAGTGCTAACAACCCGAAGAACATGTATAGGAGGAATAGAATATGAAATTAGTACCATTAGGTGACAGGATTGTGCTGAAGCAGGCAGAGGCGGAAGAGACTACAAAATCAGGGATCGTGATTCCCGGACAGTCCAAGGAGAAACCGCAGCAGGCAGAAGTTATCGCTGCAGGGCCGGGGGCGACCGTGGATGGAAAAGTGGTACCGATGAATGTGAAGCCCGGACAGACCGTCATCTATTCAAAGTACGCTGGGACAGAGGTTGAGTTGGATGAGGAAAAATACATCATCGTAAAACAGGATGATATCCTGGCGGTTGTTGAGTAATAGCCGCTTCGGCCGGTATAAGGGAACGGGATTCGGGAAAATCATAACATGTAAAAACAGGAGGTAGATTATCATGGCGAAAGAAATCAAATATGGGGCAGAAGCCAGGGCAGCGTTGGAGTCAGGTGTGGATCAGCTTGCGGATACAGTGAGGGTGACATTAGGGCCGAAAGGAAGGAATGTGGTTTTGGATAAATCTTTCGGTTCGCCGTTGATCACCAATGATGGCGTCACGATCGCAAAAGAGATCGAGCTGGAGGATGCATTTGAGAATATGGGCGCGCAGCTTATCAAAGAAGTGGCGTCTAAGACCAATGATGTTGCGGGCGACGGCACGACAACGGCGACCGTCCTGGCACAGGCGATGGTCCACGAGGGAATCAAGAACCTGGCGGCAGGCGCGAATCCGATCATCCTCAGGAAAGGGATGAAAAAAGCGACGGAGACTGCGGTGGAAGCGATTGCCAACATGTCCAGCAAGGTGAATGGTAAGGACCAGATCGCAAAGGTTGCCGCGATTTCCGCCGGTGATGCCGATGTAGGCGAGATGGTGGCGGACGCTATGGAAAAGGTTTCCAATGACGGCGTCATCACGATTGAAGAATCCAAGACGATGAAAACGGAACTGGATCTTGTGGAAGGCATGCAGTTTGACCGTGGATATGTTTCCGCGTATATGGCAACAGACATGGATAAGATGGAAGCCAACCTGGAGGATCCGTATATCCTGATCACCGACAAAAAGCTTTCCAACATCCAGGAAATCCTTCCACTGCTTGAGCAGGTTGTACAGTCCGGCGCGAAGCTTCTGATCATCGCGGAGGATATCGAGGGCGAAGCGTTGACGACCCTGATTGTCAACAAGCTGCGCGGCACCTTCAACGTTGTTGCGGTAAAGGCTCCGGGATACGGCGACCGTAGGAAAGAGATGCTGAAAGATATCGCGATCCTGACCGGCGGGGAAGTGGTTTCCGATGAGCTGGGCATGGATTTGAAAGAGACGACGATGGAGCAGCTTGGACGTGCGAAATCCGTGAAAGTCCAAAAGGAAAACACGGTGATCGTAGACGGCCTGGGCGACAAGAAAGCCATTTCGGATCGTATTGCACAGATCAAGAACCAGATCGAGGAGACCACGTCGGACTTTGACCGTGAGAAGCTCCAGGAGAGGCTGGCGAAGCTGTCTGGCGGCGTGGCGGTCATCCGTGTAGGCGCGGCTACGGAGACAGAGATGAAAGAAGCGAAGCTTCATATGGAGGACGCGCTCGCGGCGACAAGGGCGGCTGTGGAAGAAGGCATCATCTGCGGCGGCGGCTCGGTTTATATCCATGCGGCAAAAGAAGTGTCGAAGATGGCGGAAGGGCTGACCGGCGATGAGAAGACAGGCGCAAATGTTGTGCTTAAGGCGCTGGAGTCCCCACTGTACCATATCGCGGCGAACGCAGGCTTGGAAGGCTCTGTCATCATCAATAAAGTGGCCGAGTCGGAAAAGGGGATTGGCTTTGACGTACTCACGGAGACGTATGTCGATATGGTGGAAAGCGGGATCCTGGATCCGGCAAAGGTGTCAAGAAGCGCCCTTCAGAACGCGACCAGCGTGGCGTCCACGCTGCTCACGACAGAAGCGGTTGTTGCAAATATCAAAGAAGAAACCCCGGCTATGCCGGCAGGCGGCGCAGGCGGCGGCATGGGTATGATGTAAAACCTGTGGGGAAAAAGCAGGTTGCTCTCGGCAGCCTGGCGTCACAAAGAGTTGTTTGAGTGTCTGTAATGAAAAGGGGCTGTGAAAAATGAGATCGTCATTTTTCACAGCCCTTTTTATAGATGAGCTACATTCTTTCACAGCCCCGTTTCGTTATTTCTCAACCATATACCGGATCATAGAGAGCATTTTTTGTGTAAATGTTTCTGCAGGAAGGGCTGGGGACAGGCATTTCTGTTCCAAGAGATATTTCAGATACCCAACAGTAATGTCATTGACCATATCAAGGTTATCCTCGGTCAAGCGGAGATTTTTCTCCTTCAGAAGCGGTTTCAGGATCAGGAAACATCGTTCGTATATATCCTTTCCGAAATACATGCTTTGGATGTCCTCGCGGTAAATCGCTTTTTCATCAGGGAACAAATCATAATAACGCTCGAAAATTTCCGTCAGCTCATCGCTGTGTTTTCCGAAGAAAAAATTATAGAATATTTCTGGTTTCTCAAAAGCGGACTCAGAGAAAAACTTCCAGATTGATAAGAAGTTTTCGTATGCAGCCATATTTTTATCGTTCTGCTTCGCGAGGGCGGTGCTGTAGCCGTTGAAATGCTTCAGGGAAGCCAGCAGGATCAGTTCATCCACGTCCTTGAAATAAAGATAGATCGTGGAGTTGTGGAATCCCGCTTTTTCAGCAATCTTACGGACAGACAGCTTATTTAACCCTTCTGTGTCCATCAGTTCCCGTGTGGCTTCAATAAAACGGACCGTGTTCTGCTGTTTCATCAAAACTTTGTCTTGTTCCATATATCCTCCTGTTCCACAATCATAAGGGCTAAAGGTCTTTGATACATGCATCATAACACATGCGGTTGCAACTTTAAAAGATATATTAAAAAATTCTATAAGCATAAAAATTTTGGTGAACGAAATTTTTTCGGAAAATACCTTGACACTAAGCGCGCTTATTGGTATATTATAGGGCATAAACTATAAATAAGCGCGCTTAGTAACTAAAAAACATAGTTAAATTGCTTATTGAAATCATCTATTTTCAATGAGCATCCGTGAAGGAGGAAACGATGAGGCTGGAGATTGGGAATTTTTATGTCAAAGATATTGTCTTCGGGGATGAACTGTCGTTTAAAAATGGCATCCTGACAGTCAATAAGGATGATGCGTTGAAATACATCCTTGAAGATGACAGGATCACGGAAGCTGGGATGTATATTGCGAAACCGGGGGATAAGATCCGCATGTGCCCAGTAAAAGAAGCGATTGAGCCAAGAGTAAGGTTAGACGGGCGCGGGTTATTCCCTGGCTACACAAGTGAGCTGGCGCCTGCGGGAGACGGCGTGCTCCATGCACTGAAGAATTGCAGCGTGCTGGTCGTCGGAAGGCACTGGGGCGGGTTCCAGGACGGCATTATCGATATGAGCGGCGAAGGGCAGAAGCTTACATATTTTGGCCAGTTGAATAATATCGTTCTGGTTGCCGATACAAACGAAGAATTTGAGAGGCATGAGCAGCAGAAGAAGAATGACGCGCTCAGAAGAGCCGGACATAAACTGGCGGAGTTTATCGGATCCTGCGTGAAGGACCTGGATCCGGAGGACAGGGATATTTATGAAACAACGCCTATGATCCGGCGTGGGGCAAAGATCGAAGAGCTGCCATCCGTTGTATATGTGATGCAGCCCCAGTCCCAGATGGAGGCTATGGGGTACAACGACCTCGTATATGGATGGGATACGAACCATATGCTCCCGACCGTGATGAGCCCGACGGAGATCCTGGACGGCGCGATCGTATCTGGAAGCTTTATGCCGGTATCGTCCAAGTGGTCAACCTACGATATGCAGAATACCCCGAATCTGAGGGCGCTTATGGATGAACATGGAAAGACGATTAATTTCCTCGGTGTCATCATGTCCAACTTGAATGTTGCGCTGGAGCAAAAAGAACGTGCGGCTCTGTATGTAGCGCAGATTGCAAAAAGCCTTGGCGCGGACGGCGCGGTTGTGGCCGAGGAAGGCTATGGCAATCCGGACGCGGATTTTGTAGGGTGCCTGGTTGCCCTTGAGGACGCAGGGATCAAGACTGTCGGCGTTACCAATGAAAGTACAGGGCGTGACGGACATGGCCAGCCGCTGGTTACGCTGGATGAGAAATGCGACGCGATTGTTTCATGTGGAAATGTAGGGGAACTTATTGAGCTTCCGCCGATGGAAACTGTGCTTGGAGAACTGGAAGCCCTCGCAAGAGATGGAAATTCCGGCGGATGGAGCTATGATGAGCTGCTTGGCCCGTCTGTCAGGGAGGATGGTTCGATCATCCTTGAAAACAACGGTGTGTTCTGTGGGGACCAGGTATGCGGGTGGTCGCCGAAACAGATGATGGAATTTTAAGGAGGTCTTGACAATGAAAAAAGTGATTTTATATGTAAATCAGTTCTTCGGTCAGATTGGCGGGGAGGATAAAGCGGGCGTGGAGCCGGAGATCCATGAAGGACAGGTTGGCCCGGCGATGCAGTTTGCAAAAGAATTAAACGGAATGGCGGAGGTAACCCATACAGTGATCTGCGGCGACAATTATATGGGTTCGAATACGGATGAGGCCGTTGATCGGATCCTTGGCATGCTGGAAGGGAAGGAGATGGATCTTTTCCTGGCAGGGCCGGCGTTCCAGGCAGGCCGTTATACCGTGGCATGCGGGACGATCTGTAAGGCGGTAAAAGAAAAATTCGGCGTTCCGGTTGTAACCTCCATGAACGAGGAGACGCCGGGCGTAGATATGTTCAAGAAGGATATGTACATCTTAAAGGGCGGGAATATTGCTTCTAAAATGCGTAAAGATGTGAAGGCGATGGCAAATGTGGCGAAAAAGATCCTAGCCGGCGAGCCGGTGGGCCCGGCCTCTGAGGAAGGATATTTTCCGAGAGGGATCCGCCACCAGGCATGGAGAAAGGACATGAAACCAGCTTCAGAGCGTATGGTTGATATGCTGTTAAAGAAGCTGAATGGCGAGCTGTTCGTATCCGAACTTCCGATCCCGAAGATCGACCGTGTGCCGATCGCGCCTGCCATCGCGAATCTTAGCGAGGCAAGGATCGCGCTCCTCACGACAGGCGGCATCGTCCCGGTAGATAATCCGGACCGTATCCAGTCCGCGTCAGCGACCAGATGGGGCAGATATGACATCTCCGGGGATAAGGCATTGAAGGGCGGTGAATATAAGACCATCCACGCAGGCTTTGACCCGGCAGCGGCGGATGCTGAACCGAATGTAATCACACCCGTGGATGCATTAAAAGAGCTATTGGCAGAAGGCGTCTACGGGAGCCTGCATCCGTATTTCTATTCGACGGTTGGGACTGGGACGACGGAATCTGAGGCGGCGAGAATGGCAAGGGAGATCATCCCGCATCTGGAAGAGGATCATGTAAACGGCTGTATCCTCGTCTCCACATGAGGCACCTGCACTCGTTGCGGTGCAAAGATGGTAAAAGAGATCGAGAGGGCAGGATTCCCGATCGTACAGATGTGTAACCTGGTCCCGGTTGCCAAGACCGTCGGGGCAAACAGGATCGTACCGACTATATCGATCCCATATCCTCTGGGGGATCCCAGTACACCGAAGGAGGATCAGTGGAAGCTCCGTCTACACAGGACAAGGGTAGCGCTTGAAGCGCTGGCTTGCGACGTGAAAGAGCAGACGGTATTCCGTGTATAGCAATTGTGTTTACAGAGTTTGGAGGAGATTGTACATGGAAAAAAAAGAAAATCCGAGTAAAGCCGTCTTTTATATTTCGCTGGCGTTGGTTGCTGTGATCGCGGTCTGGTCCGTTGCATTCAATGGAAGCTTCACGGTGGCGGCAAATACAATATTTGCGTTTTTGACGAATGATTTTGCGTGGCTGTATCTGATCTGTATGCTGGTCTTTCTGGCATTTGACCTTTATGTAGCGTTTGGAAAGTTCGGGCGCATCCGGCTGGGAGGCGATGACTCCAGGCCGGAATATAAGAACCTGACATGGTTTGGGCTGCTTTTCGGGTGCGGTATGGGAGTTGGCCTTGTATTTTACGGTGTTGCGGAACCTTTGACCCATTATCTGTATCCGGTTGGGATGGAGGGGGCGACGCCGGAGGCAGCGGATTTTGCCATGCGGTCCTTTTTCATGCACTGGGGGATCCTGCCGTGGGCGAATTATGCGGTGATCGGATTGTCTCTGGCGTACTTTATGTTCCGCAAAGGAAAAAAAGGGCTGATCAGCAGTATCCTGGTCCCGGTGATCGGGGAGAAACGGGCAGAAGGATGGCTTGGCAAGCTGGTTGATATCCTGGCGGTATTTGCAACGGTTGCAGGCGTTGTCACGTCGCTGGGGCTTGGCACCCTGCAGATCGAAGCCGGCTTTAACAAGCTGTTCGGGCTTCCGACCGGGCTTGTGGTTGAGATTATCATTATAATAGTTGTGTCTGTCATTTACATCGGTTCGGCAGTGTCCGGCCTGGAAAAGGGGATTACATTTATTTCCGACACAAATATCTATGTGGCGATCGGATTGCTGGCGGTATGTTTTGTCGTGGGCCCCAAGGTTGAGATCCTGGACAGCTTTATCAATGGCATCGGCCAGTACATCGGAAACTTTGTCCAGGATTCCCTGAATGTGAGTTCCTATGGGGATAATACCTGGCTTGGGAATTGGAAATTGTTTTATTGGGCATGGTTTATCGCGTGGGCGCCGTTTGTCGGCGTGTTTGTGGCGCGTATTTCCAAAGGGCGCACGATACGCGAGTTTATCCTTGGGGTTGTATTGGTCCCGGCGCTCGCATCCTGCGTGTGGGGTTCGGTATTCGGAAGCCTTGGGATTAACCTGGGTGAGAAAGGGATCCTCGCGATTGAGGCCTTACAGGAAGCGGCGGCATCACCGGAGGTTGGCCTGTTCGTTGTGCTGCGGGAGTACCCGCTTGGGTTTTTCCTGTGTATGGTGGCAATCGTTTCTTTGTGTGCATTTTTTGTTACATCCGCCAATTCAGGCGTTTATGTATTATCCATGCTGACATCGGACGGGGATAAAAACCCGCCGAACAGTAAAAAAGTCCTATGGGGGATCATCCAATCCATCATGGCGGTCGGGCTTTTGATGGCAGGCGGGTTAAAACCACTGCAGACCATATCACTGGCAGCGGCGTTCCCGTTTATATTTATCATGTTTGCCGCATGCGCCGCATTTATCAAAGCCCTGAAATCCGAGGCTTAAAGGCGATGGTTAAAAATTACATCTGTCCAGGTGTCGTTTTTCAATCATAGATCAACTTTTTGTAAAGCAAAGAAAGGAGAATGGATCGTTATGGCTATTTTGGAAGGGAAAAAAGCAATCATTATCGGTGACCGTGATGGTGTGCCCGGCCCGGCTATCGCAGAGTGTGTAAAGACAGCCGGCGCTGAGGTTGTATTCTCATCCACGGAATGTTTCGTCTGAACGAGCGCAGGCGCGATGGATCTTGAAAATCAAAAGAGAGTGAAGGAATTCGCTGAGGAGTTCGGCCCGGAAAATGTCGTTGTGGTTCTTGGGGCTGCCGAGGGCGAAGCTTCCGGGCTTGCTGCAGAGACAGTTACAGCAGGCGACCCGACTTTTGCAGGACCATTGACGGGAGTCCAGCTTGGGCTCACGGTGTACCATGTATGTGAACCGGAGATGAAGGAAGAGTTTGACGAAGCGGTTTATGATGAGCAGGTGGGTATGATGGAAATGGTGCTCGATGTTGACGATATCATCGGCGAGATGTCTGACATCAGGGACGAATATTGCAAGTATCTGTAAAAATATTTCACGGTTTTCAGGATGAGAACAGAGGAAAGACAAAACGGCAGAGGCACAACAGTGGAAATGTGCATCTGCCGTTTTGCTGATGAAACAAAAAAACAAAATTTTTTCTGATTATTTTCTACATCAAACTATGTAAGTAACCGGCTTTCTTTTTGCCGGGGTTTATGTTATACTGTTTGGAACGACCAAAAAGGAGAAAAGCAAATGAGCGATTTCTACACGGAAAAATTAGTGAAAAAGCAGCAAGGTATAAAAGAGCTGCTGATCAAAGCCTTTCTGATTGCATTGGCAATCTCTTCCGTTGTCTCTGTTTTTCTGTTAGGCATGATTATTTTTGTCCCTGTGATCGTCATCGCGGTGGCGTTTTTTGTGATTTCGCGGATGGATATAGAGTATGAATATCTTTATGTAAACGGAGATCTGGATGTTGATAAAATTATCCATAAGGCGAAAAGGAAACGGATCTTTTCTTCCAACGTGAAAGAACTGGAGCTGCTGGCGCCTTTTGACGCCCCGGAATTAAAGGCGTATGGGAAAGCAAAGCTTTTGGACGTAAGCTCCGGCGGCGGGGACGGGAACCTTTATGCTATGGTGGCGCGTCAGAATAATGGACTGGTGAAAGTACTGTTTGAGCCGGATGAGACGATCCTAGAAGGATTCCGGATGCTGGCGCCAAGGAAAGTAATCCAAAAAAAATAAATCGGTCCCTCCACCCGCGCAAATCAAAGAACCGGCCCTGCGGCAGGCAGCGGCTTTTATGGGCGTGGGCAGGGAGAGAGTGGATCGCAACATCAGAGAAGGAGGGGGTTTACTATGGGAAAAATCATTGGGGAGGGCATTACATTTGACGATGTACTTCTTGTTCCGGCCTATTCGGAGGTGATTCCCAACCAGGTGGATTTATCGACGTACCTGACAAAAAAAATCCGGCTCAACATACCGATCATGAGCGCGGGGATGGATACGGTGACGGAACACCGCATGGCGATTGCTATGGCGCGCCAGGGAGGCATCGGCGTCATCCATAAGAACATGCCCATCGAAAAGCAGGCGGAAGAGGTGGACAAGGTCAAGCGTTCGGAGAACGGCGTCATCACGGATCCGTTTTTTCTTTCACCGGAACATACGCTGGAGGACGCCAATGCTCTGATGGCGAAGTTCCGCATCTCCGGCGTGCCGATCACAGAGGGGAAGAAGCTGGTTGGGATCATTACGAACCGTGACTTGAAATTTGAGGAGGATTTCTCAAAAAAGATCAAGGAATGCATGACTTCAGAGGGGCTGATCACCGCGAAGGAAGGGATCACCCTTGCGGAAGCAAAAAAAATCCTGGCGCGGGCGAGGAAGGAAAAACTCCCGATCGTGGATGAGGAGTTTAACTTGAAGGGCCTGATTACCATCAAGGATATTGAAAAACAGATCCGTTACCCGTTGTCCGCGAAAGATCCCCAAGGGAGGCTGCTTTGCGGGGCCGCGATCGGCATTACGGCCAACTGCATTGAGCGGACCCGCGCGCTCGTGGATGCAAAGGTGGATGTGGTTGTCCTTGATTCCGCGCACGGGCATTCGGCCAATGTCATCCGGACAGTGGATATGGTAAAATCGGCGTTCCCGGATCTTCAGGTGATCGCGGGAAATGTGGCGACGGGGGCGGCGACCGAAGACCTGATCAAGGCGGGCGCGGACGCGGTCAAGGTTGGGATCGGGCCTGGCTCCATCTGTACGACCCGCGTCGTCGCAGGGATCGGCGTGCCGCAGATCACGGCTGTGATGGATTGCTATGAGGCGGCGGACAAATACGGCATCCCTATCATCGCGGACGGGGGCATCAAATACTCCGGGGATATGACGAAAGCGATCGCGGCAGGCGCGAATGTGTGTATGATGGGAAGCATGCTGGCAGGTTGTGATGAAAGCCCGGGAACGTTTGAGCTATACCAGGGAAGGAAATATAAGGTATACCGCGGCATGGGTTCCATTGCCGCTATGGAAAACGGGAGCAAGGACCGTTATTTCCAGTCCGATGCCAGGAAGCTGGTGCCGGAAGGCGTAGAGGGGCGCGTGGCGTATAAAGGGCTGGTGGAAGACACGGTTTTCCAGTTAGTGGGAGGGCTCCGTTCCGGCATGGGGTATTGCGGCGCACCGTCCATTGAAGAACTGAAAGAGAAAGGGAGATTTGTAAAGATTTCCGCGGCTTCGCTGAAAGAAAGCCATCCCCATGACATCCATATCACGAAAGAGGCGCCTAATTACAGCAGCATCACGGATTAAAGTTCCATGAAGAAAAAAATACAAAAAGAGAAAAAAAAACAGGCCAAAAAGACGCGGCTGCGGATAACGCTGGGGTTTTTGGCGCTGACAGCAGTTTTTTTGACCGCAGTGACCGTAAAGCTTACACGCTCGTCCAGGGATGCCGGAGATGGAAGCGCTGGCGGGGAGGGGGCCCAGGCGCTGAAGCCGGAGATGGATGTAGAGCTTCTGACAGTCAACCCCTATTCCAGGCCGGGGACGGAAACGGATACCATAACCGGGATCGTTGTGCATTATACCGCAAATCCGGGCGCAACTGCTATCGATAACCGTAATTATTTTGAAAGCCTGAAGGATACCCATGAGACGAAGGCCAGCAGCCATTTTGTCGTCGGGCTGGAGGGAGAGATTTTACAGTGTGTGCCGACGTGGGAAGTGGCGTATGCGTCAAACAGCCGTAATAAAGACACGGTTTCTATTGAATGCTGCCATCCGGACGATACGGGGAAGTTTAACGATGCAACTTATCAGTCGATGGTGCGGCTTTGCGCGTGGCTTTGCCTGGAGTTTGGGCTGGACGAAGAGGATATCATCCGCCACTATGACGTAACCGGGAAAAACTGCCCGAAGTATTTTGTGGAACACGAGGATGCATGGGATCTTTTCCGGGAGGATGTCGGGACATCGATCAGCAAGGCGGCGGATGCCGTGTCCATGGATAGGGGTAAAGTGGCTGTGGATGGCGGGACAAGGAGAAAGAGCCATGTTTGAGATGTTTTTCCCGGATAGATACCTGGCTTCCGCTTATGTAATTGATTTTCAGAAGCTGTACGGACAAGGGTTCCGGGGATTGATATTTGATATTGATAATACATTAGTGCCGCACGGCGCGCCTGCGGACAAGCGCACGGAGGCGTTGTTTGCCCGGCTGAAAAAGATGGGGTTCAGGTGCTGCCTGATCTCGAACAACCAGGAGCCAAGGGTCAAAATGTTTAACGAACCGATCCAGGTGGATTATATTTGCAATGCACATAAGCCGGCCACGGGCAATTACCGCAAGGCTATGGAAATCATGGGGACGGACACATCGGATACCGCATTCATCGGCGACCAGCTTTTTACCGATGTATGGGGGGCAAAGCGGGCCGGGGTTTTCAGTATTCTTGTGAAGCCCATCTGCCCGAAGGAAGAGATCCAGATTGTGCTGAAACGTTACCTGGAAAGGATCGTGCTGTTTTTCTACAAAAAAAGCCTTGAAAAGGATGCGGCCCACAGCCGGGAACGGCCGGTAAATGGGCCTCCTGTGAGAAAGTGATCCAAGCGTGGAACGCGGTTTTGTAAAGCAAGCGGTGATACCCGCCCCAAATCGTTACTATGGGCGGTTCCAGGCCGTGAAGAGCGGCTTGAAAAGTACAAAATAGGTGGGAAACACGTGGGGAACAGGAAAAAAAGGTTGAAAAAGGGCATGGGATATTATAGAATGGGAAAAGTGGAAATTAGAGAAAAGTGTAAGGGACAGTTACAGTGAGCGGTAACTATATACACAGTTAGGAGGATGCTATATGGCGACAAAGTCAGCAGGTGAGTTCAGGAACGGCATGACGCTGGAGATTGATGGGAAAGTATGCCAGGTCATTGATTTCATGCATGTAAAGCCGGGAAAAGGCGCGGCGTTCGTCCGGGTCAAGTTGAAAGACATCATTAACGGCGGCGTGGTGGAGACGACGTTCCGCCCGACCGAGTCCTTTGAGGAGGCTTTTATAGAAAGAAAGAAAATGCAGTATCTGTATAACGACGGCGGCCTTTATTATTTCATGGACAATGACACATACGACCAGATTGCTGTCAGCGCGGCGGACGTAGGGGATTCCCTGAAATTTGTAAAGGAAAACGATGAAGTTACGGTAAGCTCCTACCAGGAGAAGCCTTTTGCCATTGAGCCGCCGCTGACGGTGGAGCTGGTTGTCACGGAGACGGAGCCTGGATTTAAAGGGAACACCGCGCAGGGAGCCAGCAAACCGGCCATTGTCGAGACCGGCGCGCAGGTCGCGGTTCCTTTGTTTGTAGACCAGGGTGAGAAGATCAAGATTGACACCCGTACCGGCGAGTATTTATCGAGGGCGTAGGCGGAAAGCACGAAATTTTGGACATTTTGCCGTGTTATTGATTATGTGTATAAACATATGCGAAGAATCAATAACACGGTTTATTTTTTTGTGTTATAATATAAAAAAATCATCCAAGGAGGAGGTAGAACATGAAAATCGGAGCAAAATCAGTGAATTTAAGAAAAATCCAGCAGGATGCGGAGAACCTTTACAGAGGAGGTTTTTTTTGCTGCGAGGCTTTGATGGCGGCAATCAAAGAAAATTTTGAGCTTGACGTTCCGGAAGAAGTGATCGCAATGTCGTCCGCAATGTCTGTGGGCGCGGGCCGTTCCGGCTGCATGTGCGGCGCGCTGAATGGGGGCATCCTCGCGCTTGGGATGTTTTTTGGGAGAACCGAGCCGCGCGGGCCAAAAGACCCGGAAGTCAATAAGTGCATGTCCTATTCCAATGAGCTCCATAACTGGTTCAAAGAGATGAATGGGAAAAACGCAGCCTGCTGCCGTATCCTGACCCGTGAATTTGATATGGGGAAGGGTGAGCATAAAAATCAGTGCATTTATTATACCGGCATCTGTGCATGGAAGGTTGCAGAGATTGTCTGTCGTGAGTTAAAGATTGAAGTTTCAGACAGCGAGGAGGAGAGGAAGGAACCGCGTGAACGGATAGATATTGCAGCATAGACCAGTATAAATCATACAGATTGGAGAAAACAGAGATGAAAGATGTAGTGAAAAAGGTCCCCGTTCCACTTTGCGGGGTCATGCTTGGGACAGCGGCGTTAGGGAACCTGCTGCAAAGCTACTCGGAAGGGATCCGGCTCGTATGCGGCGTGATCGCGGCATTCCTTCTGATATTGGTGCTTCTGAAGCTGGCGATGTTTCCAGGGATGGTGAAGGAAGATCTCCAAAATCCAATTATGGCAAGCGTATCGGCGACGTTCCCGATGGCTTTGATGCTTCTGAGCGTTTATGTGAAGCCATATATCGGCAGGGCTGCGTTTTATATTTGGCTCCTGGCTATACTGCTGCACATCATCCTCATTGTCTATTTTACTGTGAAGTTTATTTTAAAGCTGGAGATGCCAAAGGTTTTCGCAAGTTACTATATCGTTTATGTCGGCATTGCGGCCGCGGCGGTCACGGCGCCTGCCTATGAACAGCTTGGAATAGGGACGGCGGCGTTTTGGTTTGGGCTTGTTTCGTTGGTTGTGTTATTCGTTTTAGTGACTATGCGGTATGTGAAATATAAGGATGTCCCGGACCCGGCAAAGCCGTTGGTGTGTATTTACGCGGCGCCGACAAGCTTATGCCTGGTGGGTTACATCCAGTCTGTGACGCCGAAGTCCAAAACGATGGTGTTGACGTTATTTGCCGTGGCAACCGTTTTATACGTTTTTGCGCTGGTGAAGGCGGCTGGATATTTAAAGCTTCCTTTTTTCCCAAGTTACGCGGCATTTACGTTTCCATTTGTGATCAGCGCGATTGCCTCAAAACAGACGATGGCATGTCTGGCGAACATGGGCAGCCCGATACCGCCCCTGCAATATTTGGTTTTGATCGAGACCATCATTGCGGCTGCGTTTGTCCTCTACGTTTTGGCCCGTTTCCTGATGTTCTGCTTTGACGTGGGAAAGAAGCACTAGAAGCGTAAAAATTTTGCCATTCCCGTCCGGTATCTTTTTTTGCGTACCAGACCGGAATGGCTTTTTGTATACTTTTGTTTGCTTTTGCCTGCTTGTTTGCCGGGAAAATTAGGCTTGCATTCGGAAATGCCTCTATGTATAATAGCAATGATTATATTTTAACAAATCAAACAAGAATAGAAGGATGCAAAGGAGCAGAAGGAAACATGGCAGTAGAAAAGACAATGGAGAAACTTGTGGCGTTAGCGAAATCCAGAGGTTTCGTGTACCCAGGTTCCGAGATTTACGGCGGGCTGGCGAATACATGGGATTACGGGAACCTTGGGGTGGAGCTGAAAAACAATGTGAAAAAGGCATGGTGGCTGAAATTTGTGCAGGAATCCCCCTACAATGTGGGCGTGGACTGCGCGATCCTGATGAACCCCCAGACCTGGGTGGCGAGCGGGCATTTGGGAGGGTTCAGCGACCCTTTGATGGACTGTAGGGAATGCCATGAGCGTTTCCGGGCGGATAAGCTGATTGAGGGTTTCGCGAAAGAGCATGGGATGGATATCGGAGACAGTATTGACGGCTGGAGCCATGAAAAAATGGAGGATTTTGTACGAGAGCATAAGATCCCATGCCCGACCTGCGGCAAGCATGATTTTACGGAAATCCGTGAGTTCAACCTGATGTTCAAGACCTTCCAGGGCGTGACCGAAGATGCGCGGAGCGTCGTATATCTCCGTCCGGAGACGGCACAGGGGATTTTTGTGAATTTTAAAAATGTGCAGCGCACTTCCAGAAAAAAGATCCCATTCGGCATATGCCAGATCGGGAAATCGTTCCGCAATGAGATCACACCGGGCAACTTTACGTTCC
>CAZYVA010000009.1:19287-38804 GCA_964650695.1 uncultured Dorea sp. | reverse complement strand
AATGCCGGAAACAACAATCCAGCTCCACCACAGGCCCCAGCCGCCCGCAAGGTCGTTTAACATATGTCCGATCAGGCCGATTAAAAATCCCGCAACCGGGCCAAACAGGATCGACATAAAAGACAGCAGGCTGTACTGCGCGCCGAAAGTAACATTAGGGATCGGCGACGGAATCATGAGATACCTTGCGAGCACGAAAAACAAGGCGGCGCCAATGCCAATCGCAACAATTGTTTTTACTGAAAATTTTTGATTCATTCTTTTCTCTCCACTTCTGCGCACATTCTTTGTCTGACGGGTCCGCGCCATGCGCGCCCGGACACAAAACCCGCCTGTGAAGAACGCGTCCTTCCCGTTTTCCACACGTTCCCTTTTGTAATATTTATCTCCACATACTTTCCATATGTTGGATTCCTCTTCAATCATAAGCCAGCTTCCGCGGGATCCTTGACAGCCGCTATGCCCTGCTGTCTTTTCGCAGTTCAATATGCCAGCTTTTTCCCGTACCGATGTTATATGCTTTTGCAAAGCTTCCCTGATTGATCGCCACTGCCATGAAATTTAAAGAATTGACATATAAAAGCGGCTCCCCGACATAAACATCAGCGAAAGAGCGGCCATATATCATGGTATTACGGTACAGCGTCCGGGTATCGTTGCGGATCTGGATCTCAGCCCGTTCCCCGTACTGGATACCGACCTTTTCAAACAGCTCCTTTGTAATGTTTGTCCAGAGGCTTCCGAAACGCACATCCAGCACATCAATTGTCCCGCTTACGGCGCCATCCTTCAATTCCGGAGGTATCACAGACAGCTCAATGATGCTCTCTACAGGCACTTTGGGGCCCACCTCTTCGAACGTGATCTCCCCAGCCGCCAGCTTTGCGCCCGTAAAGGCGTACACATCCCGCCCATAGAATGTATAGCTTCCTTCCGAGTGCGGCAGACGGTTCACTTTCTCATCGATCACCCTTGCCTCCGAAAGCCCGGTAAGCCGCTTCACGTGCGTTAACGTCCCATTATCCGGCGTCACGATATACTGGCCGCCCTTTGTCTTTGCCACGATGCTTCTTCTTGTAGAGCCAACCCCAGGATCCACCACCGATGTAAACACCGTGCCCACCGGCCAAAAAGATACCGTCTGGATCAGCCGGTAACTGGCCTCCCAGATATTGTATGGCTCAATTTCATGTGTCAGGTCGAAAATCTGCAGATCCCTGTTGACAGAATGGGCCACGCCATACATAGCGCTGACCGCGCCGTCCTGCAGGCCGAAATCTGTCTGTAATACAAGTGCGTCCATATTTCTTTTCCTCCTGCAATAATCTTTTCGGTTTCGGACGGGAAGAACAAATACCAGTTCCTCTGCCGTTTCCGATTTTGCAGGCTACTACAGCCTGTCAGTTTACAGGTTTCCCCGCTGTCCAAAACGGTTATCCGGATCCGGATATTTTTATGAAAAATTTCTAATATGAAATTCTATCACATTGCCCCGAAAATTCAAGTACTTAAAATTTAGAACTGGTTATAAGAGGGGATTATAGCAAGAATCTGGGGGATCACATCTTCCAAACCTTCCAAACCTTTCAAACCGGGATCCAATGAAAAATTGACAAAAGGCAGTGACAGGGGTATAATCAATGGGAAAGCGGGGCGGCTTAGGGGAGCCGCTTTGTCTTTCGAGAACAATGGTTGATATAGAAAGGAGAAAGAGAAACATGTTAAGTTCTGTTTTTACGTCCTTAATCGGGCGCGAGACGCTTGTCTCGCCGGATGACACATGGTCGTTGATGATGATCCTGTGCCTCGGCGTCGCGGTCTCCATTTACCTGGAGCAGAAGTATACCTGGGCGTCCAAGGTATCCGGCGCGATCATCGCCCTGATTATGGCTATGGTACTTGCCAATCTTTCGATCATCCCGACGAGCTGTACCTTGTATGATGACATCGTATGGGGGATCGTCGTCCCGATGGGCATTCCGCTTCTGCTTTTGCAGTGCGACCTGAAACAAATCTGGAAGGATGCTGGGCGTATGCTGGCGATTTTCCTGTGCGGCGCGGTGGGGACGGTTGTCGGCGCGATCGTCGCGTTCAACGCGCTGAAAGTCCCGTTCGGGGATGCGCAGGGGCTTGCAAAGGTGGCAGCGATGATGACGGGTTCCTACATCGGCGGCGGCGTGAACTTCGCGGCGATGGCGAGCCAGTTTGACGGCGGTGAGCTGACCGCTTCCGCGACAGTGGCGGATAACCTTCTGATGGCGATCTATTTCTTTGTATTGATCGCTTTCGCCGGAATGAAGTTTTTCCGCAGCCATTTCGCGCATCCGCATATCGACGAGGTCGAAGCGGACACAAGCAAGAGGGACGAAGCCCAGACGCAGGCGGCGGCATTCTGGAGCCGCAAGGATATTTCCCTGAAGGATATCGCGATGAATTTTGCTTACGCGATCGCGGTCGTATGGGCGTCGCAGTTGATCGCGGCTGGTTTGGCGGCGGTGATCCCGACCGGCAACCCGGTGGGCGATATCTGCAACACATTCTTCGGAAGCCAGTATGTATGGATCACTACGATCTCCGTGATTGTGGCTACCGGATTCCGGAAGCAGGTTTCTTTGATGCATGGTTCCCAGGAAATCGGCACCTACCTGATTTACCTGTTCCTGTTTGTGATCGGGGTTCCGGCCAATATCGTCACGGTTGTGACACAGGCCCCGCTGCTCCTTGTCCTGACAGCGATCATGGTATTGATCAACATGGTGTTCTGTTTTGTGGGGGCAAAGGTTATGAAATTCAACCTTGAGGAGGCCATCATTGCATCCAACGCAAATATCGGCGGCCCGACGACGGCGGCGGGCATGGCGATCTCCCAGGGGTGGGCTAAGCTGGTAGGCCCGGCAATGCTGATCGGCACATTGGGCTACGTGATCGGCAATTATGCAGGTACGATCGTTGGATACGTTCTTGGGGCGTAGTGTTCTTTTCGGTTTGGGAAACAAAAGACCAGGAAAGGAGGTGCCCGAATGAGATGTTTTGACGCACATTCGGATATTTGGTGCGATGTTACTGCCAGAAGGCTCCGCGGGGAGACCCATGTATTTGACCGGCAGCATTTGGAGCGGTTCCGGAAAGGAAATGTAGAAGGCAGTATTTTTGTGATATGGGTTGATCCGCCTTATGATACGGATTATGTGAAGAGGACAAAAGAAATCATGCAAGCCGCAAAAGCGGAGATCGCGGAGTGCAAAAGCATCCGGATCGTCCATTCCTATGAAGAGATGCAGCAGGCAAAGGCAGACGGGAAGATTTATATTTTTATAGGGATCGAGGGCATGGCGGCGATGCAGGGGGATGTCTCCAAATTGGATACATATTATGAATTTGGGGCCCGCCACGGCATGTTGACCTGGAACGAGGTAAATGAGCTGGGTTCCGGGGCGACGAGCGGTTCGGACGCGGGGCTTAGCGCCGCGGGAAAAGAAGTCGTCCGCAGGATGCAGGACAAAGGGATGCTGGTGGATGTCTCACACTTGAATGACGCCGGTTTCTGGGATATTGCCGGGATGACCGCAAAGCCATTTGTCGCGTCCCATTCCAACAGCAGGGCGTTATGCAATGTCCCCAGGAACCTGACAGACAGCCAGTTGAGGGCGATCCGGGATGCGAACGGCGTCGTCGGGCTGAATGCGTTCAATCAGTTTATCGATGAAAAGATGGAAAAGCAAAATGTACGGCGGCTGGCTGAACATGCTGCCCATATGGTGGAAGTGATGGGGATCGACCATGTGGGGTGCGGATTTGATTTCTTTGAGTTTTTGGAAAACGAAGATACAATGGGGACGATGACAGACCGTTCTCCGAGTACAGATGGCATCCGGGACTGCTCCGAGATCCCGAACCTGTTCGTGTGCCTGGAGCAGATGGGGTTTTCGGAAGAAGAGCGGGAAAAGATTGCCTACGGCAATTTCCAGCGGGTACTCCGGGAAACCATCGGATGATGAAAATGGAATAAGGAACAAAAGAAATGCCCCGGCGGCTTTATCCGAAAATGCGCCGGGGCATAATCATTGTGAAAAGTAACAAACATTGTTTAAAAAAACTGCTTTTTTTGCACAAAAACATGGAAAAAAATATAGAAAGACTGTATAATAGAAACCAACCTAATGAAAGGGAGGGCTCACTATGAAACAAAACAATATGTTAGCGATGATTTTAGCCGGCGGGCGGGGAAGCCGTCTTCATGAATTGACTAATAAAGTGGCAAAACCGGCGGTTGCCTATGGCGGAAAATACCGGATTGTTGACTTTCCCCTCAGTAACTGCGCGAATAGCGGGGTCAATGTGGTAGGTGTGCTCACGCAGTATGAATCTGTCCTGTTAAACAGCTATGTGGCGGCGGGGGGACGCTGGGGGCTGGATGCAAGGGACAGCGGCGTGTTTGTGCTCCCGCCGCGTGAAAAAGCGGACGCCAACCTGGATGTTTACCGTGGCACAGCGGACGCGATTTCCCAAAATATTGATTTCATCGATCCATATTCACCGGAGTATCTGCTGGTGCTTTCCGGGGACCACATTTATAAAATGGACTATTCCAAAATGCTGTCCTACCACAATGAGCAGAAAGCAGACGCGACGATCGCCGTGATCGAAGTCCCGATGAAAGAAGCGAGCAGGTTTGGGATCATGAACACAAATGAAAACGGGGAGATCGTAGAATTTGTGGAAAAGCCTCAGCATCCGAAAAGCAACCTTGCATCCATGGGGATTTATATTTTCAATTGGAAGACCTTGCGTAAAGCGCTTGTAGCGGATATGAAATCCGCGGAGTCCAGCCATGATTTTGGAAAAGACATCATCCCCGCGCTTTTGAGTGAGGGCCGGAAGCTGGTTGCTTATAAGTTTAAAGGCTACTGGAAGGATGTAGGGACGATCGATTCCCTCTGGGAAGCGAATATGGATCTCCTGGATTCCAGGAATGAACTGGAGCTGGATGATCCCAACTGGAAGATCTATACGGAGGATGTGACGACAAGGCCGCAGTATATCGGGCCAGACGCGGACATCAACCGCGCTTATATCACGCAAGGCTGTGTGGTGGATGGAGAGGTGAAAAATTCCGTATTGTTTACCGAGGCAAAGGTTCATAAAGGCGCGAAAGTCATCGACAGTGTACTGATGCCGGGGGCGGAGATAGAAGCAGATGCGGTTGTCACCCGCGCCCTGGTTGCCAATGATGTCAAAATCGGCAGGGGCGCAAAGGTCGGAAGCGCAAAGAGTGAAAATATTGAACTGGTCGCAAAGCGTGTAAAGGGGGTCGAATCGTATGTGTGATGCGTTGGGGATTGTCAGTTTTGCCGGAAAGCATATCTGGGTGGAAGGGCTTCATGATTACCGCCCGATTGCCGCGTTTTCTTTTTTGGGAAGATACCGCGTAGTCGATTTTCCCATCTCGAACATGAGCAACAGCGGCATGGACCATGTCCAGGTGTATATTAACGCAAAGCCGCGTTCGCTTGTAGAGCATTTAGGGAGCGGACGCCACTACAACATCAACTCCAAGAGCGGGAAGCTGCATATGCTGTTCGCGGATTCCATGATCGACCGGGATATGTACAACAACGATATCGACGCCTATATGGAAAATATGGAAAGCATCGAGCAGGTCATTGATCCATATGTCATCGTGGCTCCGAGTTACATGGTTTACGCGCAGGACTACAATGTGCTTCTCCAGACACATATAGACTCCGGGGCGGATATCACCTTGCTGTACCACTCCGTGGACAACGCGAAAGAGGATTACTTAAGCTGCGATTTCCTGAACCTGAACAGGCAGAAGGGCGTGCAGTCAATCGAAAGGAACCAGGGAACCGCAAAAAACCGGAACATCTTTATGGATACTTATGTGATGAAAAAAGAACTGTTCATGGAGCTGGTAAAAAAAGCCCACAAGACCTCTTCCCTGTATGAACTGCGGGATATCGTAGACAGCGAGTGCGAAAACCTGGATGTCCGCGGCGTGTCCCACCGGGGCTTTTTCGCTTCCATTACGGATATCTGGGGATATTACAATGCAAATATGTCCTTGATCGATATAGACACCGCATATTCCCTGTTCGACCCGGACTGGCCGATCTATACACGGACCAATGATTCCTGCCCGACCAAATATTTTGTGGGCGGCAACGCGAAGCAATCTGTGATCTCCAATGGCTGCGCCATCAAAGGGAGCGTGGAGAACAGTGTGCTGGGCCGCGGGTGCAAGATTGGGAAAGGCGCCATCGTAAAGAACTGCGTGATCCTCTCGAATGTCACGATTGGGGACAATGTACATGTTGAAAATCTTGTCGTTGACCGGAACGCAAAAATCACGAAAGTGAAAGAGGTCATCGGGGACGGGAAAAAGCCATGTTATATACGGCGGTATGATGTGATTTAGGACGGCGTTGCAAAAGTGAAAGAAAAAAGGACGGGCAGGTTTGCCCGTCCTTTTTCTTCTGAGGGCTTTGCGGGATTTTAGAGGGCTTAGGAGGCGCCCGGAAATAAACGATGCTTTACAGAAAAATGGTGTGGAAATTCTTGCGGGCTGCGTATATAATGTTGAAGGTGAAAAACGTAGAACCGTAACATCGTATTTTCCAAATGATTTCAAACTTGGGGGAATCCATCATTATGGAGCTTTTGAAGGAAGTAGTGACCGATACATGCCTGGACTGTTTCAAGATGCTGCCTTTCCTGTTTGCCGCTTTTCTGGTGATCGAGGCGTTGGAGCATTCTTCCGCAGACTGGACAAAGAACATGCTGAAGCGTGTGGGGAGGGCAGGCCCGGCAGTGGGCGCGCTGGCGGGGCTGATCCCCCAGTGCGGGTTTTCGGTGATGGCTTCCAATCTGTACGCAGGCGGCGTGATCTCGCTTGGGACATTGCTGGCGGCGTACCTTGCCACATCGGATGAGGCCATATTGATCATGTTAAGCGGCCCCGGACAAGCCCGGCAGATCGGGGGGCTGCTGCTTGTCAAAGCGTTCGTTGCCGTCACTGTAGGGTATATGGCGGATCTTTTGCTGGCGAAAAGGGTTTCCACAGAAAAAAGAGAAGGGGAACTGTGCCGGGATTGTGGATGCCAGGAAGAACATGCCGGGATCCTGCGCCCTGCCGGGTGGCATACGCTTCATATTTTCCTATACCTGCTTGTTTTCACGGGGATGTTAAACCTGGCGGTGGAGCTTCTGGGGACAGAGCGGATTTCCAGGTTTATGCTGGGAAATACCATATGGCAGCCGGTAGCGGCGGCGGTCGTCGGGCTGATCCCCAATTGCGCGGCGTCCGTGATCCTGACACAGCTTTATTTGAACAAGGTGCTTTCCTTTGCCTCCGTGGTCTCCGGGCTGTGCGCCGGATCCGGGGTGGGGCTGGCTGTGCTGTTCCGGGTCAACCGCCATCCGAAGGAAAACCTGAAGATTGCGGGTCTTTTGTTTGCCGCGGCGGTTGTGGCAGGGATTGTTCTGGAACTGTTCCAAGGGATGTATGCTGAAAAAATAGTTGCATATTATGCATAAAAGATGTATAATCATGCACATATTTCCGAAAAGGTTTAAAACAGGGAGTTTTCCCACAGATCTGGCGTGGGGAAGGAAAGTAGGGAGGTTTTATGATAAAAGCAGGGATTATCGGTGCGACCGGCTATGCCGGGGGCGAGGCCGCGCGGATTTTGGCGGGGCATAAAGACGTAACGCTGGCGTGGTATGGCTCCAGGAGCTATGCGGGCCAGAAGTATGCCGGTTTGTTTGGCAATCTGTTCCAGATCGTTGACGATGGGTGCCTGGATGAGCAGATCGGAGAGCTGGCTGACCAGGTAGATGTGATTTTTACCGCTACGCCGCAGGGGTTTCTTGCCTCCATATTGACAGAGGATATTTTATCAAGGGTGAAAATCGTGGATTTAAGCGCGGATTACCGGCTGAAGGATGTATCTGTCTATGAGAAGTGGTATGGGATCACGCACCAAAGCCCGCAATTTCTGGAAGAGGCCGTGTACGGGCTTTGCGAGGTCAACCGGGCGCAGATCAGGAAAGCGAGGCTGACGGCGAATCCGGGATGTTATACGACCTGTTCGATCCTGACGGCATATCCGCTTGTCAAGGAGGGCGTGATCGATACGGATACCTTGATCATTGACGCCAAGTCCGGCGTGTCCGGGGCGGGAAGAGGGGCGAAGCTGCCCAATCTTTTCTGCGAGGTGAATGAGAATATAAAAGCTTACGGCGTGGCGGCGCACAGGCACACGCCGGAGATCGAGGAGCAGTTAGGGTATGCTGCCGGGAAAGAGGTGGTTTTGAGCTTTACGCCGCACCTGGTTCCGATGAACCGGGGGATCCTGGTGACGGAATACGCTTCCTTAAAAAAGAAAGTCTCTTATGAAGACGTCAAGGAGATTTATGACCGGTATTACCGGCAGGAAACTTTTGTCCGTGTATTGGAAAAGGATGTTTTTCCGGAAACCCGGTGGGTGGAAGGAAGCAATTTTGTGGACATTGGCTTTAAGCTGGATCCAAGGACGGGCCGGATCATTATGATAGGCGCGCTTGACAACCTGGTGAAGGGCGCCGCAGGGCAAGCGGTACAGAATATGAACCTGATGTTTGGGCTGAAAGAGGATGAGGGGCTGGATTTGCTTCCGGCTTTCCCGTAGATCTGGCTGCGAAGCAGGATGAACGAACCGTTTTTTGCCAACTATAAAAATCAGGAGGAATGGATGATGAGAGAGATCAAAGGCGGGGTAACCGCGGCGAAAGGATTTGAGGCGGCCGGCACGGCAGCCGGGATCAAGCGTTCGGGGAAAATGGATATGGCGATGGTTTACAGTGAAGCGCCATGCGTGGCGGCCGGCACGTTTACGAGCAACCTTGTCAAGGCGGCGCCGGTGAAGTGGGACCAGCGGGTGATTGAAAGCGGGGAGAGCGTCCAGGCGGTGGTCGTAAATTCCGGGATCGCCAATGCCTGTACAGGGGAAGAAGGACTGGGGCGTTGCGAAGAGACGGCGCGGGCGGCGGCGGAAAGCCTCGGTATTTCACCGGCGGGGATCCTGGTCGGATCGACCGGCGTGATCGGGAAACAGCTCCCGATGGATAAGCTTGTAAAAGGGGTTGCGGTGCTTGCCGGAAAGAAAAACGGGTCGCTGGAGAGCGGGACGGAAGCTGCCGAGGCGATCAAAACGACGGATACCTTTGAAAAGGAACTGGCCGTTGAGGTTGAGATTGGCGGCAAGATGGTTACCGTGGGCGGCATGGCGAAAGGATCGGGCATGATCCATCCGAATATGTGTACGCTCCTTTCCTTTGTCACTACAGACGCAGTGATTTCCAGGGACACGCTTCAGGAAGCGTTGAGCGCGGATGTGCAGGATACCTACAATATGATTTCCGTGGACGGGGATACGTCCACCAATGATACCTGTATCGTCCTGGCAAACGGACGGGCAGGCAATCCGGAGATTGTATCGGGGACGGAAGGATACCGCGCGTTTGCACAGGCGCTCCATGCGGTGAACGAATACCTGGCAAAAAAAATCGCCGCAGACGGCGAAGGCGCGGCCGCGCTTCTGGAAGTGAAGGCGATCCACTGCGAATCGAAAGAACAGGCCAGGACGATCGCAAAATCCATTGTATGTTCCAACCTGGTCAAAACGGCGGTTGCGGGGCATGACGCAAACTGGGGGCGGATCCTCTGTGCCATGGGATATTCCGGCGCGGCGTTCGACCCGGAATCGGTTGATCTATATTTTGAGAGCCGCGCGGGGAAAATCCAGATCACATCCGACAGCACGGCTGTGGATTACAGTGAGGAGGAGGCGACGAAGATCCTTTCGGAGCCGGAAGTGAGGGCGATCGTGGACATCAAAGCGGGGGATGCGCAGGCGGCTGCCTGGGGCTGCGACCTGACTCACGGATATATCAATATCAACGCGGATTACAGAAGCTGACAATGGATGGGTTTTTGAAATATCCGGTCCGCGCATTGGCGGATTTTATCCATATGCGCGGCGGGGATAGGCCGGGAAAGGGGCATGGTTATGGATGCGGCAATGAAAAAATACCTGGAGAAGGCGGAAGTGTTGATTGAAGCCCTTCCGTATATCCAGCGGTTCAACCGGAAAATCATTGTGGTGAAATACGGTGGGAGCGCTATGGTGGACGAGACGCTGAAGGAACAGGTCATCAAGGATGTGACGTTGTTAAAGCTGGTTGGCTTCAAGCCGATCATCGTACATGGCGGCGGGAAAGAAATCAGCAGATGGGCGGAGAAATCCGGCATGGAGGCAAAATTTATCGATGGGCTGCGCGTGACGGACACGCCGACGATGGAAATTGCCGAGATGGCGCTGGAAAAGATCAACAAAAAACTTGTGCAGATGGTGGAGAGCCTTGGTGTACGCGCGATTGGGATCAGCGGGAAGGACGGGAGGCTTTTGAGCGTCAATAAAAAATTCTGCGGCGGGCGTGATATCGGGTTCGTGGGCGAGATTAAGAAGGTGGACGCTACGGTGTTATACGACCTTCTGGATAAGGATTTCCTTCCGATCATCTGCCCCATCGGCCTGGATGATGATTTCCAGACGTACAATATCAATGCGGATGATGCGGCTTGTGCCATTGCGAGGGCGATGCGGGCGGAAAAGCTTGCTTTCCTGACGGATATTGAAGGGGTGTACCGGGATCCGGAGGATCCCTCCACTTTGATTTCCGAACTGTCGGTATCGCAGGCGAGGGAGCTGATGGCAGATGGCGGCGTCGGAGGCGGGATGCTGCCAAAGCTTCATAGCTGTGTCGAGGCCATTGAGCATGGCGTGAACCGGGTGCATATTTTAGACGGGCGGATCCCGCATTGCCTGTTGCTTGAGATTTTTACGAATAAAGGCATCGGGACGGCGATCATCAACGATGGGGAACCAAGGTATTTTGTGGCCGGATGACGCGGGGTTACTTTCATGGCACGCCAAATTGCCTGTCGCGGCGCAGCCGCAGCGTGGCATGGGGCCGCTATGATTTTCAACGACGGGAAAAAGAATGCGCGGGTTAGGAGGAGCAAATGGAACAGATGAATCGGTATATGGAAGAAACAAGAGACGGGCTTATCCACACTTACAACCAGTTTCCGGTTGTTTTAGAGAGGGGGGAAGGGGTTTACCTGTATGATACCGAAGGGAAAAGGTATCTGGATTTTGCGGCAGGGTACGCGGTCGCTTCTTTGGGGTATGGGAACCAGGAATATATTTCGGCATTGAAAAACCAGATGGATCATCTGATGCATACTTCTAATCTGTATTACCATACCGCGTGTGGGAAAGCGGCGCAGGATTTAAAACGGATCACAGGGATGGACCGGGTTTTCTTTACGAACAGCGGCGGGGAATCCGTGGAAGGCTGCCTGAAAGCAGCAAGGAAGTATGCTTACAAAAAAAAGACCGGGCGTTATGAGTTTATTGCCATGGAGGGGTCTTTCCACGGGCGGAGCCTGGGCGCGCTTTCCGTGACCGGGCATGAGGCTTACCGGGCGCCTTTTGAACCGCTGCTTCCGACAGTCCATTTTGCAAAATACAACCAGTTGGACAGTGTAAAGTCGTTCATGAATGAAAAAACCTGCGCGGTCATACTGGAACCGCTGCAAGGAGAAGGCGGCATCCATCTTGCCACGAAGGAGTTTATGCAAGGGATCCGGAAACTCTGCGATGAGGAAGGGGTTTTGATGATCTGCGATGAAGTGCAGTGCGGGATGGGGCGGACAGGTTCTATGTTTGCATGGCAGGATTACGGGATCCGCCCCGACTTGATGTCGATGGCGAAAGGGATTGGAAACGGCTTCCCGACAGGGGCGTTTGCCGTGACGGAAGAGGTGGCGGAGCATTCCCTGGAGCCGGGCGACCACGGGACGACCTACGGCGGCAGCCCGCTGGCATGCACGGCCATATCTAAGACGATTGAATTGTTTGAAAAATACCATCTTTTGGAGCATGTAAAAGAGATGGGGGACTACCTGACAGAGCAGCTTACCGGCTTGATGGCGGAAAGCGGGATCATCACTGAAGTCCGGGGGAAGGGGCTGATGCAGGGGATCGCTGTCTCGGAGCCATCGGGACGGATCGTATCCAAAGCCTTGGAAAAAGGGCTGCTGCTTGTCGGGGCGGGGACGGATACCGTGCGGTTTGTCCCTCCGCTGGTGGTTGGGAAGGAACAGATCGAGGAAATGGCGGGGATTTTGAAAAACGTGCTGTCTGAGATCGCCGACGGACGGTAAATAGCGGCATAAGAAACCAGTGATTGGATATACTATGGGCATAGGGTGCTTAGGAGGTATCGCCAATGATTGGTTTTTTTATTGCACTGCTTTCCGGCGCGCTGATGAGCGTGCAAGGCGTTTTTAATACACAGGTGACGAAAACGGCGGGGATGTGGGTGAGCAACGGCTGGGTGCAGTTTTCTGCGCTTCTGGTGTGCATCGTGGCGTGGCTGGCGGCGGGGCGCGACAGTATCGGTGCGCTTATGAAGGTGGAGCCGAAATACCTTCTTCTTGGAGGAGCGATCGGCGCAGGGATCACGTGGACGGTGATTAAGAGCATGGAACAGCTTGGGCCGGCAAAGGCAACGCTTCTGATCGTCATTGCACAGCTCATCATGTCGTATGCCATTGAGCTGGCCGGGCTTTTTGGCGTGGATAAGGAGCCTTTTTCATGGCGGAAAACGATCGGTATGGGAATCGCCTTGGTTGGAGTTGCAATTTTCCAATGGAAATAGTACAATGATCCTGTCCGGCATAAAGAGGGGTATTTACAGTGTCTGACAAGCTGTAAAGGAGGATTTTATGCGAAAAGGACGTAGTATTTTCCCGCGTTTCCTGTGGATGGCGGTTGTTTGTTCCTGTGTTTTTGCCGGCTGCGGGGGCGGGGAAGAAGAGCAGATGGAGGAAGTGTATCTCACAGAAGGGGAGGCGGCGGACGCTTCTTTTGGGGAAGAAGGACAGGCGTCGGAGAGCGACAGCCAGACGGACGGAGAGGCCGGGGAAGAAGAGGAAGGGGCGTCGTCAGATCCAGGCGAAGGATATATCTATGTGGATGTTTGCGGACAGGTAGCCCGTCCGGGCGTTTACCGGCTTCCCGGAGGCAGCCGGGTTTTTGAGGCGGTCGAGATGGCGGGAGGCATGACCGCCGAGGCGGAAGCATCCGCGGTCAATCAGGCAAAAGAGCTTTCGGACGCCGAGCAGGTGTATGTCCCTTCCAGCGAAGAAGTGGAAGAGAATCCGGCTCTTTCACAGGCGCAGACGGAAAGTGGAAGCGCGGAGGCGGCGGGCGGAAAGGTGAATATCAATACCGCCACGAAAGAAGAGTTGATGACCCTTACCGGGATCGGGGAAGTAAAAGCGGACGCCATCATCCGTTACCGGCAGGAGCAGGGAAGCTTCCAAAAGCCGGAGGATCTGAAGAACATTGATGGCATCAAGGATGGGGTTTACCAGAAGGTCAAAGACCAGATTACGGTTTGAACCGTAACATGGAAGCCGGTTTTCAGGAGGCGGATGATGGGGAAACGGATATTGGTAGTGGATGATGAAAAGCTGATCGTCAAGGGTTTACGCTTTAGCCTGGAGCAGGATGATATGGAGGTTGATGCGGCTTACGATGGCGAAGAAGCGTTAAAGCTTGCAAGGGAAAACCAATACGATATGATACTGCTGGATATCATGCTGCCAAAGATGGACGGTTTTGAGGTCTGCCAGCGTATCCGGGAATTTTCTGACGTGCCTATCATTATGGTGACCGCAAAGGGTGAGGATATCGACAAGATCCTGGGGCTGGAATATGGGGCGGACGATTATATTACCAAGCCGTACAATGTCCTGGAAGTGAAGGCGCGGATCAAGACCGTCATGCGGCGCACGGGAAAAAGGGGAAGTTCCCCGAAAGGCCATCATCTGATTGTCAAAGGCGGTATGCAGATCGACAGCGAGAGCCGGAGTGTCCGGATCGACGGAAAAGAAGTGAACCTGACGGCAAAGGAATTTGACCTTTTAGAGTTCCTGGCGACGAATCCGGGCAAGGTATACAGCAGGGAAAACCTGTTGAACAGGATCTGGGGCTATGCGTATCCCGGAGACGCAAGGACGGTTGACGTACATATCCGAAGGCTCCGGGAAAAGGTGGAAGCCAATCCAAGCGATCCAAAGTACGTGTACACAAAGTGGGGAGTTGGTTATTATTTTAGGGGTTGACAAGCAGGCGGGGCCGGAAAAGCACGCAAAGCCAAAGAAGTATGCAAGGCTGAAGAAATACGCAGGGCTGAAAAAGTATTTCAGGCTCCGGCCGTTTGGGAGCCTCCGTTTTCACATCATCCTCCTGGTGGCCTGCGCCGGTTTCATTCCGGCGATGGTTTTAAAAGCGGTACTCCTGGAGAGCTATGAGTCGCACGCGGTAGAGGTACGGACTGCGGAAATCCAAAATCAATGTACCATTCTATGCGGCCAATTGGGGACGCAGGTCGATGCACAGGACGGCCTCACGGAAGACGTCCAGTCAGAACTTACCCAGATATCCAATATCTATAACGGACGTGTCATGGTGATCGACGAGCATTACCGTATCAGCGAAGACACTTACAATATGGACAATGGGAAAAGTATTGTATCCGCGAATGTTATCCGGTGCTTCTCGGGCACTGAGACTACATACTATGATGCCCGGAACCAGTATATTGAAGTGACTGCACCCATCCGCAATCCTGCGACAGAAAAAATCAAAGGGGTCGTCCTGGCGTGTATTTCCACCGATTGGATTGCGGACAGCAAGGATGTTTTAGACCGGAAAGGTACGTTGGTCCTGGCTGCAGCCGGGCTGATCCTGATCTTGTCGGCGGTGGCCGCCGGGACATGGATGGTGCGCCCGATCCGGAGAATGGCAAAATCGATCGATGAAGTGACGGAAGGGTATGGCGGGCTTGAACTTCATGAAAATAAATATACGGAGACAAAGCGGCTGTCGGAGGCTTTCAATAAGGCGATGAGCCGGATGCGGGCGCTGGATGATTCCCGTCAGGAATTTGTGGCGAATGTATCCCACGAGTTGAAAACGCCGCTGACATCCATGAAAGTACTCGCAGATTCACTGCTGGGCCAGGAAAATGTGCCGGTAGGCCTGTACCAGGAATTTATGGAAGACATTTCGGAGGAGATCGAGCGGGAAAATAAAATCATCAATGATCTGCTCTCGCTGGTGAAGCTGGACAAAACAGCGGATACCATGAATATCCGCATGGAAAACATCAACCAGATGGTGGAACGGATCCTGAAACGCCTGCGCCCGCTTGCAAAGCAGCGGAATATTGAGATGGTCTATGAAAGTTTCCGCCTCGTGCAGGCGGAAGTGGACGAGATGAAGCTTTCCCTTGCCATCACCAACCTGGTGGAAAACGCTGTGAAGTACAACCGGGAAGGAGGCTGGGTGCATGTGTCCCTGGACGCGGATCTAAAGTCGTTCTGGCTTGTGATCTCGGACAATGGGATCGGCATACCGAAGGCAGACCAGCCGCATATCTTTGAGCGGTTTTACCGTGTGGACAAGTCCCATTCCCGTGAGATTGGCGGGACGGGGCTTGGGCTTTCGATCGCGAGGAGCGCGGTAGTACTGCACAGAGGAGCCATCAAATGTAGCAGCGGCGAAAAAGAAGGGACTTCATTCACAGTAAAAATTCCACTGTATTATGTTGTATGATACCAGGGTTCCAAATACAGGATTTTCATGCTTGCATGAAAAAACCTGTATTAGGAACCCGAACAAACATGAACAAGTAGCGATTTTGCGCTGAAAAACGCAGTGTTTCAGCGCAAAATTAGTGGATTGTGAATGTTTGTAGGATTGCGGGAGTGCGGCAGCACGGAGCCATCCGTGGTATCTATCATAGAAGACAAAAGGGCTGTCCTGGGGGAGACAGATATGGGAAGAAAAGTCAAACGTGTTGTTTTGGTATGGTGCATGGCGGGCGTTCTGCTGCAAGGCTGCGCGAAGGGAACGGAAGCGGACGATGCGGGCATAGAGGTCTATTATAAGAACCTGGAAGGGACAGAGCTGCTGAAAGAAACGTATGAGCTTTCGGGGACGTCGCTGGATGGGCAGGTCCGGGAATTGCTGGATGCGATGCAAAAAACACCGGATCCCGATAAAGAGGCCAGCGTATTTCCGGAGGGCGTGAAGGTGACAGGGTGGGAGATGTCGGATTCGGATCTCACGCTTTCTTTCAACCACGCGTACCAGGAAATGGACGTTGCGGAGGAACTTCTTTTGCGTGCGGCGGTGGTACAGACACTTGTGCAGGCTGCAGGGATTGATTATGTCGCGTTTTATGTCGGGGGACATCCGTTGCTGGATGCGGATGGAACGGAAGAGGGGTATATGAGCGAGGAATCCTTTGTGGAAAATATTGGCTCTACGCTTCATTCTTACCAGGATACAAGCTTGTGCCTTTATTTTGCGGATGCGTCGGGCGATGGTATGGTCAAAGAGGAGGTCCGTGTCCGGTATAACAGCAATACGTCAAAGGAAAAGCTGATCATGGAACAGTTATTAAAGGGGCCCTCTTCCCCGGACGCTTATCCGACCATCCCTCCACAGACAAAGATTTTGGGCGTATCGGTCAAAGACAGCGTCTGCTATGTGAATCTGGACGAAGGGTTTTTGGATACGGTATACCAGGTCAGCCCAAAAGTGGCTGTGTACTCCGTCGTCAATTCGCTGGTTGACGGCGGGGAGGCAGGAAAAGTACAAATCCTGGTAAACGGGCGCTCGGACCTGCTGTTCCAGGAAAGTGTGGATTTAAGCGAACCGTTATCAAGGGAGCTAAAGTATGTAGAGTAGAAGCTGATGAAAGAGGAAGCTCATCGTCACGAAGCCTGCAAAGACCTTGCTAAGTGCCGTTGAGTATATCCAAACCAAGCCTTGTCACGCCTTGCCGGGTGCGGCAAGGCAGGTTTCATCGTAAAAGGAGTAAAAATTGAGGAACAGGCCGTTTTTTTGGGTTTGTCTTGGTTTGAGTCTTTTGCTGATGGGGATTGCCGCTGTAGGGAAGGGGGAATACCTGACGGATTTTCCGCCTTGTGCGCTGCAAGGCGGCGAGGACGTAACCTTATTGGGAAAAGTAGGGCAAAAGATCCAAAAAGACAATTATCAGATTTTTTATCTAAATCAGAATCGTTTATTTTACGGGCAGTATTCACTGCAGGAATCCAGGATCATCGTTTATATTTCATCTTACGGAAAACCGTTCCAGGAGGGGCAGGAGGAAATCCCGATCGGTGCGTGGCTCCGGGTGGGAGGGGAGCTTGTGCTGCCTTCGCAGGCGCGGAATCCGGGGAATTTTGACCAGAAGCAGTATTACCGGACGCAGGGGATACGGTATATCCTTTATGCGGACAGTTACGAGGAGATCCCTGTAGGAAAGAGAAGCGTTTATGACCGGCTCCGGGAAATACTGTATCAATTCCGGCGCAGATGGCAGACGCTTTTAGAAAAGGAGGCGGGCGGAAAATCCGGCGGGGTTTTCGCAGCCATCCTGCTTGGTGAGAAATCAGGGCTGGACGCGGAGCTTAAGGAGATCTACCAGAAGAATGGATTTGGGCATATACTGGCGATTTCCGGCCTTCACCTGTCTTTTGTGGGTATGGGGATCTACCGGTTTTTCAGGAAGCTGACGGGTTCCTACCTGGCGGCGGCCGTCGTTGGGACGGTTTTTCTTGGGCTGTATATCCTGATGATTGGATGGAGTATTTCCGTGCTGCGGGCGCTGGTGATGTTTTTGTTCCGTGCGGGTGCGGATGTGGCAGGGCGGAAAAATGACGGCTTTACAGCTTTTTCCGCCGCGTTGCTCGCGGTTCTTATCTGGCGTCCGCTGTCGGTCTATGATGGCGGGTTCTGGCTTTCCTTTGGAGCGGTCCTGGGGATCCTTCTTGTAGTCCCGGTTTTTTCAGACGCAGCGGGGGGCCTTTGGGAAGAGAAGGAAAGCAGGAGGCTTCCAGGGCAGGAGCCGCCCGCCCCCGGATGGAAATCTTCATTCAGAGAAAAAGCCAGGCACGCGAGGGATGCCCTCCTGCAAGGGTTTCTGGCAAGCGCCGGGATCCAGCTTGTGACGATGCCGGTCCTGTTGTATTTCTTTTTTGAGATCCCGGTTTACGGGGTGTTTTTAAATCTGCTTGTCCTTCCGCTGTTGTCCGTACTTTTGGCATCCGGCTTTTTGGGGAGTTTCCTGCTTGCGGCAAGGATACCTTTTGGGACGCTCTTTTTCAAAGCGGCGCAGGTTATTTTCTGGATTTATGAAACGATAGGGAAAGGAACGCTTTGTCTGCCGTTTGCAAGATGGGTCGCGGGAAAGCCGGAGCTGTGGCAGATAGGGCTGTATTATTTCTTGCTGGCGGTTTTGCTGGCCCTATGGAAATGCCAAATTGTAAGGAGCCGGAGGTTTTTGCTCCTGGGTGTGTCCCTGCTTATTTCCGTAGTGGGGATCCGTTTCGGGCAGATCGGGGTGGCACAGGTTACGATGCTGGACGTAGGCCAGGGCGACAGTATTTTCCTGAGAAGTGCGGATGGCACGGCTTATCTGATGGACGGCGGCAGCAGTGATGTCAAACAGGTAGGCCAATACCGGATAGAGCCGTTTTTAAAGTCGGAAGGGGCCGGAACGCTGGATTACGTGTTTGTCAGCCACGGGGACAGCGACCATCTTTGTGGGATCAAAGAAATGATCGAGCGGATGCAGGACGGCGTTGGGATCACCATCCGGACGCTGGCGCTGCCGGAACAGAAGTTTTGGGATGAAAAACTGGAAGCGCTGGCGAGGCTTGCGAAGGAAGCGGGTATCCGTGTGGCGGTGATGAAAAAAGGGCAGACGGTTGGCAAGGCCGGCACAATGGCCATCACTTGCCTTGCCCCGGACAGCGGCAGCACACTGGAACCCGGAAATGAAGCCTCTCTGGTGCTGGCTGTGCAATGCGGGGGATTTGATCTGCTGCTGACCGGGGATGTGGAGGGGGATGGAGAAGAAGCCCTTACAGCCACATTAAGGCAGGAATACGCAAAAACAAGCTGGGAGGTCTTGAAAGCCGCCCATCACGGATCCAAGTATTCTTCGTCGGAAGATTTTCTTTCCATTGTACGTCCCAAAGCCGCGTGGATTTCCGCCGGGATGGACAACCCGTATGGACATCCGCACGAGGAAACCCTGAAAAGGCTGCGCAAATATAAGGCCATCGTCAGACAGACGGCAGAGGACGGGGCTATCGCAGTCAAATTCAAACCATAAACCCGGATGGCCCATAGCTTCCACACAGCCTCAGTCCAGCCGTTTTACGGCTTTTGTATGAAACTGCGTGGAAGTGGATCGTAACAAAGAAAGATCTTGTGAAAAGGAATTGCATGAAAAGAAAAAGACTGGTAATATTACTATGAAACTTGCTTTGTCACGCCCGACAGGGCGTGAGAAAGCTTAGT
>CAZYVA010000009.1:14912-19187 GCA_964650695.1 uncultured Dorea sp. | reverse complement strand
AATATTACTATGAAACTTGCTTTGTCACGCCCGACAGGGCGTGAGAAAGCTTAGTTGAATGTACGCAGCGACACTTAGCGAGGTTTTTCCGAGCTTAGTGACGCTGAGTGACCCGATAGGGACCCCAAGCTTTATGCCATGGTGCAGCCACAATGTGGTATGGGGGTTTAGGATGTAGAAGATGAAAGGCATTCATGAAGACATTCAAACAGGAAAATTGAAGCCGGTTTACCTTTTATATGGCGAGGAAGCCTATCTGAAGCGGCAGTACCGTGACAGATTGAAGACGGCGCTGCTGCCGGGAGGCGGAACGATGAATTACGCAGGCTACGAGGGGAACAAAACCAACCCGAAGGAGCTGATTGATTTAGCGGAGACCATGCCTTTTTTTGCCGAGCGAAGGTTGATCGTGGTGGAAAATTCCGGGTTTTTTAAAAAGCCCGTCCCGGAGCTTGCAGACTTCCTGAAAGAGATGCCGGACACCGCCGCGTTTGTTTTTGTAGAAGAAGAGGTCGATAAGCGCGGGAGGATGTTTAAGGCTGCGAAAGAAAAAGGGCGGGCGGTGGAGTTTGGGCGGCAGGATGAAAAGACGCTGCTTCGCTGGATCGGGGCCAGTATGAAACGGGAAGGGAAACAGATCCGGGAACAGACGGCCAGATATCTGCTGTCCCGTGTGGGGCAGGATATGGGAAGCCTTGAAAAGGAGATGGAAAAACTGTTTTCCTATACGCTGGGGCGAAGCGAAGTGACGATGCAGGATATTGACGATATCTGTTCCGTGCAGGTGACCAATAAAATCTTTGATATGGTGGAGGCTGTGGCTTTGAAGCAGCCAAAGAAAGCCCTGGATTACTACTATGACCTGCTGGCGTTAAAAGAGCCGGCTATGCGGATTTTTTTCCTGCTTTGCAGGCAATTCAGGCTCTTGCTGGAAGTCAGGGAGCTTAAGGAGGCGGGGATGGACAGGGCGCAGATCGCGAAAACAGTGGGGCTGCCGCCGTTCATCGCGGGGAAATATATGCGGCAATGCGGCCGTTTTTCCACCGCCAAACTGAGAGGGATCCTGGAGGAGGCGGCAGAGTATGAAGAACGGGTGAAAACCGGGCGGCTTGGGGATATACTCTGTGTGGAGCTGTTTATTGCAGAGCACAGCAGGGCATAAAGGACAGGAGAGACAGACATTGAGCGAAATCAAACAGGACAGGATTCGGAATTTTTGTATTATTGCGCATATTGACCATGGGAAATCTACGCTGGCGGACCGTATCATTGAGATGACCGGACTTTTGACGAGCCGGGAAATGCAGTCCCAGGTCCTGGACAATATGGATCTGGAGCGGGAGCGCGGCATCACCATCAAGGCGCAGACGGTGCGGACTGTGTATAAGGCGAGGGATGGGAAAGAGTATATTTTCAATCTGATCGATACACCGGGGCATGTGGACTTCAATTACGAAGTGTCCAGAAGCCTTGCCGCCTGCGATGGCGCGGTCCTTGTAGTGGACGCGGCGCAAGGGGTGGAGGCGCAGACACTGGCGAATGTTTACCTGGCGCTGGACCATGACCTGGACGTCTTACCGGTCATCAATAAGATCGACCTGCCAAGCGCGGATCCGGACCGGGTGATTGAAGAGATTGAGGATGTGATTGGGATCGAGGCGCAGGACGCTCCTTTGATCTCCGCGAAAACAGGGTTTCACGTTGAGGAAGTCCTGGAGCAGATCATCCGGAAGCTTCCCGCGCCTGTGGGCGATGCGGACGCACCGCTCCAGGCGTTGATCTTTGATTCGGTTTATGATTCCTACAAAGGCGTGATTGTCTTCTGCCGGATCAAGGAAGGGACAGTAAAAAAAGGGACGCCGATCCTGATGATGGCAACGGGCGCTACTGCGGAGGTGGTGGAAGTCGGTTATTTTGGCGCGGGGCAGTTCATTCCCTGTGAGGAGCTTTCCGCCGGGATGGTAGGGTATATAACCGCCAGCCTGAAAAATGTCAAGGACACCCGCGTAGGCGATACGGTCACCCATGCGCAGCACCCTTGCGAAAAGCCGCTCCCAGGCTACAAAAAGGTCAACCCGATGGTTTACTGCGGGATGTACCCGGCGGATGGGGCGAAGTACCCGGATCTTAGGGACGCGCTGGAAAAGCTGCAGTTAAACGATGCTTCTTTGCAGTTTGAGCCAGAGACTTCGGTTGCGCTGGGCTTTGGCTTCCGCTGTGGGTTTTTAGGACTTTTACACCTGGAAGTCATACAGGAGCGGCTGGAACGGGAATATGCGCTGGATCTGGTGACGACCGCGCCAAGTGTTGTCTATAAAGTCTACAAAACCAATGGCGAGGTGATGGATCTGACAAACCCGACCAACCTTCCGGATGCATCGGAGATTGAACATATGGAAGAACCTGTTGTCAAGGCGGAGATCATGGTTCTTTCAGAGTATATCGGCCTGATCATGGATCTGTGCCAGGAGCGGCGGGGGATATACGAGGGAATGGAATATATTGAGGAAACGAGGGCTGTGCTGCGCTACCGCCTGCCGCTCAATGAGATCATTTATGATTTTTTTGATGCGTTGAAATCGCGATCCAGGGGCTATGCTTCCTTTGATTATGAGATGGATGGATACCAGCAGTCCGAACTTGTGAAGCTGGATATTTTGATCAATAAGGAAGAGGTGGACGCCCTTTCTTTTATCGTCCATGCCGATACCGCTTACGGGCGTGGGCGGAGAATGTGCGAAAAACTGAAGGAGGAAATTCCGAGGCACTTGTTTGAGATCCCGATCCAGGCAGCGATCGGGAGCAAGATCATTGCAAGGGAGACGGTTAAAGCGATGCGCAAAGACGTCCTTGCCAAATGCTAAGGGGGCGATATCACCCGGAAGAAAAAGCTGCTGGAAAAACAAAAGGAAGGAAAAAAGAGAATGCGTCAGGTGGGGAATGTAGAGATTCCCCAGAAAGCATTTATGAGCGTGTTAAAGCTGGATGATAGAAAATAGCCAAAAACGAAAAGACCTGGAACTTTACCTGCATATCCCGTTTTGCGTAAAGAAGTGTTTTTACTGCGATTTTCCCTCCGCGCCCGCCCCGCCCTCCGTGCGGCAGGCATATGTGGGGGAGCTTTGCCGGAAAATCCGTTCCTATGCCGCGCTTGCCAGGCAATATCAGGTTATCAGTATTTTTGTGGGCGGCGGGACCCCGTCTATTTTAAGCGGGGAGCAGACGGAGGCTGTTTTTGACGCTCTGCGGGAGACTTTCCAGATTGCGCCGGAAGCGGAGATAACGATAGAAATGAATCCGGGGACGGTCACGCAGGAAAAACTGGAAGCGTATCAAAGGATAGGGATCAACCGCCTGAGCATCGGCCTGCAGTCTGTGGATGACAGGGAGCTTGCCGCTTTGGGGCGTATCCATACATGGCGGGATTTTTTAGACACCTACCGGATGTCCCGTGATACCGGTTTTGCCAATATCAATGTGGATCTGATCTCTGCGATACCTGGGCAGACAGCACAAAGCTGGGGGCATACCCTGCGTACAGTGGCCGGGCTGGGGCCGGAACACATTTCCGCTTATAGCCTGATGATCGAAGAAGGGACTTTGTTTTATGAGATTTACGGCCAGGGCGGCTTTGGAGAAGCAACCTTCGGAGATGCCCGAAGTGAGCCCTTGCGGGGGGATCACAGCCCTTACCTCCCGCTGCCGGATGAGGACGAGGAACGCCTGATTTATCAGAATACAAAAGAAATATTGGAAGAATATGGTTACGACCGGTATGAAATCTCCAATTACGCAAAGCCTGGATATGAGTGCCGCCATAACCTTGGCTACTGGAGCCGGACGGAGTATCTGGGGATCGGCACGGGTGCGGCCTCCCTTATGGATAACAGGCGGTGGGTAGAGGGCAAAAGCCCGGAGGTTCTGACAAAGAAAGACCAGATGGAAGAGTTTGTGTTTCTGGGGCTTCGGAAGATGAAGGGGATTTCCAGGACGGACTTTGGGCGCTTGTTCGGACAAGGGATCCGCCAGGTTTATGGGGCGGTGATACAGGACATGGAGGAAAAGCAGCTCCTTGAGGAAAGCGGAGATTTCCTGCGCCTGACAGAGCGGGGGATAGACGTCAGCAATTACGTAATGCGCGCATTCTTACTATGAAACTTGCCTTGTCAGGCCCGGCAGGGCGTGACAAGGCTTAGTTGAATGTACTCAGAGGAACTTAGCGAGGTATTTTCGAGCTTAGTGACGCTGAGTTACCCGATAGTAAACCCGGTTTCA
>CAZYVA010000009.1:9946-14812 GCA_964650695.1 uncultured Dorea sp. | reverse complement strand
GCTGAGTTACCCGATAGTAAACCCGGTTTCACAAGTATAAAAATCAAGTAAGATCATTAAAACGCAGGTGGGAGAATGGGAAGATTGAAGCAATTGGCAAAAAAAGCATTACAGATACCAGACATTGTTGCGAAAGCCCATGTGGGCGCGTATGCGGCGCAGGCGGCCTACTTTTTCATGCTTTCTTTGATTCCGATCATCCTGTTGCTTTTGACGCTGGTACAGTTTACGCCGGTGACAAAGGCGGATGTGATGACTGCGGTGATCCAGGTATTCCCGTCTTCCGTGGATCCTTTGCTTACTTCTATCATCAACCAGGTATACAACCAGTCTGTCAGTGTGATCCCGCTTACGCTGCTGGTGACGGTGTGGTCGGCCGGGAGGGGCGTGCTTTCGATGGCCACGGGGTTAAATAGTGTCCTGGGCTGCCCTGAGACGCGGAATTATTTTTTCCTGCGCATCCGGGCGGCCGCATATACAGTTTTGTTTGTGATGGTGATCATCCTGCTGCTTGTCCTGTCTGTATTCGGGGATTCCCTGAATCTGTTTATTTTGAAAAATCTTCCATTTTTAAGCCGTTTGGCGGATCGATGGCTTTCCCTGCGTTTTATCGTTACGCCTGTGGTGCTGATGGTGTTTTTCCTGTTGATTTATAAATTTCTCCCGAACCGGAAGGATCGGCTTTTAAAGCAGCTACCGGGTGCGGCTTTTGCTTCGGTGGGATGGATGGCAGTGTCATGGGTATTTTCCGTGTATCTGGATATTTTCACCGGGTTTTCCACCATGTACGGAAGCCTTACTACCATCGTGCTGGTCATGCTGTGGATGTATCTGTGCATGTACTGCATCCTGCTGGGCAGCGAGGTGAATGTCCTGCTGCGTGACGTGGTGTTCGTGGGGAAGGGAAAGCCGCCGAGGGGTTCCCGGTAGTTTTGGGGACTTCCCGGCACCGTTTGCTCCCGGATGATCCTTTATTCCATCGTCTCGTAAAAGACTTCCGGTTCCGGGACCACAGGGTCCAAAACCGGGTTTTCTGTGATTTTCCCTTCGGTGTTCCGGTAGGATTTTGGCTCGTAGCTATCCTTGATGCGGATGATATATTTGACTTTCACATTTCTGTTCCCGCTGCCTTTCACAGAGCGGACCCAATTGTCGAATACCGCTTTGTGCTTGTCTTCCGTATGCGCGGTTTTGTCTTTGTGCCATTTTGCGTCATGGCCGCTGGAAAAGAATGAAGAGTCGCCCCGGTAAATGAACGTATGATACCTGGCTGTCATGATGTCGCCCGTTTTGATTTTCCCTTCTTTATAGAGCTGGCTGAACGTTTTGTTGTGTGCGTTGATGATCTCACAGGCAGCGTCCAGGTATTTTTTACAGTTTGTATCGCCGGAATTGTAATGTTCAATATTTCCGTTTTCATCCCCGTAAAACCGGTACCCCTTCGGGATGATCCCCATATCCATGAAAGCCCAGTTCGCGATCGAGGCACAATTCGCGCCTTTGTACCTGCGCTGCGTCATAGCGTCGAAGGTCGTCCACTGCCCCACATATTTACTGGAATTTGAGTAGACCCATTTTTCCCCGTTTTTGATGCCCGACAGAAGACGGGCGTTGTAATAGTTCCCGCAGCCGATCAAGGCTTTGACGCCATTGGAGAGATCCGAAAGCTGTGTGTAGTTTGTCTTATCAAATATCGCCTGCGGGTCGTAAACCAAGACGGCAATTTTCGTTTGCAGTTCATGATCACGGATACGGGTGCGGATGATGGTCTCCCCCTCCCCGGATGCTGTGATAAGCCCGTTTTCATCGATAGACACTACCGTTTCATCATCGGAGGAGAAGACAGGGGTTTCGATGGAATGCTCCACCTCTAGCTGAAGTGGATCGTTCCCTATGTACATTTCAATGACAGATGGCACAGTGGGGTTTGCCTCCACTTGGATCTCACACCGGTATTTTTCGCCATTTATTTTTGCAAAAACAGTCGTTTCCCCGACAGATTCCGCCGTCACAACCCCGCTGTCGGACACGGAAACAATGGAAGCGTCTTTTGTTTTCCATGTAAAGGGCTTCTCGCAGTTTTTCAGGGCAAGCGCTAGGGTGTCGCCGGCATATAAAACATATTCGGAATAATTGATCTCCGGCTTCAGGACATTTATGCTATAAGTATAGGGGAGGTAATCATTCAAAGTTTCCGTGATCTGCGCGGTTCCGGGGCTGTCACATGAAAATCCGCCGTCATCGGATATGGAGACGATGGAAGGGTCGCTGCTTTCGTAAGTGATGGGGAAACCTGAATTTTTCTCATCCAGCATACCGGTGTGCCCGAGCGGAAATTGAAAGGACAGTTTTTCCGGGACGGCGGCAGTAAAAACGCGGATCGTATAATCCGTCTTTTTCCAACCGTCGTAACAGAATATATGCGCCACGCCCTCTGCGCCCCCGGTAACCGTGCGCGTGTTTGCGTGATACTCCAGGCATTCTGTCGCCGGGATGCGGTACAGGGCGTTTTCCCCGGAAAGGGAGGAAATATCCGCAGGCTGGCCGGAGAGCAGTATCCGTTCTTCCTGGGCGGCAGGGCGGATACAATAAAGGATCCCGCATAAAACGAGCAGTAAAAAAAGGACAGGGCCTATCCATTTGTGCCTTTTTCCCGGATCCTTGGTTGTAGATGTACGGATTTTAGAGACGGACATGATGGTTCGCGTACCTTTCTTTCCTATGCCTTTTTGTATTTCGGGTCTCCTGAAAATAGAATCTCACCCCTACTTTAATATAGTTTTAGGGAAATTTCAATCCTAAATCGAAGAATCACGCTTATTTGCGGCCCGGATCCCCCTTACGCCGGGCATTCCGTGGGAAAGCGCCCCGCCGTCCCTGGAAAAGAGTATGGGAAAACACAGGAAAACGCGGCAAATGACAATTTTATAACTATTACGGACTTACTTGATATTTTCCGATTTATCGGGTAATATATATAGAAACGTGTAACTATTTATAAATTTTCTAGGAGGATGAGAAATGTACAAGGTATTAAAAGCAGAGAAGCTTGCTTCGAACATTTATCTAATGGATGTGGAAGCTCCCCGCGTTGCAAAGCACTGCAAACCGGGACAGTTCGTCATCGTTAAGATGGATGAAAAGGGCGAGCGGATTCCCCTTACGATTTGCGATTATGACAGAGATGCGGGCGTCATAACGATTGTGTTCCAGCCGGCCGGCGCATCAACGACGAAGATGGCGGAGATGAAAGCCGGGGATGTGTTCCGTGATTTCACAGGGCCGCTCGGACGTCCTTCCGAGTTTGTGGATGAGGATGTGGAAGAACTGAAAAAGAAAAAATTCCTTTTCGTTGCGGGCGGCGTAGGCGCCGCGCCTGTATATCCGCAGGTGAAATGGCTTAAAGAGCGGGGGATCGACGCGGACGTGATTGTCGGTTCCAAGACAAAAGACTTGTTGATCCTGGAAAAAGAGATAGGGGCTGTCGCGGGCAATTATTACCCATGTACGGACGACGGTACGTATGGACATGCCGGTATGGTGACGACGATGGTCGATGAGTTGATGGACAAGGGCAATACATACGATGTCTGTGTAGCGATTGGCCCGATGATCATGATGAAATTCACTTGCCTGACGACAAAGAAATATGAGATCCCAACCATCGTCAGCATGAATCCAATCATGGTAGACGGTACAGGCATGTGCGGGGCCTGCCGCCTGCTTGTAGGCGGGGAAGTGAAGTTTGCCTGTGTGGACGGGCCGGAGTTTGACGGCCATCAGGTTGATTTTGATAATGCAATGAAAAGGCAGCAGATGTACAAGACCCAGGAGGGGCGTGCAATGCTTAAATTGCAGGAAGGCGACACCCATCAGGGTGGATGCGGCAATTGCGGAGGTGACAAATAATGGTTGATGTTTTGAAGAAAATACCTGTCAGGGAGCAGGAACCGAAAGTACGCGCTACGAACTTTGAGGAAGTTTGCTATGGATACAACAGGGATGAAGCGATGGAGGAGGCCGCCCGCTGCCTGAACTGTAAAAATGCACGGTGTATCAAGGGATGCCCGGTTGCCATCAACATTCCGGGATTTATCTCAAAAGTAAAAGAAGGGAAGGTCGAGGAGGCTTACCAGGTTATCAGCGAATCCTCCGCGCTTCCGGCGATCTGCGGGCGCGTCTGTCCACAGGAATCCCAGTGCGAGTGCAAATGCATCCGTGGGGTCAAAGGGGAGCCGGTCTCCATTGGAAAGCTGGAACGTTTTGTTGCGGATTACGCGCTGGAGCATGACATCAGCCCGAAAAAAGCGGAAAGCACGAACGGGCATAAAGTGGCGGTCATCGGTTCCGGCCCATCCGGGCTTACCTGCGCCGGCGACCTGGCGAAGCTTGGCTATGAGGTGACGGTTTTTGAAGCGCTCCACGAGCTGGGCGGCGTACTGGTTTACGGGATCCCGGAGTTTAGGCTTCCAAAGGAGAAGGTTGTAAAGAAAGAAATCGAGAAAGTCAAAGGGCTTGGCGTGAAATTTGAAAAGAATGTTGTCATCGGCAAATCCACCACGGTTGACCAACTGATGGAGGAAGAGGATTTCGAGGCGGTGTTTATCGGTTCGGGCGCAGGGCTGCCGATGTTTATGGGGATCCCGGGGGAGACGGCGAACGGTGTGTTCTCCGCGAACGAGTACCTGACCAGGAGCAACCTGATGAAAGCGTTTGATGATGATTACGACACCCCGATCGCGGCAGGGAAGAAGGTCGCGGTTGTTGGCGGTGGGAATGTGGCGATGGACGCTGCCAGGACGGCTCTCCGCCTTGGGGCGGAAGTGCATGTAGTATACCGCCGGAGCGAGGCGGAGCTTCCGGCCC
>CAZYVA010000009.1:0-9936 GCA_964650695.1 uncultured Dorea sp. | reverse complement strand
GGAGGAGGTCCACCATGCGAAAGAGGAAGGCATCATTTTCAACCTGCTGACAAACCCGAAGGAAATCCTTGTGGATGAAAATGGCTGGGTCAAGGGTATGAGGATCATCAAGATGGAGCTTGGCGAGCCGGATGCTTCCGGCAGGAGGCGCCCGATAGAGATTCCGGGATCCGAGTATGAGATCGAGGTCGATACCGTCATTATGGCCCTGGGCACTTCCCCGAACCCGCTGATCGCATCCACAACAAAAGGATTGGAGACGAACCGCAGGAAATGTATCGTGGCGGAGGAAGAGAATGGGCAGACGTCCAAAGCGGCAGTGTTCGCGGGCGGCGACGCCGTGACAGGAGCGGCGACGGTCATTCTTGCAATGGGAGCCGGAAAAGCAGGGGCAAAAGGGATCCACGAATATCTTTCAAAGAAATAGAACAGGGATTTCAAAGGCAGACGGGGGCAGCTTTGTCTGCCTTTATTAGGCAAAAATCCGATGCAAGCCGGTGTCATCAGGGAGGGATGAGCAGTGTCATTAAAGCAGATTGCGGAAATGGTGGGGACTTCCGTCTCCACGGTTTCAAGAGTGTTGAACCAGACATCTCCCACATGCGCGTCCGGGGAACTCCAAAATAAAATATGGGCCGCGGCCAGGGAAACCGGATACCGGCCGAATGAAGCGGCGCGGAAACTCAGGAAAGCGGATTATGGGGACGCAAGGGCTTTTCATATCTCTATTGTGCTGGCGCGGATCGCTTCGTTGGAAGAAGAGCCTTTTTTCGCGGAGTTGTTCCGCGATCTGGAGGCAGAGCTTTTCAAACAGAATGTAACCGTGGATGGCGTAGTGTATACGAAAGAATCGGTTTCCCAGGATCTATCCCGTTCGGATGGGGTGGTGATCCTTGGGCGGTGTTCCCATCAACTGTTAAAGCGTATCGTTTCCCAAAACAGCAATATTGTAGGCATCTGGCGCAACCCTACGGATTTCGATGTGGATGAAGTCGTGTGCGACGGGAAAAAGGCGGCGGAACTGGCTATGCAGTATTTACTTTCATTGGGGCATCAAAGGATTGCCTATATCGGCGACTGCTCGTTTGAAAGCAGGTATGTCGGATACTGCGACATGCTCATCCGCAGCAACCTTCCGATGGATTACCGGTTGATCAAACAGACAGACCAGAGCCGGGCGCAGGCGGAAACGGCCTTTCAGGAATTGTTAAGGCAGAGGATGGAAGGAGAAATTGACTTTAGCGCGGTTTTTTGCGCAAATGACAACACAGCAGTGAAAGTCCTTGAAATTCTCCGCAAAAGTAAAAAAATCCTTCATAAGGAGCAGATCTCCGTGATTTCCATTGATGATATTGAAGAAGCGCAGAGTACAGAGCCGTATCTTACGACGATCCATATCCCGCGCAGGGAAATGGCGCATATGGCGGTCCTGCTTTTGCTGGACCGGATGGCAAAAGGGCATGTGGAGATTGTGAGGAATGAATTCCCGTGCCGCATCACGCAGCGTTCCAGTTGTTATCCGGCCAAGGCGGCGGATGCGTAGAAAACGTTTGCGTAAAATGGGGGTTGACGCAAGCATAAAAGTTTCTTATATTGAAATCATGCTAGCATATTTCAAGAAAATAAGAGAGAAAACGTTTGCTTCAACGAAAGGAGAAACTGGAATGGCGGAGAAGAGAAAATCCATGAAACGTATCGTGGCAGTGATCTGTACGGCGCTGACGGCTGTCAGCCTTGTGGGATGCGGTTCCGGTGACGCGCAGGAAGACAGTGGCGCATCTGAGGGGGGAACCGTTACCCTCACCAATGTATCTTATGACCCGACAAGGGAGCTTTATGAGCAGTATAACAAAGTATTCGCGGAGCATTATAAAGAGGAGACAGGGCAGGATATTGAGATCGTGCAGTCCCACGGTGGCTCCGGTTCACAGGCCCGGTCTGTGATCGAAGGGAACGACGCGGACGTCGTGACGCTGGCCCTGGCGCATGACATTACCTTGATCGAAGAGGCAGGGATGATCGACGAAGGATGGATCGACGAGTTTGAAGACAACAGTTCCCCTTACACATCCACGATCGTATTCCTTGTCCGAAGCGGGAATGAGAAAGGGATCAAGGACTGGGACGATCTGCTCAAGGAAGGCGTGGAAATCATCACGCCGGATCCGAAATCTTCCGGCGGCGCCTGCTGGAACTTCCTTGCAGCGTGGTATTATGCGCAGCAGACGTATGGCGGGGATGAGGAAAAGACGAAGGATTTTGTGCGGCAATTGTATGAGAATGTCCTGGTGATGGATTCCGGCGCAAGGGGCGCGACGACGACCTTTGTGGAAAACGGGCAGGGGGACGTGCTGATCGCATGGGAAAACGAGGCGCTGCTTACACTGGCGGAACAACCGGACGATTATGAGATTGTGACGCCGAGCATCAGCATCAAGGCGGAGCCATCGGTCGCTATCGTGGATGAGAACGTGGAAAAGAATGGGACTGCGGACGCGGCGAAAGCGTATCTGGAGTATCTGTATTCGGACGAGGCGCAAAAGCTGGTTGGGGAGAATTATTACCGTCCAAGCAATGAGGAGATACTGGCGGATTTCGGCGATACCTTTGATTTGGGGATCCAGATGTGCACGATCGATGATTTTGGCGGATGGGACCAGGCATATGAGGATTTCTTTGACGATGGCGCTATTTTCGATGAAATCTACCAACAGTAGGAGGACAGGATGAAGAAAAGGAGGAAAAGCGTGCTTCCGGGGTTTGGGCTGACCATGGGCGTCACTGTTGCGATGCTGTCGCTCATAATCCTGATCCCGTTGGCGTCGATCCTGGCATATTCGTTTCGGCTGTCAGCCCCAGAGTTCCTTGAGCTTATGCTGCGCCCCAATGTCGTGCAGGCATTTTCGACGAGCATCGGCTGCGCGTTTGTGGCCGCGTTGATAAACAGTATTTTCGGGCTTTTGCTGGCGTGGGTGCTGGTCCGCTATGAATTTCCGGGGAAACGCCTGATAGATGGGATGATCGAGCTTCCGTTCGCACTCCCGACAGCGGTGGCCGGGATTACGCTGACAAAGATGTATTCGGACCAGGGAGCGGCCGGACGTTTTTTGGAAAGATTTGGGATCCGGGCGTCTTATACAAAACTGGGGATTGTCATAGCGTTGGTTTTTATCGGGATCCCCTTTGTCGTCCGTGCGATCCAGCCTGTATTGGAGAAGCTTCCGGAGAGCCTTGAGGAAGCAGGGACAATGCTGGGTGCGGGCAGGTTCTATACATTCCGGCGGGTGATCCTGCCGGAGCTTGCCCCGGCGCTGCTGACCGGTTTTGGGCTGGCGCTGGCAAGAGGGATCGGCGAGTACGGAAGCGTGATCTATATTTCGGGAAACAGTGAAAAAGAGGGGACGCAGGTTGTTTCCAGCCTGATCATGCAGAAATTAAATTCCGGGCGCGCGGATTATGAGGGCGCTGCGGCAATTGCACTGACGCTGCTGATCCTTTCGTTTCTTCTTTTGTTTTTCATTAACCTGGTCCAGATCATGGCGGGCCGGAGGACAAGGCAGTAGGAGGTACAGTGATGGGACAGGAAAAAAAGAGGGGAGGAAAAGAGACATGGGTCCCCAGGATCCTGATTGGGATCAGCTTTCTGTTTTTCCTCCTGATGCTTGTGTTTCCCCTGGCTGAGGTGATATACCGCTCCTTCAAAGATGGTATCGCCCTTTATGCGCAGGCGGTCACAGCGGAAAATACATTATCGGCGCTGAAGGTTACTTTGACCGCGACAGGGGCCGCACTTGCCGTCAACACGGTTTTTGGCCTTTGTGCCGCATGGCTGCTCACAAAGTTCCACTTTAAGGGACAGAATATCTTATCGACGCTGATCGATATTCCTTTCTCGATCTCCCCGGTCATCGCCGGGCTTGCGTTTATCATGACATTTGGGAGGATGGGATGGGCCACCCCGCTTGTGGAATGGTTCAACGGGGTTTTTGGGACGGATATCGCGCTTGTTTTTTCGGTTCCGGGCGTCGTGCTTGCGACCATTTTTGTGACCTTTCCATTTGTATCCCGGGAGCTGATCCCTGTGATGCAGGCGCAGGGGACCTCGGAAGAGGAAGCCGCCGCACTGATGGGTGCGAAAGGGTTCACAATATTCCGCCGTGTGACGCTCCCGCATATCCGCTGGGCGCTGTTATATGGTATGATTTTGTGCGCCGCCCGCGCGTTTGGGGAATTTGGGGCGGTTTACGCCGTCTCCAAGGCGAGGGGGAAGACTTTCACGCTGCCGCTGGAGATCGACGCTCTTTATATGGCGGGAAGCGCGGATTCCATTACACAGGCGTTTGCGGTATCTTCGCTGCTTGTGCTGATGGCGGTTATCATGCTTGTGCTGAAACAGGCTGTGGAATACTGTGGGAAGCAGAAAGGGCCTGTGCGCCGCAGTATTTCCCCGGAGGCTTTTGAAAAGGATCATGGAGGAAAAGACCTTGTATGTAGAAATGAGACAGATTAACAAACATTTTGGTAGTTACCAGGCTGCCAGGGATGTCAGCTTTGGGGTTGAGCAGGGAAAGCTGGCGGCGCTCCTCGGACCGAGTGGGAGCGGGAAGACGACGCTCCTGCGTATCATCGCGGGACTGGAACACCAGGACAGCGGGGACGTCGTCATTGAAGGAAAGGTCGTCAATGATATTGCCGCAGGGGATCGTGGGATCGGGTTCGTATTCCAGAACTATGCCTTGTTCCGCTATATGACGGTCTATGAAAATATCGCCTTTGGGCTGAAAGTATTGAAGATGGAAAAATCCAGGATCCGGGAAAGGGTCATGGAGCTGATCGACTTGGTGGATCTTTCCGGCCTGGAGAAGCGTTATCCGGATCAATTGTCCGGCGGGCAGAAACAAAGGGTTGCCTTTGCCCGCGCCCTTGCCCCAAACCCCCAGCTCCTGCTTTTGGACGAGCCGTTTGCGGCGATCGACGCGAAGGTCCGCAAAGAACTGCGGGCCTGGTTAAAGCAGATGATTGCCAAAGTAGGGATCACAAGCATTTTTGTGACCCATGACCAGGAAGAAGCGGTGGAAGTGGCCGACCAGATCATGATCATCAATGAAGGGAACTTAGAGCAGATGGGGACGCCCACAGAGATTTATAAACGGCCAAAGACGGCTTTTGTTGCAAAGTTTATCGGGACGTCCACGGCAGTGGATGACTTCTGCGGCTTTAAAGGCTTCCAGGGCATTGAGAAGGGCCGGCAGGCTATCCTGCGCCCGGAATTTGTGGAAGCATTTAAGAGTGACAACCGAAAGTTTAAAAAACTGATCCCGATGGCGGAATCCGGCATCATCCGGGATATCGCTTTCCGGGGAAGCTACCTTACCCTCACGCTGGAGGTCAACGGGATACTGCTCACGACAAACCGTTCGCTGGAACGCCGCCCGGTTTCTGTCGGGGAAAGCATGTGTGTGCTTGTGTACCGGGCGTATGTGATGCAGGAGGGAAACATCCAGATTTATAAAAACCAACTGCTAAAGGACGTGGATGTGGAAGCCATCTGAGGATGCAGAAACGAAGTTTCTGAAGAAAAGCCTGGATTATTTGCCATAAATAAGGTACACTTTTGAATGACAGGAATATCGGGAACATTTATGGCATGAGGAGGGAGAGCGATGAAGGGAATTGTACTGGCGGCAGGGCGGGGGACGCGTCTGTACCCGATGACAAAGCCGGTCTGTAAACCACTGATACCCGTCTACGATAAGCCGTTGATTTATTATCCGATTGCCACGCTGATGCAGGCGGGGATACGGGAGATCCTTGTGATCATACCACCAGGGGAGGAAAGTTCTTTTTCGGATTTGCTGGGGGACGGAGGCCATCTTGGTATCCGGATCGTCTACAAGGTACAGACGGTGGCGAGGGGGATCGCGGACGCCCTGATCATTGGCAAGGAGTTTATCGGGGATGAAGGGGTCTGCCTGGCGCTTGGCGACAATATATTCCATAGCCCACTGTTGGAAAAAGCGATGAAGGAGGCTATGCGGGGAGGACAGGGCGCAAGCGTATTCGGGTACTATGTAGATGATCCGAGGCCGTTTGGCGTCGTTGAGTTTGACGGGGCGGGGAACGCGATCTCGATTGAGGAAAAACCAAAAGACCCGAAATCCAATTATATCATACCGGGGCTTTATATCTACGACAGCCAGGTAGGGGAGATTGCGCGGAATTTGAAGCCCTCCGCGAGAGGAGAATACGAGATTACAGACGTCAACCTGGAGTATCTGCGCAGGAAGCAGTTAAGGGTGATCCCCTTTGAGCGGGGGCTGACGTGGATGGACGCCGGGACGGCGGACAGCGTGCTGGACGCGGCCGAGACGGTGAAGTCGCTGCAGAAAAGCGGCTGTTATGTGGGCTGCCTGGAAGAGATCGCATGGAGGCAGGGTTTTATCACCCTGGAACAGGTCCATGCTATGGGGGAAAGCCTGAAAATGACGAATTACGGAAAGTATTTGCTGAAATTATAAAGACGGGCGGAGATGGAGATGAAATACGATTATCTGGTGGTCGGCGCGGGCCTTTATGGAGCCGTGTTCGCGAGGGAAGCGAAGAGGGCGGGGAAATCCGTGCTTGTCATTGAGAAAAGGCCGCATATTGGCGGCAATATCTATACAAAGGAAATGGAAGGGATCCAGGTACACCAGTACGGGGCGCACATTTTCCACACGAACAGCCGGGAAGTCTGGGAGTATGTCAACCAGTTCGCGGCGTTCAATCGTTTTACCAATTCTCCGGTAGCCAATTACCATGGGGAACTGTACGCTCTCCCGTTCAATATGTATACGTTTAACCGGATGTGGGGGGTCGTGACCCCGGATGAGGCCGCAGCGAAAATAGAGGAGCAAAGGGTCAAGGCGGGCATCGGCACGCCCCGGAACCTGGAGGAACAGGCCATTTCCCTTGTTGGAAAAGACATCTATGAGAAATTGATAAAAGGTTATACGCAAAAGCAGTGGGGGCGGCCGTGCAAAGAGCTCCCTGCTTTCATCATCCGGCGGATCCCGGTCAGGCTGACGTTTGACAATAATTATTTTAACGCCTTGTACCAGGGGATCCCGGTGGGCGGGTATACGAATATGGCCGCCCGTATGCTGGAGGGGGTTGACGTTCTGCTGGATGTGGATTATTTAGCGCAAAAAGAGAAATATGACGCTATGGCGGATACGGTGGTCTATACAGGTGCGATAGACGCTTATTTTGGATACCGGTTGGGCGCTCTGGAGTACCGGTCGGTCCGGTTTGAGGAGGAGATCCTGGACAAGCCCAATTTCCAGGGGAATGCCGTGGTGAATTATACGGATCCGGAGACGCCCTGGACCCGCATCATCGAGCATAAATGGTTTGCGTTCGGGAAAGACGCCAATGGGGACGATCTGCCAAAGACCGTCATCAGCCGGGAGTACAGCTCACAGTGGCGGACAGGGGATGAGCCGTATTATCCTGTCAATGATGAGAAGAACGGGAGGCTGTACGGGCAGTACCGGGCATTGGCGGAAAAAGAGAAGAATGTGCTTTTTGGCGGTCGGCTGGGGGAATATAAATATTACGACATGGACGCAGTGATTGCCGCCGCCTTGCGGGCAGCGAGGGAAAGGAACGCCATATGCTGACATTTTTATCCAGTACGGCCGTCAGCTTTATGTTGTCTGCCGCTGCCTTTATCTGTACCGGCCTGATCACCGGATATACGATCAAAACCAGGAAGGAGACGCCAAAAATCAGGCTTTCCCTTTTCTGGTGGTTTTTTGCGTCACTTTTATTCTATTTTGCCCTGGCTTTTGTCCTTTCACGGAAAATACAGAAAGAGACGCTTCTGTACAGTGCATCTTCAACCCTCGCTTTTTCTGATGTCCCAGCGTTCTCAGGATTATTTTTAAGCGTCTCCTGTTTATTCCTGCTTGGTTTTGTTTTGACGCCGTTATTGATCCGGATGATGGAAGATACTTCCCTTTTCAAAAAGGCTTGCGGGTGCTCCATCGTTGTTTTTATCGGTTCCTTTGCGGCTTTGGTGTTGGCTGTCCATATCCTGCCGGTAGATGTTGTATGGGGCGGGGCGCATTTTTCTGTATTGGGGGTTTTTGCCTTTTCCTGTTTTTTTATGGTCGGCTTCTCGATTTCCCGCCGGCTTCCCGTTTGCCGGTTTCGCACCCTGCTTTCTTTCCAAAGCATAAGAGACAGAGGAATCCATATGTTCCATAAACATCCTGCTTTCTGGTATTTCCTTCTTTACACCGCAAGCTTTGCCGCTGTCGCGGTGATTGTGTTTTCCTTGCAGATCGCAAAAGAAATGGGGATCATCTGGGAAGTGGACGCGAAACCGCAGTACCTCCCCTACATGCGTTATACCGTCCAATACTTGAAAGAATTATTCACTGCCCTGCTCCACGGGGACTTTACAATGAAAATGTATGATTTTACCATCGGCATGGGCGAAGACGTCCGGTCTGTCCTGCGCATGCGTCCGCTGGAATTTTTGGCCGCTTTCTTTTCAACAAAACAGACGATCCGGCTATACAATGTATTCATGGTGATCCGCTATTATATCAGTGGGCTGACATTCAGTTTTTATACTCGTTACCGAAAGCTTCCATGGTTCAATACACTGATTGGATCTATGGTCTATGTCTTCTGCGGCTATACTTTGCGCTACGCTACAAAGCATCCGGTCTTTATGGTTCCTATGATCATGCTCCCACTGTTGCTGCTGGGGATGGAAAAGCTGATTGCTGAAAAAAAATGTTTCTTTTTCAGCCTGATGGTTGCCATTTCTTTCTTCATTAATTATTATTTTTTATACATCAGCACCATCGCGCTTGGCGTCTATGCGCTTATTCGGTTCCCGCAGATTTACAGGGAGCACCGTTTCAAAGAATTCTGGGGGATGATGCGGAGGATTGCCGGATATTACCTTCTTGGATGCGGGATGGCTATGGCTTCGTTCCTTCCTACCGCTATCCGCACGTTGAATTCGGAACGCGTAGGAAATACAAAAGTGTTTACCGACAGCCTCTTTACCTATGGAGGAGCGCAGGCCGCAAAAGTATTTTTGTCCAGCATTTCTTCCCTCTATTACGCGCCCGGGGGGATTTACCTGTCGTTTGCTGTGATTGTCATTCCTGTCCTGGTTGTGTTGTTTGTCCGTCCTTTGCGGGAATACTGGAGCCTGAAACTGGTGTTCCTCCTGGAAACTGCCGGGCTTTTGGTTCCTGCAGCAGGGCTTGCCATGTCTCTATTCAGTTCGGTTACGAACCGCTGGGTATACATTGTCGCGTTTACGGCAGCGTTTGCCACTGCTTGCATGGTAGACAGGCTGCATCGGATGACAAGATTACAGCTTCTTGTCCTTTGCGCTGTTACGGTTGCCTATGGGCTTTGTTACAGGTTTGTAGGGAAAGGCATGAAGAAAAAAGCGGAAGATCTGTGGATTTCCTTTCTGTTTCTTGTTGGTATAACCATTCTGTTGCTGCTTTTGCATCTGCTGACGTCCATGAGCCGCCGTCAGGCGTTGGCTGTTCTCTCTGTCTGCACAGCTCTTTCCCTTGGTTTTCACGGACGTTATCTTTTTGATAATGCATACGTTCCTTTCATCAAGGAGTTTGTCAGCAATGAGGAGATGGAGCTTTTTTTCCAAAAAGACGAATTTCTTCATTTAGCCAAAATAGAAGATCCTGGCTTTTACCGTTCCGATGCGTCCACGGCAAGGGACTATTATGAAAACAGCGGGCTGGTTTTTGGGTATAACGGGACTTCCGTTTACAACAGCGTTATCAACAGTTCCCTGGTGAAATACCATTTAGAGCTGGAAAGTTCGGGCATCAGCGCCGTCCACAGGATTTATTCTTTGGACGGGCGTACGGCCATGGAGGCACTTGCTGATGTCAAATA
>CAZYVA010000008.1:35017-38912 GCA_964650695.1 uncultured Dorea sp. | reverse complement strand
ACATGATCAAGCGCTTTCACTCCTGGGAAGGTCTTGCTGATATCTTTCATTTCCAATATGTATTCCATAGTCTCCCTCCTTCCCTGTTTTTTTCCTATATTTTTTCCACTGTAATCATTCTAGCAAACAGGCTTTTTTTTTGAAACCCACATTTTTCACATGGAAGGGGGTTTTTTTTGTAAAAACAAGCCGAAAAAGGGGGTTCTTTTTGGCGCTTTTGAAAAAATCAAAAGGAACATACCATCCTCGGTATGTTCCTTCCCTCGGATATCCGGGATCTTCCCGGCATATCCCACGATCTGTCCCACGGATATCCTTCATGCTGTATGGACGGGCTTTTTCGCCCCATCCGTGTTTTATTTTCCAAGAAGCTCTTTTTCGATCCGCTCGCGGGCTTCCGGCGCCTGTTTGGCCATCTTTTCCGGGAACCCAAAGTAGGATACGCAGGCAATATTGTCCCCCCCGGCCTTCGGCGCATCTGCTTTCAACTGCTTATTCGCGAAATCCATCTCGCGCATCGTCTCAAAAATGCCATCGAAATCCACTTCCCCTTCGCCCATCGCCGTATGCTGATGGATCGTCACGTCCGCGCGTCCACGGCCATTCAGCCAGGGCGGGTTCAGGATGTAGCGGCAGTCTTTTGTCTGGTTGTAGGTATCCGCGAATAATACGTGCGTCAGGTCATCCCCCGCGTATTTCAGCATATGCCGCACATCGCCCTTGCCCTGGTCGTAGAAGAAACCATGGGAAGCCGAATATACATACCCCAGGTTCGGTGAGCGGAAGGATTTTACGATGTCGCACGCCTCATCGTTCAGCTCGACAAAATCATACGGATGGGACTGCAGTTCCACACGCAGGCCCTCCCTTTCGATGATTGGAAGCAGCTCTTCCATTGAACGGAAGAACATCCCATTGCAGATTTCCTGCTGGTTCGGATCGCCGGAAAATTCTGTATTGATAACCGGGACGCCCATATTTACCGCAATCTCTATAATCCTCTTCCAATTTGCGACCGCATGCTGCCTTTGCTCCTCGGTAGGGCCGCTCCAGCGGTACACAACGATAAAAGAAGAAATCTCCACACCCGTCTCTTTTAATGCCTTGCGGTATTCATCCTCACATTCCTTTGAGAAAAGCGGGTGCTTGTAAAACGGGTTGATACGCGGATGGGGGGACTGCTCGATATACTTGTAGCCCCAGTCCGCCACTTGATGGACCATCCAGTTAATGTCCATGGATTGCTTTGCCAACACATCAACATCAAATGCGATTTTCATATTACGCCTCCTGTTCTTTTTGACGAAACCCTTTTGCAAAGGGAGGGGGAAGATTTCTGTCCCCGCCCCAGCGCCCCGGCGCCGCACGCATTTTGCGTGCTAAACGCGTGCCTTATCTTTGCTTATCATACCACGCGGTTGTATAAATGTTCAACTGTTATTTTCCGATTTTTCTTATTTTTGTCAAATTAGACAAATTCGAGTGCTTTCTTTGTCATTGTTGCCACACAGGGAAGATATGCACGCATATTATGCACGCACGTGACGGGATCCCAGGGCTTCCCTTTCAGCCGCATGCCATTGCCATGGCAGCAGGATGATGCTAAATATATCCTCCGCCCCCGCCCGGCATCCCCTGGCAGTACATGCCGTTGCAGCAGAGGTTGCAGACAAGGTTGGCAATACAGAGCTTGAGACACCAGTTGTTCCCGGTGGAGAACGTCGTCGTATACGGGCCCTGGCGCTGCTGATACCATGAACCGCCGTTTTCCAGGCGGTTTACCAGCATCTGGTACTGGGGGTTGCCTGGCTGCAGGCGGAGCGCCTCCTTTGCATGCTCCAGTGCGGTGATATTGTTCCCGGCGCCGGAATTTGCGAGGGCGCTGTAATAGTACCACTGGGCGGTCCGGTTGGGGATGGTATTCAAAAGGTTCAGGGCTTCCTGGTAACGGCCGCTGTTGATGAAATTCCCTGCGGCGCGCAGATGCAGGTCTTCTTCATCATCCGAAGCAGTGTTCCCGGTTTGCTGGTAGTTGCCGTAAAAGCCGCGGAATGGCCCGCCGCCAAAGGAGCCAAATCCACCGAAAGGATCGGCGTCCCCATCCGCATAGGTATGGGAAGAGCCATATGTCCCTGAATAACCGGATTCTTTTTCCCGCATGATCTGCTGGTAGGCCTGCTGGATCTCTTTAAATTTTGCTTCGGCCTGGCTTTTGTCCGGATTGTTGATGTTGGCGTCCGGATGGTATTTGCGGCTTAAGCTGCGGTAGGCTTTTTTGATTTCTTCATCGCTTGCATCCCGGCTGACGCCAAGGATGCTATAGGGATCTGTCATTGGTCTGCTCCTTGTGAATCGTAACCCTGTTTTTCCTGCCGTTTGGCGGTAATGATAGTATACCTGCTCCACACGCCGGAATACAAGACATTTCTGAGAATTTCCGTATAAAGCACGAGTGGGAGCTTTTCAAATTCCCGTGAGCATTCTGCCATCATCATTGTCAAAAGGGTCTTACAGCTTCCGGCAAAATCAGGATTTTCTTTGAATTCTTTTTTCAAAGGGTTGTAAGCTCCGGTTTTGAGATCCTTTTCTACATCCTCATACGCGTCCATCAGGTAAATGAATTTGCCCAGGAAAAAGCCCATCCTGCGCAAAGCCGCCTCCCATTCGTCCTGGCGGCAGGCAAAAAGTTCCGCCATGGTTTCGCCAAAAATACCGCTCATGACGTCCAGGTTTTCTTCCTGTTGTTGTTCCAGATCCGACAGACGCTGTAAGCGGGAAGCCGTCGCGGACATTTTCCCGGCATAACGTTCCTTTAAGGTTTTCATTTTTGGCGTTAAGAGGATGGAGGCGAGGCGGCTTTTGAGTTTCCGTTCATCCATCCAGTCGTCTTTGCATTTATAATAAGAAAAAATAAGGTTCATCGCCGCCGCGTAGGAAGTGAATTCATTCATCCGTGCAGGGTGCTTTTCCAGCGGGTGGGCAATGCAGCGGACGGTTTCCAGTTTTTCCTCCGGTTCGTAGAGGCTGGTCAGCAGCACGATCAAAAAGGTCATATCAAAGGTCAGCGTCAGTTGGGCGCTTCTCCCGAAAAGCTCTTTTAAGCGTCTGCATAGGCCGCAGTAATAGGAATGATAAATGTCGTAATCTTTGAATTTCATTTCAGATTTATTGATGGAAATATAGCCGAACATAAAAACTCCTGGCCAGCATAAAGCGGCGTAACTATTTCAAAATATGGCAAAACCCGTCACTATGGGCGGCCTCCTGGGGCGTGGGCAGGAAGCGGCATTCCTTTACAGGCGATAGGAAAACATACGCGTGATGGACGGTTCCTTAACTATTTTTGATGAAAGTAGCGCTGCATTTGGGGCAGCGGATCTCGATGCGCCCTTTGCCGCGCGGGACACGGATTTTCTGCCTGCAGGACGGGCAGCGGTAAATATGATGCGTTTTGCGCTGCTGCATGAGCTGTTTCTGGCGGAAAAACCAGTTCCGGAGTTTGGCGGTTTTCGCCAGATACCACTGATTTTCGGCGGAACGTTTATAGATATTTTTTGAAAACATCCGGTAATAGATCAGGATCAGGCAGACCCACGTAAGGATGGCCAGCCGGTGAAGGTGGGGAAAATTGGAAAGGACAGCCAGGACGATCCCCAGCGCAAGCAAACATTTCCCCAGTGAATCAAACCCATAACGCCCGTACATAAACCGCATCAGTTTTTCTCTCACACTAAAACCTCCAAATCGTGGTATCATAGAAGTCAAAGACTTTTGACCCCAACATCATTTCATGCTATAATTGTTTTCATCATACCTTTTTTCAACCGAAAGTCAAGAAACAAGGAATTAAAAAAGTATAAAATGATGATACCAGGGTCAATAGACAAAAATCCGA
>CAZYVA010000008.1:0-34917 GCA_964650695.1 uncultured Dorea sp. | reverse complement strand
GCAAGCTGGTATCACCAGAGGCCAAATACAAGGAGGTGGGCGTGTGGACAATCTTACAAAAATCATCCGGGAGGATATGAAGCCTGCATTAGGTGTGACCGAGCCGGGGGCGATTGCGTTTGCCGTCGCGGCGGCAAAGAGGCATACCGAGGGAGAGGTGCAAAAAGTTACGGTGTCTTTAAATTCTGGCATGTATAAAAACGCGTTTACCTGTGGCATCCCCAATTCCGCCCACTATGGGAACCTGTACGCAGCGGCATTGGGCGCGGTGGGGGCAAAGGCCGAGCTGGGGCTGGAGGCGCTTGCGGATATCCGGCCGGAGCAGGATAAGCAGGCGGAAAAAATGGTGGCGGAAGGGAAAGTAACGGTCGTTTTGGATCACATTGGATCGGAGATCGCGATCGATGCGTCTGTGGAGACAGCGTGTGATAGCTGTACCGTGAAAATCAGAGGCGCCCATACCCATATCGTGCGGATCGAGCGGAACGGGGCAGTCATCTTTGCAGAAAAAGAGCCTGCGGGGGAACAAGCAGAGCGTCAGGAAGCCGGGGCGCAAAAGGCAGACATCCATGATTATACGTTCCACCAGATTTTCGAGTATACCAGGAATGTCCCGGAGAGAGAGATTTCTTTCATACGGGATGCGTTTTCGATGAATATGGAGCTGTTAGAGGAAAGCGTCCATTCCAAACGCACCAGCATCACCAGGCAATTGCTGAAAGAAAATGGGGGACAGGTGATTTCCAAGGATGCAAAGGCTACGGCGCAGCTTCTGTGCAATGGGGCGATCGAAGCCCGCGTGCTGGGGCTGTCCAGGCCGGCCATGAGCATTACCGGGAGCGGCGCGCATGGGATCATCGCGACGATGCCGTTGTTCGCGTATTTCCAGGTCCACTATGGAGCGGTAGAGGAGGAAAGGCTTCTTCGCGCTACTGTGCTGAGTGACCTGGTCACGATGTATATTAAGGAATACTCCGGGCGGCTTTCCGCATTCTGCGGATGCGGGATCGCGGCAGGCACAGGGATGGCGTGCGGCCTTGCTTTCCTTCGCGGGGCCGGCGAGGAGCAGGTTGGCATGGTCATCCGCAACATGTCAAGCGGGCTGACGGGCATGATCTGCGATGGCGGGAACCATGGCTGTGTGATGAAAGGGATCGTGGCGGTGGACGCAGCTTTCCGGGCTGTGGACCTGGCGATGGACGGGGTTTGCATTTCCGGCATCCATGGCATCAACGGCGCTTCGCCGGAAGAGACGATGAAAAATATGGGACGGATCGCATCGCCGGGCATGGTGCAGACGGAAAACACCATTGTAGAGATCATGCAGGAAAAGCAGCCGGAAAAAGGGGCGCATTCTTAAGTTTCACAGCAGGACGGGAGGCATTCGTATGGCGGCAGGACGCAGGAAAAAAAAGAAAAAACACGGGTTTTCCAACTTCATCATCCTGTTGGCATTGGCGGTATTCGCAGTGTCGGCATATCAGTTGTTCAAAATCGGAAAGGGCTACTGGGATGGGGACCAGGAATATAAAGAAATCCAGGAGTTGGCAACAGCAGGCGGGGACGGAGAAGGGGATGAGGATGATTTCCAGGTTGATTTTGATAAGCTGCTGGCGATCAATCCGGACACCATCGGGTGGATCCGTTTCTATCCGGAGCCGGAGGAAATCAATTACCCGATCGTGCAGGGGACAGATGACCAGCAATACTTGCACAAGACTTTCTCCGCCAATGAGAATACGCTGGGGGCGATTTTTTTGAAAACGGCGAATAACAGCAGCTTCACCGACCGGAATTCGATCATTTACGGGCACCGTATGAGGAACGGTTCCATGTTCCGCCATTTGTCCGATTACAGCGATAAGTCCTTCTGGGAGGAAAATCCGTATTTTTATATTTATACGCGGGATGGGAGGAAAATCACGTATCATATCTATTCGGTCGGCGAGGTAGTGGATGCGACCAGGACTTACGATATTGAGTTTTTCTCCGATGAAGATTTCCAGGGATTCCTGAACATGACGAAGGAGACAGCCGCGTATGATACGGGAATAGATGTGGATATTGGCGATACGATCGTGACGCTTTCTACATGCACCAGCGCCAGCGACCAGCACCGGTTCGTCGTCCGGGGGGTCAAGGAAGCGGAAGGAGCTTTTCAATAAGAAGGGAGCTATGGATATGGGGGCATATTTTTATGAGGTGGGGGATATTGTGACTCTGAAAAAGCAGCACCCTTGCGGCAGCAAAGAGTGGGAGATCCTGCGCGTGGGGGCGGATTTCCGGCTGAAATGCAAGGGGTGCGGGCATCAGATCATGGCCGCGAGGAAGATGGTGGAAAAAAACACCCGCAGCCTGAAGAAAAAATCTTAGCCGGCAGGCTCAAGATTCCGGGATCCTATAGTCTTTTTCGATCTTCATTTTTTCCGCAATCCCACGGTTTTCCCATTCTCAATGGCCTCTTGAAATTTGAGCGGGCAATATCACTGACAATCAACATATCTATATCTGGATCTTCTGTACACCTACTCTCTATTACAGAGCCATAGAGAATCCCTTGAACGATTCTGGTACATGCATTAGCAGCCTCTATAATATTTTCATGTCAAATAAATAACAAAAAATCATCTCATGTAGTTGATTTTTTTGTGGTTTTTGATTATACTGGTATTTATTAATCGGCTGGGTACATAAAGGCATTCGGGATGACTAAAAAAATTTTCTGTACAATGTTCTAAAATTCTATATTAAGGGGATGGTGATATTGGAGAACTATACCAAATATAGGCTGAAACCATCAAGCGAGCTGGCTCCGCTCCTGGACGGCGCGGATCATGTTTTCATCCTTGCGTGCAGCAAATGCTTCAAGGAATACGCGTCATCAGACGAGCCGGAGAAGGAAGAGCTTCTGGCGCTGGCAAAGGAGCGTGCCTGCAAGGTTACGGGGGCGGCATCCCTGGATTTTCTCTGCAACAAAAGCATTACCGAAAAAAAACTAACGGGCCTGATCCCGGACGGGACGGATACGATCCTGGTCCTCTCCTGCGGAGTGGGCGTCCAGACGGCTGCGGACTTGCAGGGGATCCCTGTGTATGCCGCGGGTGACACGATCCACCAAAACGGCCATCACGGCATGGCTCTTACGAAAAAGCTCTGCGGCGCCTGCGCCCAGTGCTATCTGAACGCTACGGGCGGGATCTGTCCTGTGGTGGACTGTTCAAAAAGCCTGGTAAACGGGCAGTGCGGCGGCGCGAAGGATGGGAAATGCGAGGTGGATCCGGAGAAGGACTGCGCCTGGCAGAGGATTTATGAACGCCTGGAGACGCAAGGGCGGTTGGAGGAGTTCCGGGATCATCCTGTCGAGATCCGCGACTGGTCAAGGACGGATTCCAGGGTCATACGCGAGATGGTAAACCATGCGAGGGAAGCCAGGATTTCCGGTTATTACGGCGGGATACACCCTGTTGAGTGCAAGCAAGGCACAGAACAGAAAGCCCTTGTCCGTTTCCCGGAGCCGGAGATCGCCGTGATCCCGATGTCTATGCACATGGGCGCGCCTGCGAAGCCGCTGGTTGCTCCGGGCGATGAGGTTAAGGTCGGGCAGAAGATTGGTGAAGCCGCTGGCTTTATCAGCGTCCCGGTACATGCCAGCGTAAGCGGGACGGTGATGGCTGTGGAGGAGCGCCGGCACGCTACGAATGGGAAGTGCCTCTCTGTTGTCATAAAGTCCGACGGGAAACAGACGCTCCATGCATCCGTACATCCGGGTAAGCCGCTTGAAGCGCTTTCGCCGGACGAGATTATCGGGATCGTCAAGGAAGCCGGCATATCCGGGATGGGCGGCGCGGGGTTCCCTACTTATGTAAAGCTGATGCCGAAAAAGCCGATTGAGGCAGTTCTTGTCAATGGCTGCGAATGTGAGCCATTTTTGACTGCCGACCACAGGGTGCTGATGGAGTATGCGGATGATGTCCTATACGGTCTCAAAGCAGCGATGAAAGCGGTTGCCGCGCCCAGAGGGGTCATCGTTATCGAGGATAATAAGCCGGACGCGATCGCGTTTATGGAGGAAAAGGTCCAGCATGAGGATGGGATCGAAGTCTGCGCGGCAAGGACAAAGTACCCCCAGGGCTGTGAAAAGATGCTGATCAAACGGGTGCTTGGGCGCACGGTCCCAAGCGGCGGCCTGCCGGCGGACGTCGGCGCTGTTGTGGACAATGTCAGCACGCTGAAAGCGATCGCGGATGCAATCAAAAAGGGTATGCCGCTGATCGAGCGCGTCACAACGGTCACGGGCCCTTACATACCAAATCCGGGGAATTTCATCGTCCGTTTCGGGACCAGCGCGGCAAGCCTTGTAGAGCATTGCGGCGGGGTGCTTCCCGGAGATGTGGTGATCAAAGCGGGCGGCCCTATGATGGGGTTCGTCCAGGAAGATCTGGCGTTCCCAATCATGAAAAGTTCCAACGGGATCATCGCGGTCGAGAACGACCACACCCAGGCGCTGGAGTGTATCAAATGCGGCCGGTGTGTGGACGTATGCCCGATGCAGCTTTCCCCGATGAAGTTTGGGAAATGCGCGGACGAGGAAGATTGGGGCGCCTTGAAAGCCCTGGATGTCAATGTGATGGACTGTATGGAGTGCAGAAGCTGTGAAGCGGTCTGTTCCTCGAAGATTCCGCTTTTAAGCAAAATAAAGGCTGGAAAAGCCGCAGTAAAGGGGATGAAATAATATGCTGGCGACGAAGTTAAAAGAAAAAGCAGCCCTCGAACCCCTGCTTGGTGGGAAAGTCTTTATCATCATCTGCCGTGGCTGCGCGGAAGTGGGGTTCCCGGAAGAGGAGGTCCGGGCATTTCGGAAAGAGCTTGAGGGGAAGGGAAGCGTCTGCGGGGTTTTAGAGACGGATTACATCTGCAACCCGGAGAACCTGGAGCTTCGCCTCGACACCCGTAAGGCGGCTTTGCACGAAGCGGACGAGGTCCTGATCTTCTCCTGTGGCGTCGGGGTGCAGACCGTGTCGGAACGTCTGCCGGACCGGAGGGTATACGCGGCGTGCGATACATACGCGCTGCCGGGGTTCCAGGGCGTTACGCCTCTCGAATACGACTGTGGGAAATGCGGGCAGTGCTACCTCAATATCACCGGGGGGATCTGTCCAATAACGGCCTGTTCTAAGAGTTTGGTCAACGGGCAGTGCGGCGGCTCCAAGGATGGCATGTGCGAGGTGGATCCGGATATGGAGTGTGGGTGGGAGCGCATTTACAGGCGGCTCTGCATGGTGGGACGCCAGGATTTGCTGAAATGCCCGGTCCAGATCCGTGATTACGCTGTCCAATAGCGGGGGAAGGAGCGGTTATTCACGGCCAGGGATGCCTTTTATGTATGCCCGGATGCCGTGGGAAAGAGGTAAGAGTGAAAAATCATGAAAATAACGGAATTGTTTGACAAAGGAAAATTTGTTGTCACTGCGGAAGTGGGCCCCGTCAAAGGTTTTCATGTTGATCATCTTGTGGAGTCCGCAAAAGAATACCTTTCCGGTATAGACGCCGTCAATGTCACGGACAACCAATCGTCGGTGATGCGCCTGGGTTCCCTTGCCATGTGCAAGACGTTGAAGGATGCCGGGCTGGATCCCATCTATCAGCTTACATGCCGGGACAGGAACCGTATCGCTTTGGAGTCGGATTTGCTGAGCGCCGCTTTGTTCGGCATAGAAAATATCCTGTGCCTGACGGGGGACCATACGAAAATGGGCGACCATCCTGGGGCGAAGCCGGTTTTTGACCTGGATTCCGTGTCCCTGCTCTATACGGTGGGCCAGCTTGAGAAAGGCGTGGATCTGGGCGGCAATGAGCTCGTAGGGGAACCGCCGGCGTTTGCGAAGGGGGCGGTTGTCTCCCCGTGTTCAGATTCCGTGGATGCCCAGCTTGCGAAGATGGAGCGCAAGGTCATGGCCGGGGCGGATTATTTCCAGACGCAGGCGGTATTTGAGCCGGAGAAGTTTCAAAAATTTATGGAGAAAGCGAAAACGTTCGGGAAACCGGTACAGTTGGGGATTATTATTCCGAAATCAGCCGGTATGGCGAAGTTTATGAACAAGAACGTTGCCGGGGTACATGTGCCGGATGATATGATTGCGAGGCTTGCCGCGGATCCGGCGAAAGCGAAGTCAGGGGAGACTGGCGTGGAGATCGCGGCCGAAGTGATCCGGGAATGCCGGGAGCTTTGCCAGGGCGTCCACATTATGGCGCTTGGCTGGGAGTCGAAGGTCCCGGCGCTGTTAAAGGCGGCCGGTATCCAAGATCAATCTTAAAGAAAGGGGGCCTTAAGATGGCTGAATTGCTAAAGGGCGCTGCTGCCGCGAAAGCCCTGGGCGAGGAGCTGCAGAAAAAAGCGGCCGGACTGAAGGAAAAAGGCGTGGATCCTTGCCTTGCCATATTAAGGGTCGGGGAGAGGGACGATGACCTTTCCTATGAGCGGAGCGCAATGAAACGGTGTGAGAAAGTGGGGATCGCGGTAAAGAATGTTGTCCTGCCGGAAGATGTCAGCCAAGAGGAGCTTATCGCCACGATCGGAGCGCTCAACGAGGATGAAACCGTCCATGGTGTTTTGATGTTCAAGCCTTTGCCGAAGCATCTGGATGAGGAAACGGTATGTGAAGCCCTGTCGCCGTCCAAGGATGTTGACGGCATAACAAAGGGATCGCAGGCGGCGGTGTTCGCCGGGACGGACGGAGGATTCGCCCCTTGCACGGCCCAGGCGTGCCTGGAGATCCTGAAGTATTACCAGATCCCGCTGAAAGGCAAAAGAGTCGTGGTGGTCGGGCGGAGCCTTGTCATCGGCAAGCCGGTTTCCATGCTCCTTCTCGGAGAACACGCTACTGTGACGATCTGCCACAGCCGCACAGAGAACCTGCCGGATGTGTGCAAGGAAGCGGATGTGCTTGTTGTCGCGGTGGGGAAAGCGCAGATGGTCGGGGCGGATTATGTAAAGGAAGGCCAGACCGTGCTTGATGTAGGGATCCATGTGGATGAAGACGGAAATATGTGCGGGGACACAAGGTTTTCGGAAATCGAGCCCGTTGTGTCCGCCATCACCCCGGTGCCTGGAGGCGTGGGGTCTGTTACGACGGCAATATTGGCGTCCCACGTGGTTGAAGCGGCGGAGAAAACCGTGCGTCAATAAATGAAGGATAGTTTTTGGCAAAATTTTACAAGGAGGGATATTGATGGAAATGAAGACAGACATTCAGATCGCGCAGGAGTGTAAAAAGAAAAAAATCACAGAAATCGCCAAAGTCGCGGGCGTAGACGACAAGTATCTGGAGCAGTATGGGAACTATAAGGCAAAAGTGGATTATGCCATGCTCAAGGATATGGCGGACAAACCGGATGGAAAGCTGGTCCTTGTGACGGCGATCACCCCGACCCCGGCGGGGGAGGGGAAAACCACGATGTCAGTAGGACTTGTGGACGGCCTGAGAAAGATTGGCAAGAACGCCATGGTTGCGCTGCGTGAGCCGTCCCTTGGCCCGGTATTCGGGATCAAGGGCGGGGCTGCCGGAGGCGGACACGCGCAGGTAGTTCCGATGGAAGATATCAATCTCCACTTTACCGGTGATTTCCATGCGATAGGCGCGGCAAACAATCTCCTTGCCGCTATGCTGGATAACCACATCCAGCAAGGCAATGCCCTGGGCATCGACCCGAAGCAGATTACCTGGAAGAGGGCGGTCGATATGAACGACCGTCAGCTTCGCCACATTGTGGACGGCCTGGGCGGAAAAGCACAGGGGGTCCCGCGTGAAGACGGGTTTGACATCACCGTTGCTTCTGAGGTTATGGCGGTGCTTTGCCTGTCAAGGGATATCCCGGATCTGAAGAAGCGGCTCGGAAGCATTATCGTAGGCTATACATACGCCGGGGCGCCGGTCACCGCGCATGACTTGAAAGCAGAGGGCGCAATGGCAGCGCTTTTGAAAGATGCCCTGAAGCCGAACCTTGTCCAGACACTGGAAGGCACACCGGCGTTCATCCACGGCGGTCCGTTTGCGAATATCGCGCATGGCTGCAATTCGATCACAGCGACGAGGATGGCGTTGAAGCTGGCGGACTATGCAGTTACAGAGGCGGGATTTGCCGCAGATCTTGGCGCGGAGAAGTTCCTGGATATCAAGTGCCGGATGGCAGGCTTGAAGCCGTCGGCTGTCGTTATAGTTGCGACGGTCCGTGCGCTGAAATACCATGGCGGAGTGCCAAAGGCAGATCTGAACACCGAGAACCTGGAAGCATTGAAAGCCGGCCTTCCGAACCTTCTCCAGCATGTTTCCAATATCAGGGACGTATACGGGCTGCCTTGCGTGGTTTGCATCAATGCATTCCCGCTGGATACGAAAGCCGAGCTTGACCTTGTGGAGGAAGAATGTAAGAAGCTGGGCGTAAATGTTGCCCTGTGCGAAGCGTGGGCGAAAGGCGGGGAAGGAGGGAAGCTCCTCGCGGAGGAAGTAGTAAGGCTCTGCAATCAGACGGCGGACTTCCATTACAGCTATGAGCTGGACGCTTCCATAGAAGAGAAGCTGAATACCATCGCGAAAAAGATATACCATGCGGACGGGGTTTCGCTGACAGACAATGCAAAGAAGCAGATGAAGCAGCTTACGGAACTGGGCTTTGGCGGTATGCCGATCTGTATGGCAAAGACCCAGTACAGCTTTTCGGATAATCCGAAGCTTCTTGGAGCGCCGAAAGACTTTACCGTGACTGTCCGGAATTTGAAGGTGTCCGCTGGCGCGGGGTTCATCGTAGCGCTTACCGGCGACATCATGACGATGCCCGGCCTGCCGAAGGTTCCGGCTGCAGAGCGGATCGATGTAGATGAAAACGGCGTGATCTCAGGGCTGTTCTGATGCTATGGCAAACGATCAAAAACGGTCGTTTCCTATTGGAAGAAGGGAAAGGGAAAGCATGATGAGCGAACGATTAACAGAAAAATCCTGTGCGGATTTTGCCGCTTTGCTTGCTGCCAAAGCTTCCGTCCCCGGAGGCGGGGGCGCGGCTGCCATGGCGGGGGCGCTTGGGACTGCGCTTGGCTCTATGGTGGGCAGCTTCACGGTTGGCAAGAAGAAATACGCAGCTTATGAGGACGATATCAAGGCGGCGCTCCAAAAGGCGGACGCCTTGCGGGAAAGGCTTTTGGAGCTTGTGGATGCGGACGCGGAGGCTTTTGAGCCGTTGAGCAGGGCTTATTCCATACCAAAGGACGACCCGTCCCATGACACGGTTCTTGAAGAAGCGACATTGAATGCCTGCAAAGCCCCGGTAGAAATGGTGGAGCGCTGCTGCGACGCAGTGGAGCTTCTGGAAGTGATGCTGGAAAAAGGCAGCGTCCTCCTTGTTTCCGACGCAGGCTGCGGCGCGCTGCTGTGCAAGGCGGCTATGGAGTGCGCTGCGATGAATGTATATATCAATACCGGCTCCCTGAAAGACCGCAAGGCAGCAGCGGATATCGAAAAGAAGGTAGATGCGCTCCTTGAGGAATACGGAAAACGGGCGGCGGCTGTTTCAGAGGAAGTATTGAGGCGGATAAAAAAATGAAGTACATAAAAACTCTGATTTCTGCAATTTTAGCGGGCTTTTGCATAGGGATAGGAGGGACGGCGTTTCTGTCGATCGACGACAAGGTGCTGGGCGCGTTGTTCTTTACGGTTGGGTTATTTACGATCTGTACGTTTGGCCTCAACCTGTTTACGGGGAAAGTCTGCTATGTGTTCCTCAGGGATAAAGCCTACGCTTTGAACCTTCCTGTCATATGGGTGGGAAACCTGGCAGGGACCGGCCTTGCGGCGCTCTGCGGAAGGCTGGCCCGCGCGGGGGCGGCGATGGCGGAGAAAGCCGCCGGGATGTGCGAAATAAAAACCTCGGACAGTTTTGTAAGCCTGTTCTTTTTAGGGTTTCTATGCAATGTTTTGATTTATATTGCCGTGGAGGGATACAACAATAACCCTCATGAAATTGGGAAGTATCTCTCCCTTGTTTTCGGCGTTATGGTATTCATCCTGTGTGGGACGGAGCACTGCGTGGCGGATATGTTTTACTTTTGGATGGCCGGCGCCTGGAATGGGCGGGCGGCCGCGTCGATTTTAGTGATCACCCTTGGCAATATGGCGGGCGGAGTCGTTTTCCCGACGGTAAGGGCATATCTTGCAAAGGAATAATGGATGCTGACGGCAAAGCAAAGAAAGGCGATAGAGGAAGAACTGAGGCAATTCCCCATTGCGGAGTACGCGTTTCTGGATCCAAAAGAACTGCCGTTTTCAGAGAAGGTCCGTTATATTTGCGAGACCGACTGCGGCAGGTATGGGAGATCCTGGTCGTGTCCTCCGGCAGTGGGCATGGTGCCGGAATGCCGGCAGAGATGTCATGCCTATTCAGATGGATTCCTTTTCACGACGCTTCATGAATTGTCCGCGCTGGAAAGCTTACAGGCGCCAGACGCAGGCCGGAGGGATCATGGACGCGTGACAAGACAGGTGAGGAGGATTTTTGAAGGCCATGGACTGGAGACGCTGGCACTCTCAGCCGAGTCCTGTTCCCTGTGCAAAACGTGCGCGTACCCGGAGGGGAGGTGCCGCAGGCCGGAGGAAATGCTTCCGTGCCTGGAGGGTTATGGGATCCTCGTGACGGAACTTGCAAAGCGCTACGGTATGGATTTCCTGTACGGAGGCAACGTGGTCCGTTGGTTTTCCTTGATACTTACAAAAAGCACGCCCATGAGAAAGCGATCCAAAAATGAGGGACGGCTTTGGGAAGCAAGCGATCCTATTGTCCTGGACCGTTCCGGTGAGCGGCCTTTGCCGTGAATAGCAGCAAGACTATATTGGGAACATAAAAGACAGCATGAAGAAAGGGGCGGATGTGATATGGGGCAGGAAGCGGAAAACAGGGACGAGGTTGAAAAGGAGACCCGTGCGCTGGTTTCTTACATGATGGACCACAACAAGCACCATGCCAAAGAGCTTCTGGAGATGGCCTCAAAGCTTAAGGGTATGGGGAAATCAGAAGCGGCCGGGAAGATAGACGGGGCGGCGGCGAAGCTTGACGAAGCCAGCGTAAAGCTTGACGAGGCGTTGTCGTTGATGTAAGAGGCCGTTCCGGTGGGGCCTCTGTTGTGGATAACAAGAGGTTTTGCGAAGGGAGGTGGGAAGATGTGCCTTGTGTCCGTTTATGGGAAAAAGAAAGATGATGAACAGGAAACGCTTTTGTTGAAAAATGTAAGCAAGATACGGGTGGACGGTGACACCGTTTCCTTCTGTGACATATTGGGAGCGAATACGACGGTACGCGGAACGATTACGGAAGCGGATCTCGAAGAAAACACCGTGAAACTCGAAATGGCCGTGTAAAACGCGGCTGCCGGAGGAGGTTATTAAGTGGCTTATACAATCGCAATTGCAGGAAAAGGCGGGGTGGGCAAGACAACGCTCTGCGGCTTGCTGATACAGCATTTATGCGGGACGAGGAAGGGCCCCATCCTTGCGGTGGATGCAGATGCAAACTCGAACCTGAACGAGGTTTTAGGCGTTGAGGTAGAGGAGACCATTGGCGATATAAGGGAATCGGTCGCACGGGCGGAGATGATGGAGCCAAGCCCGATCCCAAAGGGGATGTCCAAGCAGGATTATCTTTCGTTCCGCCTGGAATCGGCGCTGGTCGAGGAGGACGACTATGATATGGTGGTCATGGGCAGGACGCAAGGCTCTGGGTGTTATTGTTTCGTGAACGGTCTTCTCTCGGCGCAGATAGCGAAGCTTTCAGGGAATTATGAGTATATTGTCGTGGACAATGAAGCCGGCATGGAGCATATCAGCCGGGGGATCCTGCCCCATGTGGACGCCATGATACTGGTGAGCGACTGCTCCAGGCGTGGGATCCAGGCCGTTGGCAGGATTGCCGGGCTCGTAGACGAATGCGGCCTTAAGCCGAAAGCCATCGGGCTGATCGTCAACAGGGCGCCTGATGGGAAGCTGGCGGCGGGCGTGGCGGAAGAGATCCAAAAACAGGGGCTTGACCTGATCGGCATCGTGCCGCACAGCGAGGAAGTATATGAGCTGGACTGCGAGGGGAAGGCAACGGCGCCCTCCCTCAGCGGGGACTCCCCGGTCCGGTCAGCGTTTATAGAAGCGGCGGAAAAGATGCTGGATTTGTAATCCAATCAAGACGGCGGGGCTCTGCGGGTTTGGGCAGGAAGAAGACCGATGCTGTATTCCAGCAGAGCTTCAGCAAAGGAAAAGGAGGTAGAAGGATGTCATTATTTACAAGAGTATTTGGAGGGAACGATGCGGTTTACGGCCTGACAGTGCAGGCGGTAGACGATGCGATCGCGAAGCAGGGGGCGGATAAAGAGATTTCTTTTCCGGGTACGGGCTACAGCCTGCCCTGCTATTACGCGGTGACGGGCGTGAAGGTAAAAAATCTTGGCGGGCTGAAAGAAGCGCTGGGGGTCGTCAAGACGCTGATGACCCGGAAAGAAGAGCTGAACGACCTGCTGATGAGCGGTGTGGCTACGGCCCTTTGCGCGGAATTTATCGAGGTCCTCAAATACATGGACGGAGCGGAACCGTACAGTGAACCCTGTTCAGGACACTTGCCGGACGCGGTGATCCGTCAGTTGGGCGTTCCGCTTGTTACGGGAGATATTCCAGGTGTCGCGGTCGTTCTGGGGAAGGCCCCGACAGCGGCTGACGCGGCGGATCTTGTTAAAAGCTACCAGGCGCAGGGGCTTTTGGTTACCCTGGTCGGGGAATGCATCGACCAGTGCGTGGAGAAAGGCGTGACGATGGGAGCGGGCGTCCGCGTGATCCCTCTTGGGAAAGACGTCACATCCGTCATCCATGTCGTATCCGTAGCCATCCGCGCGGCGTTGATTTTCGGCAATGTGAAGCCGGGGGACGCGGCTGGGCTTATGGCTTACACAAAAGAAAGAGTCCCGGCTTTCGTCAATGCGTTCGGGCCTCTGGATGATGTTGTGGTTACCTGCGGCGCGGGCGCGATCGCCCTTGGCTTCCCGGTCATCACGAACGATCCGGGCTGCGACCAGGTTCCGGATGCATTGATCCTTGAGGAAGATATTTCCAAGATGAACGCGGTTTCCCTGGAAGCCCGCAATATCAAGATCAAAATCACGAAGATCGATATCCCGATCGCGTTTGCTTCTGCTTTCGAAGGGGAGATCGTAAGAAAGAAACAGATGCAGGTGGAATTTGACGGATCAAGGGTTGATTGTTTTGAGCTGGTGAAAAGCGCGGATGTTTCAGAGATCGAAGACCATAAGATCGAGATCGTTGGGCCGGATCTGGATGAGTTTGAGAAAGGCAGCAAACACAGCATCGCTTATATCGTAGAAGTGGGCGGGAAGCATATGCAGCCCGACTTTGAGGCTGTTTTTGAGAGAAAATTCCACAGCTATATCAACTGTATCGAAGGCGTGATGCATACCGGACAGAGGGATATGATCCGTATCCGTATCAGCGAGGCGGCCTATGAAGCCGGTTTCCGGCTGAAACATATCGGGGAAGTGCTTTACGCGAAAGTAAAGGCGGACTACGAGGCGGTCGTGGACAAGTGCCAGGTGAAGATCATCACAGTTCCTGAGACAGTGAAAAAGCTGCGTTATGAGGTGGCGGTCCCGATCTTCAATAAGAGGGATGAAAGGCTGGAGTCCCTGACGGATGAATCGGTGGATGTATATTATAGCTGTATCATGTGCCAGGCGTTCTCGCCGAGCCATGTGTGCGTCGTGACCCCGGAGCGCTTAGGGCTTTGCGGGGCTGTCTCCTGGCTGGATGCAAAGGCTACGAACGAGCTGGAGCCGACCGGGCCATGCCAGGTTATCACGAAGGAACGCCCCATTGACGAGCGGATCGGAGAATACGAAGACGTCAACGAGGCAGTAAAGAAATATTCCAATGGCGCGCTGGAAGACGTATCACTCTATTCCATCATGGAAAAGCCCATGACGTCCTGCGGATGTTTTGAATGTATCTGTGGGATTGAGCCGATGTCCAACGGTGTGATCATCGTAAACCGTGAGTATGCGGGGCTGACGCCTTTGGGCATGACATTCCCGGAGCTTGCGTCCATGACCGGCGGCGGTGTGCAGACGCCAGGATTTATGGGGCATGGGAAACACTTCATCGCATCCAAGAAATTCATGAAAGCAGAAGGCGGGATTGAGCGGATCGTCTGGATGCCGAAGGATCTGAAAGACCAGGTTTCCACAAGGCTGAACCAGACCGCAAAAGACCTGTACGGAATCGAGAACTTTACAGATATGGTGGCGGATGAGACGGTATCGCAGGATCCGGAAAGCCTGATGGATTTCCTGACAGAAAAAGGCCATCCGGCGCTTGCGATGGATCCGATGATGTAAGAACAGGAGGTTACAGGAAATGCCTTTAAATAAGAAACTACAAAAGTTCAACACTGCGGTACGCAGTGTTGAACTTGGAGCCGGGGAGAAAAGAACGGTCCTGGGCGGCGCAAGCACCTATCCATTTTATACATTCGACGCCCCAACGACGAACACGGCAAAAGTAGGGGTGGAGATTTCGGACATGGGGCTTGCAGATGAGCCGGAATGTATCAGGAAATATTATGAAGGCTGCGAGACGGCGTTGGATATGGCAAAGAAAGCGGTCACTTTTGACGGCGTGGACTTCCTTGTCCTTAGGCTTTCGGGCGGCGATCCGAGCGGCGCGAACAAATCCGTAGAGGAACTGGCCGCATTTGTAAAGAGTGTTGCGGATGAGATCGATTTCCCGCTTGTCGTAGAGGGCTGCAAGAATGTGGAGAAGGATTCCGAGCTTCTGTCAAAAGCCGCAGAAGTGCTGGAAGGGAAAAGCGCACTCCTGATGTCCGCAAAGGAAGAAAACTACAAAACGATCGCGATGTCGGCGGTGCAGGCTTACCGCAACGTGGTTGGGGCGGAATCCGCAGTGGACATTAACCTGGCTAAGCAGCTAAACGTATTGATCAAGCAGTTGGGCGTAGATACTGGCAAAGTTGTCATGAACGTCGGCTCGGCAGCCGCAGGCTATGGATTTGATTATTGCATTTCCACTCTTGACCGGGTACGCGGCGCGGCCCTGGGCCAGAATGATGAGTCCCTGCTGATGCCGATCATTACCCCGGTGGCTGATGAGACCTGGAGCGTAAAGGAGTCGTCAGCGCCCATCGAGGACGTGCCGGAATGGGGAGAGGTAGAGCCCCGTGCTGTCGATATGGAGATCACAACGGCCGTTGCCTGCCTGGTAAGCGGTTCCGATGCGGTGATCCTCAAGCATCCGGAATCCATTTCTGTTGTGTCTTCATTCATACAGGAATTGGTATAGAGGGGAGGGTAAGGAAATGGCATTGACTGGTATTCAGATATTTAAATTGACACCTAAGAAAAACTGCAAAGAATGCGGGCTTCCGACCTGCATGGCTTTTTCCATGAAGGTCGCGCAGGGCGCGATCAAGGTTGATAAATGCCCGTATATGAGCGATGAAGCCGTCGCCCAGCTTTCCGAGGCTTCCGCTCCGCCCATGAAGACGATAGAGATCGGGAAAAAACCATTTGCCGACAACAAAAATGATACTGCCGGCGGCGCGTTCAAGCTTGGGGGCGAGACGGTGCTGTACCGCCATGAAAAGACCTTTGTGAATAAGACAAGGTATGCGGTTTCTGTGTCAACGGCAATGGATGAGGCGAAGGTGGAACAGATCCTTTCCGATATGGCGAAGATCGATTATGAGCGTATCGGCGACCGGATGTATGTGGAATTTGTCGCTGTGGACCATACGGATGGGGCTTCACCGGAAAGCTATGCCGCGCTTGCGAAAAAGGCGGCGGATACAAAGCGGGCGCTGATCCTGAATGTGAAGGATGAGGCTGCCGCCGCAGCCGCTCTTGAAGCGGTCAAGGACACGAAGCCGGTACTCTGCGGGGCGGATGCTTCCAATTATGAAGCTATGAACAAACTGGCGTCCGGGGCGGGCGCTATCCTCGGCGTTACAGGCGCTGATGTGGATGAGATCTATGATACGGTGGCGGCTGTGGAGAAGCTTGGGAATAAAAACCTGATAATAGACGTAGGCACATCTTCAGTAAAAGAAGCCTTTGCGAATGCTGTGCTTCTGCGCAGGGCGTGCCTGGATAAGAACCCGGACAGGACAGCCGGGTATCCCACGATCGTGAATGCCGGGAAGCTTGCCGGCGGGGACGCCCACAAGGCAACGGCCCTTGCGGCGTTGTTTACCATGAAGTATGGCTCGGTCGTCATTCTGGATGAAATGTCCTATGCGCAGGCGCTTCCGCTCTATGGCCTGCGCCAGAACCTTTTCACGGATCCACAGAAAGCGCCAAGGATCGATCCGGGCATTTACCCCATCAATGGCGGCGATGAGAATGCGATCTGCCTGACGACAGTAGATTTCGCGCTTACTTACTTCCTGGTCTCCGGGGAACTGGAGCGTTCGGGCGTGCCATGCACGCTTCTCATTTCCGACGCGGGCGGGCTTTCCGTCCTGACATCCTGGGCAGCCGGGAAGTTTTCGGCGGGGACGATTGCGAAGTTCATCCAGGAATATGATGTGGAGAAAAAAATTAAGAACCGCACGCTTGTCCTGCCCGGAAAAGTGGCGGTCTTAAAGGGCGATTTGGAGGCAAAGCTTCCGGGGTGGAAGATCATTGTCGGGCCGACGGAAGCGGTACAGCTTGTGAAATTTATGAGGGACCTGCAGGCCGCAGGGTAAAGACGGGGTTACTATGGGCGGCTTTCTGCGCCGCAAATAGCAACAAAACAGAATATAGAGGAGGAAAAAAATGGATAAATTTATTGTGATAGGGGAAAGGCTTTCTACTACAGCGCCCACGGTTAATAAAGCGTTTCTGGAAAGGGATCCGGAACCGATCTTAAAAAGGGCAAAAGCCCAATTGGATGCCGGGGCGACATATCTGGACGTCAATATCGGTCCTGCGGAGGGTTACGGCGAAGACCTTATGAAATGGGCGGTAAAGCTTCTGCAGGAGAATTTTGACAATGTACCGCTGGCCCTGGACACCTCCAACAAAGCGGCGATCGAGGCAGGTATTTCCGTATACAACCGCAGCAAGGGCAAGCCAGTCATCAATTCCGCGGATGCGGCGGGCCGTATTGACAATATCGACCTGGCGGCGGCGAATGACGCGATTGTTATCTGCCTGTGCAACGGCGAAGGGATCGCGGCTGACAATGACGAACGCATGGGTTACTGCACAACGCTGATGGAAAGGGGCCTTTCGCTTGGCCTTACGGAAGAGGACATGTGGTTTGACCCGCTCTTTGTTGTCATCAAAGGTATGCAGGATAAGCAGATGGACGTCCTGAATTTTATCGGCGACCTCACGGACATGGGGCTGAAATCTACCGGCGGCCTTTCCAACAATTCCAACGGGATGCCGAAAACCATCCGCCCGATCATGGATTCCGCGATGGTTGCCATGGCGATGATGAAGGGCATGACTTCCGCAATCGTGAACCCCAACGACCTGCGCCTGATGGAAACGATCAAGTCCTGCGACGTTATCAGGAATGCGACGCTTTATGCGGATTCATACCTTGAGCTTTAAAATGTAATTGGCTGGAAAAAGCGGTTTTATTAGGGAGGATCCGATGTTTCAGATACAGTTTCAATTTGAAGACGGCGGCTGCACGGACGCTTACGTGCATCCGGGCGAGAGCGTCCTGGAGGCCGCGCGGAAAGTCAACGTCGCGATAGACGCGCCCTGTTCAGGGAACGCGGCATGTGGGAAATGCAGGGTAAAGCTCCTGGAGGGCGATTTGGACTCGCAGAGGACGCGGCATCTGTCGGAAAGTGAATACGCCGAGGGATGGCGGCTGGCCTGCGTAAGCCGTCCGGTGTCGGACGTCCGGGTACTGGTGCCGGACATTGCTTCCGCTTACAAGAGCCGGATGAAAGCGGCTGATTTAAGCTCCGAGGGAGAGGTCAAAATCTTCCGTTCGATGAAAACGAATATGGAAAAAGCGGGTATTGCGTTGAAAAACAGCCTGGAGCTTCTTCCGGTTTCCATGGACGTCCCGACCCTGGAAGATACGATGCCGGACGTGGAACGCCTGGAACGGGCGGTGGCGGCGGCATCCGGGATTTCGTATGTCCGGGTTCCTTATACTGTGCTGAAGGAGCTGCCGGATAAGCTCCGGGCGTATGATTTTGACGTGCAGTGCTTGGTAAGAAAGACAAAGCGGGATGTATTTGTCTACGACATTTTCGGGAAAAAACAGCAGGTAAGAGCCGGGGGGCTTGTGGTGGATATCGGAACGACAACCGTTTCCGCCCTTATCATTGATATGCTGAACGGAGAGATACTGGCGAAAGCCACGGCCGGGAACGGCCAGATCCGCTACGGCGCGGATGTCATCAACCGGATTATCGAATCCAGGAAACCGGGCGGGCAGAAAGCGCTGCAGGACGCGGTGATCCGTGAAACCATCAATCCCCTCATCGATACGATGTGCGAAAGCTGCGGCATCCGCCCGGAACAGATTTACCGGATGAGCGTGGGCGCGAATACGACTATGAACCATCTGTTTGCGGGGATCAATGCGGAGCCTTTGCGGACGGAGCCCTATATACCGGCGTTCTTTAAGACGAACGCGCTTTTTGCGAATGACATTGGCGTAAGGATCAACCGGGACGCGCACATCATCATTGCCCCCAATATCGGGAGCTATGTAGGCGGCGATATCACGGCGGGGACGTTTGCAAGCCTGATCTGGAACAGGGAGGAATACTCGTTGTTTATCGACCTTGGGACGAACGGGGAGATCGTGTTTGGGAATTCCGATTTCTTTACAAGCTGTGCCTGCTCCGCGGGACCGGCCTTCGAGGGCGGTGAGATTAGCTGTGGGATGAGGGCGACCGATGGGGCGGTTGAAGCCTGCCGGATAGACGAAGCGAGCATGACGCCGGAGTTTACCGTGATAGGCGGGGCAGGCGCCAAGCCGGTGGGGCTGTGCGGTTCGGGCCTGATCGACCTCATCAGCGAGCTTTTCCGCTGCAAGATGATCAGCCCCAAGGGGAAATTTATCCGGCAGGGAGAAAGGATCCGCCATGATAAATACGGAATGGGCAGCTACGTTGTGGCGTTCCGGGAGGATGCCGGCTCCGTGAAGGATATCGAGATCACGGAGGTGGACATCGACAACTTCATCCGGGCGAAAGCAGCCATTTTTTCCGGCATCCAGACACTGCTCTCCTATCTGGGCTTTGACGTTTCCATGATCGATGATGTTTATGTGGCCGGGGGCATAGGAAGCGGGATCAATATGAAAAATGCCGTGTCCATAGGGATGTTCCCGGATATACCGCTGGAAAAATTCCACTATATAGGGAATTCCTCGCTGACAGGCGCTTACGCGATGCTCCTTTCCGGGGAAGCGGAGCGCAAGGTTTACGAGATCGCCAGGAACATGACGTATATTGAACTGTCCACCACACCGGGGTATATGGAAGAATTTGTCGCGGCGAGCTTTATCCCGCATACAGACCTGTCTTTGTTTCCATCCATGGCGGATTGACGTCCCCCGAAGATGCCATTATAATGGGCATTCCCGACCGTGGACCGGCACTTATAAATAAACTTGGTATCGTCAGCTTATTTACATCTCAAGACAGATTGTGGTATATTATAAATACCACGGAGAGGAGCTGTAAAAAAGTGGAAAAAGAAAGCAGCTTACAGATGGCTCAGCCCTTTGCAGGTGAGAATGGGAAAGCAGACGAAGCAGAATTGGTCCGCCGGTACCACCAGGCGCTGAAAGTAGCGGTTGATGAGGCAGACCGGGCCAAACGGGTAAAAAATGAATTTCTCTCCAGAATGTCCCATGATATCAAGACGCCTTTGAATGGCATCATGGGGATGCTGGAGATTGCGGAAAAAAATAAGAACAATCCGGAGTTCGTCCACGAATGTTTTGAAAAAATCCGTATGTCGGCCAGCCAGCTTCTCCTTTTAGTCAATGATGTTTTGGATATGAATAAATTAGAAGACGGCAATATAGAACCGTCTTACGAGTATTTTGACCTCAATGAGCTGCTTGCGGGCTGTATGGAGATGCTGATCCCTTTAGCCCGGTTCAATAACATCCATATGACGGTCGCCAGCAAACAAAAGATCGAGCATCCGTATTTGCTTGGGAGCCAGCAGTATATCCGCCAGATTTTTGTGAATATCGTTACCAACGCGGTGAAATACAACAAGCCGAATGGCACGGTATCTATTTTTGTGGACGAGATCTCGGCGGAAGGGAATAAAGGCGTATACCGCTTGATCGTGGAGGATACCGGCATCGGTATGAGCGAAGAGTTCTGCAAGCAGGTTTTCGACCCGTTTACCCAGGAAAACCTTGATTCCCGGACGCATTACAGAGGGACGGGGCTGGGTCTTACGATTGTGAAAAAACTGGTGAATATCCTGAACGGGACGATCGAGGTGGAGAGCAAGCTTGGGAAAGGGAGCAAGTTTACGGTCATTCTCCCTATCCAGATCAACCGCAGGCCCAGATTTGGGAAGATCGAAGAAAAAGTTGATCTGGGCAAGATAGCCGGGCTGCGTGTCCTGCTGGCGGAGGACAATGATTTAAATGCGGAGATTGCGGGCGTCATGCTGGAGGAAGCAGGCGTATCCGTCACCCGTGCGGACAACGGGCAAGTGGCGGTTGATGTTTTTAAGGATTCCGGCCAGGGGGATTTCGACTTGATTTTCATGGACGTCATGATGCCGGTGAAGAGCGGCCTGGAAGCGACAAAGGAGATCCGTATGATGGACCGCCCGGACGCTTTGACGGTTCCGATCGTTGCCCTGACCGCAAACACGATGGAGGAGGATGTCCGGAATTGCCTGACGGTGGGGATGGACGCCCATATTTCCAAACCGTTTGAGAGTGGGCAGCTATACCGCACCCTTGCTTCCTTCACGGATTTGGCAACGCGCGCCCAGCGAAAAGAAGACGCGGGACAGGAACTGAAAATAGAGCTTCACAGCGAGATGGGGTATGGCCTTACCGAGTGGGAAAAGGAAACCGGGCTGTGGGAATACAACCATCCGTTATTTATGAGCCAGGCGTTTTTTACGGACGGCTGCTGGGAGATCAACGCAGGCAGCGCAACGGTCGTCGTACTCCAGGAGCTTTTTTATCCGGAGTTTACAGGAAGGCAGATTGGGTATGAGAGGATAGAAAAAGGCTTCGCGGAGGAAAACATTGCGGAGCCGGACAAGGAGACATGGATCCGTCATATGTCCCTTTCTGTCCTGAAGGAGCTGAAAAAAGAAGAATATTTTGAAGTGACGATGGGCAGTGCGAAAGTGCCGTTTTCAAAGTACACGGTTGCCCTTGTCCCAGGGATCGATACGGCAGGGCACACAGAGCGTATTTATATGACATATAAACAGGGAACAGGGTTCCTTTAAAAGGGATCCATATGTTTTTCACAAGAAAATGCCGGGATGCCGGTATAAAATCCGGGAAATACCCTCATACTATCCGTAGGATTAAGCGGATAAGCGGGGGGATTTTTTATGTCTATGGAAGATCAGGCGGCCGGAAAACAGAGCATTTCCTTTGCGGAGGCTCCATATTTGATCGAAAGCGCTTCGGTAGCGGGGAAAAAAGAAGGGGAAGGGCCGTTAGGGAGCATGTTTGATATAGTGGAAACGGACGATCTGTGCGGCCAGGATACATGGGAGGAAGCGGAGAGCGCGATGCAGGTCGAAGCATGCAAAACGGTGTTGGGCAAGGCGGGCGTAGAGCCTGGGGAAGTCCGTTTCCTGTACGGCGGCGACCTGCTCCGCCAGGGGATCGCGACCGCTTTAGGCACCGGGCAGTTTGCGATACCGTTGTTTGGGTTGTTTGGCGCGTGTTCCACCTGCGCGGAGGCGATTGCCCTGGCCGCTATGGGCGTGGCAGGCGGCTATGGGGAACAGATGCTTGCGGTCACTTCCAGCCATTTTGGAAGCGCGGAGAAGGAATTCCGTTTTCCGCTAAGCTACGCGAACCAGAGACCTTTGTCTGCGCAGTGGACCGTAACCGGAAGCGGCGCGTTCCTGATCGGGAAGCGGAGGAGCCCTGTCCGCATCACAGGGGCGACGATTGGGAAAGTGGTGGATTACGGGCTGAAAGATTCCAGGAATATGGGCGCTTGCATGGCGCCTGCGGCGGCGGACACGATCGAAACCCATTTCCGTGATTTCAGGCGCACGCCAACGGATTACGACCGGATTTTCACCGGAGATCTGGGGTACGTCGGGCAGAGTATCCTGTTTGACCTGATGAGAGGGAAAGACATTGATATAAAACAGAACCATGCGGACTGTGGGATCCTGATCTACGACCAGTCCACGCAGGATACCCATGCCGGGGGCAGTGGGTGCGGCTGTGCGGCCATCACTTTATCTGCGTACATCTTGCCGAAGCTGAGTACGGGGGAATGGGGACGGGTGCTGTTTGTGCCGACAGGCGCTTTGATGTCTACGGTCAGCTTTAACGAGGGGGCGAGCGTCCCAGGGATTGCGCACGCGATCGTGTTTGAGCATTGTTAGGGACGGTTCCTTAGAAGGTTTGGGTGAGGCAAAGAGGAGGGATGTCAGAATGTCATATATACATGCTTTTTGGGTGGGAGGGCTGATCTGCGCCCTTGTCCAGATACTGGTGGACCGCACAAAGCTGATGCCGGGGCGGATCATGGTGCTGCTCGTCTGTACGGGCGCGGTATTGGGCGCATGCCAGATCTATGAGCCTTTCCAGGAGTTTGCCGGCGCAGGCGCAAGCGTCCCGCTGACGGGGTTTGGCAATCTTTTGTGGAAAGGCGTCCGGGAAGCGGTGGACAAAGAAGGCTTTATCGGGATATTCCTGGGCGGGTTCCGCTCCAGCGCGGCGGGCCTGTCGGCGGCCCTTATTTTCGGCTACCTGGCGTCACTGGTTTTTGAGCCGAAGATGAAAAAGTGACGGAAGGCTAAGGATGGTTTCCCGCGGCCAGCGGCACGTCTTCGAGCCATTTTAAGGCATCAGAAAGCCCGTCGGGTGTGAAAGGGAAATCCTTTCGGACTTTGTGCTCTTCCGGTGTTTTTTCATAGCACCATGGCTCCGGGTAGGCGCACGCCGCAAGCGCGTCCCCGGATTTGGCAAGGTAATACCGCTTGCCGGAAAACGAACCTGTGTAAGCTTCTTTTTTTAAAAACTGGATCGATAGCCCCGGGGGTTTTAACATCGTTTCCTCCTTACGTTTTGAACCTCCCCTACAGCCTTCAGGCATATGACGCAAAGCGGCCTATCGCTTTCAAAAAAGCGGTCCTGTGGCTTGCAGGGGGCCGTGGATGGTAAGCAAAATGCGCAAAAATCCTAATCCTCTTCAATCACCTGGATTTCCAGATAATCAAAATCGATAGCGTCCACAAAATTGTCCTGGTAAAACCGGGCTTTCGCAAGCCTTTTAAATTCCCCGGCGGTGGAATCAAGCCAGATGGGCTTGCTCAGGTCAAACTCATAGCAGATGGTTTCCAGCGCATGGAACACTTTATGGGTACGCGTGTCGCTGCTGCCGTCACAGACCACGGTGTCACGGAGTAAATGGTTGTCTTTGATTTCTCTTGCCCATAGGCGGAACATAATCTTTTCAATCCTCCTGGCTTCCTTGCATGGCCGATACACGGAACATGCATACGGATTTTCTGGGACAGGCGGCGATACCCGCCCGCGCAATAAAGGGTCCCTATACCTTGGCGTGGGCGTGCATAATATATCCTCGATAATGCTGGCAAATCCGCACGTTAATAGGTATAATAGCAGTATAACGATTCATTCTCATAAAGTAAAGGGAATCTTTTTGCCTGACCCGTTCATACTTCCGGCGGCGGTCACCTTAGGGATCTCCGGATTTATGAGGTGGAAAAGCGGGCGCCAGATGGGGGATATGAAACGGGAGGTGTAAGCGGATGGAAAACGGGAAAATCCATGTATATTATGGCTATGGAAAAGGGAAGACCACGGCGGCAATGGGGCAGGCTTTCCGGGCGGCAGGAAGCGGGCTTCGTGTGCTCCTGCACCAGTTTTTGAAGGACAATTCTTCCGGTGAGCGCAAAGCGCTGGAAAAGATTCCGGAGATTACCTGCCTGGCCGGAAAAGATTCCGTCAAATTCTGCAGCCAGATGAGTGACGCGGAAAAAAAGAAGCTGAGGCAGTACAATGAAGGGATACTTGAGAAAATCGCGGAAAGCTGCGGCGGCTACGACGTCCTGCTTTTAGATGAAAGCCTGTGCGCCGTCCGCCTGGGCGTGCTGGACGAGGCCCGGCTGGTCCGCTTCCTGGAACAGAAACCGCGGCGCCTGGAAGTGATCCTGACCGGGCATGAGGCGTCAGGACAAATCCTTAGGCTGGCGGATTACGCGACCGAGATGAGGAAAATCAAGCACCCGTATGACAACGGGCTGCCAGCGAGGAAAGGGATTGAATATTAAGGAGCGTAAGGCCCCATTTCAATTTTTGAAAAAGAAAAACTTTATTATTAAATTATTAAGGATTCAGAAAGCCTCTTGTGATTTGGGTGTTATGATGGTAAAATCAAACAAAGGCTACGAAAATGGGGGCAGGGATCTTATGCATAGCAAAGGAAGGCTGAAAGATTGCTTTCAAAAATATAAACACGCATGGGTATTTTTGTACGGTTTTATCTATATGCCATGGTTTCGGTGGCTGGAGAACCGTGCTGTGCGGCATTACTATATCATCCATTCCCCATTGGACAATTATATTCCGTTTGTAGAGTATTTTATCATTCCTTATTATCTTTGGTTTCCTTTTATGATCGGGGGGGTTTTGTACTTCTTTTTTACGGACAAGAAGGGATTTTACCGGCTTGTTGCTTTCCTGATTACCGGAATGACGGCGTTTCTTGTTATCAGCACCGTTTTCCCGAATGGGCTGGATCTGCGCCCGGCTGCCGTCCTGGGGGACAATATTTTTGTGGATATGGTAAAGTTCCTGTATAAGGTCGATACCCCGACAAACGTATTACCGAGTATCCATGTTTTCAATTCCATCGGCATCGCAATTGCGGTCTGCCAGAGTGAAGAACTGAAAAAGCACAGGAATATCCAATGGATGTGTACCGCGCTTGCGGGATTGATTATTCTTTCCACGATGTTTTTAAAACAGCATTCGGTTACCGATGTGGCGGCTGCTTTTGCGCTTGCCTGCGCCATTTACCCGGCAGTATACAGCAGTACGGCAGAAGAACGGGAAGCCTGTCCCGTCAAGCACGCGACCTGATGGCGGACGAGGACGAGGTTTCTTCCGTTTTGGCTGTGTGCGGGGTGCTTTCGCGGCTGGGCGAAGCTGCGGGCATATAAGCGTCAAATGCGGAAGGGATCGGGTATTTCTCCCGGATGGCGGCGGGAGGGACAAACAGGAAATCTTTCTTGTTTGTTTTTTCGAACTCGTCAACCTTTACAAGATACCCCTTCATGTGCCATTCTACATGGCTGAAAATGTGCCTGGCATCGGGCAGGCTTTTGATATAGACCGGCATCAGGCCGATGTCCTTACAGTATGCGGCTACTTCGTCCATAGAAAGGTGGCGTTCCACGTTTGGAAGTTCATACAGTCCGGCAAGAAGCCCCTTTTGCTTCCGTTTGGCGATGGCGACCGTTTCTCCGTCCTTGAATACGAGGACGGTTCTTTCTTCTATCCGGCGCGCTTTTGCCTTTGTTTTGACAGGGAGTTCAAGGGTACGCCCTTCTTTCCTGGCAATGCAGAGCAGCGCAAGCGGGCATTCCGTGCATTTTGGCTGCCCGTTTGGGATGCAAACGAGCGCCCCCAGTTCCATCAACGCCTGGTTGAAGTCGCCAGCGGCGTATTTAACGATCACTTTCTCCAGAGATCGTTCGATTTCCTTTCTTGTGCTTTGCTTTTTGATATCCGCGCCATTTCCTGTCAGGCGGGCAATGACGCGCAGTACATTCCCGTCTACCGCTGGTTTTGGGATGCCGAACGCGATCGAGCTGACCGCCCCTGCGGTATAGCTGCCAATTCCTTTCAGTGAACGGATTTCTTCGAAGGTTCCAGGAAATATCCCGTCGTAGTCAACCATGATCTGTATGGCGGCTTTTTTCATATTCCGCACCCGGTTGTAGTAGCCCAGCCCTTCCCATAATTTGAAAAGCTTATCTTCCGGGGCTTTTGCCAGATCCTGGATCGTTGGGAGTTCCCGCACGAACCGTTCGTAATAGGCTATGGCAGTTTCCGCCCGCGTCTGCTGCAGCATGATCTCCGAAACCCAGATCCGGTATGGATCCGTCTGCATCCGCCATGGAAGCGCCCGTTTGTGTTCCTGATACCATGCGATCAGTGGTTCTCCCAGGATCACTTCCTCATAGTTCATGGCTGCCCTCCTTGGGTGGGATCGTCTCGCTTCGTGGGCGGTAGGGTCATGAGTTCCTCGGTGTGTTCCACATATTTATTTGTTTCCTCTTTTTCACCGGCGACTTTTATGATGGCTTCATTTAAAGAAAGCATTTTCTCGTCCAGGGTAGAAACCATATCGGCGCATTCCCGCAGTTCCCTGCTGATGTATTCGGGGGCGTCCCCCTCGAATTTATAATAAATTTTATGTTCCAGGCTTGCCCAGAAATCCATAGCGATGGTCCGGATCTGGATCTCCACCTTTGTGTCTACGACGCTGTCCGACAAAAAAATAGGGACGGAAACAAGCATGTGGTAGCTCTTATAGCCGTTTTTTTTCGGATGCTTGATGTAATCCTTGATGGAAAGCACTTTCAGGTCGCTTTGGTTCCCGATCATCCCTGCCAGGCGGTAAATATCGGAGGAAAAGGAGCAGATCAGGCGGACGCCCGCGATGTCATTGACATATTTCACCATATTTTCAATGGACGTCTCATACCCGTAATGCCTGAGCTTTTTTACAATGCTTTCCGGCGATTTGATCCGGGTCTTGATGTGTTCAATAGGATTGTATTGGTGGACATGCTGGAATTCATCATTCAAAATCTCCAGCTTGGTCCCGACCTCCTTCAAGGCAGAATTGTAAAGAAACATAATCGTCTTCCAACTATCAACGTTTTCATAGTTTTTTATTGCATTTTCCATAGTGGCTGTCCCCTTATTATAAAGCGTTGCTGTATAGCAGGATTAGTATACCATACGGAGGGGCTTTATGTCCCGGTTTTAGGAATATTTAATTTTTCGTTACGATCCACGGTCAATGGGACATCGAGATACAGACGCGCCGTGCTTGCACGTAAGAGGCCGTGTATCTGTTTCCAGCCGGACTGCAAAGCAGGCGGTAAATATTTATAAGGGCTTCTGGCTTTTTCGCGGAGGCTGCGCTATAATAGGAGGTATTCATTTGGAGAGGGGGGATAAAGATGGCAGAGCAGCTTACGCACAGTGATGTACGGAAAATCAAAGAAGAGATTGAATACCGCAAGATAGTCGTGCGCAAAAAAGAGCTGGAAGCGGTGAAAGAGGCGCGTGCGCAGGGCGATTTGAGTGAGAATTTTGAGTATAAGGCGGCAAAGCAGGACAAAAACCGGAATGAAAGCCGCATCCGTTATCTGGAAAAAATGTTAAAGCACGCAAAAATTGTCTCAGACCAATCAAAGGATGATGAAGTCGGGATCAACAATACGGTGACGGTATATTTTGAGGAGGATGGTGAGGAAGAAACCTACCGTTTGGTTACCAGCATCAGGGGGAATTCCCTGCAAGGGCTTATCAGTATTGAATCCCCGATCGGAAAGGCGATCATCGGGAAAAAGACGGGCGAGCGGGTGATGGTGCAGACAGAAAGCGGCGCGGCATACCCGATTGTCATACGGGACATCGAGAATACTTCGGACGATTCACAGGACACGCTTCGTACATATTGAGGGATCCGACGGTTTTTTTATGTGCGTCAAAGCCGCAGGCATATGGAAGCGGGAAATCCGGCTGGTAAACGCGGTAAAAGCCGGGGCGGAGAACACTGCCGTAAGGCAGACGCAGCCGGCCAATAATATCAGCGTTTCCACGCCGGTATCGACATTTTCAAGCGCCGGGGTACATTCCTTCAAAACGGAATAAACCAAACCGTGGAAGATGTAGATGGCCATTGTCCTTGTGCCGATATAGGAGCAGAAGCATCTGCGCCCGTACATCAGAAGCAGGAGCGCAAGTGTCATCACAAACCCGGCAAGGTAACAGCACAAGCGGCAAAGCATTCCTTCCGGGATGCTTTGATGCAAGGAAGCGTAATTGTACCGCCCGTAAAAAATCCTGGGGGTGCTATTGGAATATTCAGAAAACAACAATACCAAAACAGACGCCCCCAACGCAGCGCCTGCCGCCTGCAGTTTGGGGATAGAACTCTTCAGTTTTTGCAGGGAGCTTTCCGTAAAGTGGACGCCGGCCAGAAAGAATGGATAAAACACCAGGATCCTTGGCAGGCTTAAAAAGTTGTCTTTCATATCCGAGCAGCCGATGAGAAGCCCTGCGGCGATGGTAAACGCCATGTGGCAGGGGATCCGCCTGACATAAGGGGTAGCAAAGCGCCAGGCAAAAAGCGCCAGCAAATACCAGAGGGAAAACTTAGGGTACAGGAGGTAAAGCTTCGTTTCCTTCCCGATCAGGGTGTATACCAGGTAGTAGATACACTCATATACAACATAAGGAACCAGAAAACGGCGGATCAGCTCACAAAAGCGCAGTTCCCGTTTGGAAAAATAGCCGGAGATAAAGATGAAAGCCGGCATATGGAAAGAGACGATCCACCACTTGAGAGAGTATAAAAAAGTATTGCCGCCATAACACGGCTCGATAAAATGGCCGATGACGACCAGTAAAATCAAGAATGCTTTGCAGTTGTCGAACAAATAGTCTCGTTCCTGTTTGCTTTTTTCCATTTTTTTAAACCTTGGTTGTACGTTTTCGTGATACGGATAGGGACCGTCGGCGCAGCCATGCTATCTACAGTCAGGTTTTCCAAAATTGCGTTTATTATAATCTCTGTTTATCCACACTTCAAGCAGAATAATGAACAAAAAAGTTACGGATATTCCATCATAATGTAACATTTTCCACCTGTGCGGCCGGACAAGCCTCTGCGGATCTGGGCGCACAGGTTTTTATGGATGGGCGGCCTCCTGGCATCCTCCACGATCATGAACCCGTGAATCATTAAAGATTGACATTTGCGCGGTAAATACTTAGAATGATGATACCAGGGCCCAATAGACAAACGTGTTACTGTGGATCGCGGCCCATTTGCCGGGCAACTCATTATCTGTAATCATAAAGGAGGATTTCTATGGAACTGTTGTCGATCGAAAAGGAACTGCAAGGAAACGCTTACCCCGGCCGGGGGATCATCATGGGGAAAAGCCCGGATGGGGCGAAAGCCATCGCTGCCTATTTTATCATGGGCAGGAGCGAGAACAGCCGTAACCGGATTTTCGTGGAAGACGGCAAGGGCATCCGCACGCAGGCTTACGATGAGTCCAAGCTTGTCGATCCAAGCCTGATCATTTACACACCCGTGCGTGTACTGGGCAACAAAACCATTGTGACGAACGGCGATCAGACCGATACCATCTATGAGGGCATGGACCGGCAGATGACGTTCGAGCAATGCCTGCGTCCGCGTGGGTTCGAGCCGGATGCGCCGAATTATACGCCCCGTATTTCCGGTGTGATGCATATTGAGAATGGAACATACAATTATGCCCTCTCTATCATAAAGAGCAGCAATGGCAGCCCGGACGGGTGCTGCCGCTTCACTTTTGCCTATGAAGACCCTGCGCCAGGGGAGGGGCATTTCATCCACACGTACCAGCATGACGGGGACCCGCTGCCGAGCTTTGAAGGGGAGCCGAAGCTGGTCGGGGTTTCCGGGGAGATCGATGCGTTTACGGACGGCCTGTGGGAGAGCCTGGATGGAGAGAACAAAGTTTCCCTGTTTGTGCGTTATATCGATATTGCCACGGGCAGCTATGAGTCGCGGATCAAGAACAAAAAGAGGCCAGGGGACGCATAAACACCAACCATGAAAGGAAATATACGATGAAAGAACTGGAATTGAAATATGGCTGCAACCCCAACCAGAAACCTTCTAAAATTTATATGCCGGATGGCGGCGAGCTTCCGGTTTCCGTGTTAAATGGCAGGCCCGGATATATCAATTTCCTGGATGCGTTGAATGGCTGGCAGCTTGTCCGTGAGCTCAAGCGCGCGGCGCATCTTCCGGCGGCGGCGTCCTTCAAGCATGTTTCGCCCGCCGGGGCGGCGGTAGGTCTCCCGCTGGATAGGACGCTGGCAAAGATTTACTGGGTGGACGATCTGGGGGAGCTTTCCCCGCTGGCAAGCGCTTACGCGAGGGCGAGGGGGGCGGACAGGATGTCTTCCTTCGGGGATTTTATTTCCTTGTCGGATGTCTGCGACGTGGACACGGCAAAGCTGATCCGGCGCGAAGTGTCGGACGGCGTGATCGCGCCAGGATATGAGCCGGAGGCTTTGGAGATTTTGAAAGCAAAGAAAAAAGGAAACTATGCGGTGATCCGGATCGACCCGGATTATGAGCCTGCGCCCTTGGAGCGGAAAGAGGTTTTCGGGGTCACGTTCCAGCAAGGCAGGAATGAACTGCACATTGACGACGCGTTTTTCGCCAATATCGTGACGGAAAACAAGGAATTGCCAAAGCAGGCGAAGATGGATCTGGCCATTGCTATGATCACATTGAAATATACCCAGTCCAATTCCGTGTGTTTTGCCAAGGGCGGACAGGCGATCGGGATCGGCGCCGGGCAGCAGTCGCGCATCCACTGTACCCGGCTGGCGGGTTCCAAAGCGGACAACTGGTGGCTAAGGCAGTCCCCGCAGGTGATGGGGCTGCCGTTTGTGGACGGCATCCGCCGCGCGGACCGGGACAATGCGATTGACCTCTACATCGGCGAAGATTACATGGACGTCTTGAATGAGGAAACCTGGCCATCGGTCTTTAAGGAAAAACCGGACGTATTCACAAAAGAAGACAAGCGCGCGTGGCTGGACAGGCTGGATGGCGTGTCACTCGGTTCGGACGCGTTTTTCCCATTTGGGGATAATATTGAGCGGGCGCACAGGAGCGGCGTGAAGTATGTCGCGCAGCCGGGCGGCTCTGTCCGTGACAGCGATGTGATCGCCGCGTGCGACAAATACGGCATGGCCATGAGCTTTACGGGGCTTAGGCTGTTCCATCATTAATTGCGGGCATAGGCTGTCCGGATTCAGGCGGGAGGAAAATGAAAAATGGGCAAATATTTTGGCACAGACGGATTCCGTGGTGAGGCAAATGAAGTCTTGACCGTGGAACATGCGTTTAAGGTGGGGCGTTATCTGGGTTGGTATTACGGGCAGGAACACAAAGCCAGGGTTGTGATTGGGAAGGATACCCGAAGGAGCAGTTACATGTTTGAATATGCCTTGTCTGCGGGGCTCACCGCATCCGGGGCGAACGCGCATCTTTTGCATGTCACGACTACGCCCAGCGTGTCCTATGTGACGAGGACGGAAAACTTTGACTGTGGGATTATGATTTCCGCGAGCCATAACCCGTATTATGACAATGGGATCAAGATCATCAACGGCAAGGGCCAGAAGATGGAGGCGGAGATCGAGGAGAAGATCGAGCGTTACATTGACGGGGAGCTGCCGGAGCTTCCCCTGGCGAAAAGGGAAAATATTGGGCGCACGGTAGACCATGTGGCGGGGCGCAACCGCTATATCGGGCATTTGATCTCCATTGCCACCCGTTCCTTTGAAGATATGAAAGTGGGGCTGGACTGTTCCAACGGGAGTGCGTTTATGATCGCAAAAGCCGTGTATGACGCGCTGGGCGCGAAAACCTACGCCATCCACTGTGAGCCAAACGGCACGAATATCAACCGCGAATGTGGTTCCACCCATATTGAGGCGCTGCAGCGGCACGTCCGGGAAAACCATCTGGACATCGGCTTTGCCTTTGACGGGGATGCGGACCGCTGCATTGCCGTGGATGAAAATGGCGATGTGGTGAACGGGGATCTGATTTTGTATGTCTGCGGGAAATACCTGATGGAAAGGAGCCGGTTAAACGGCGGTACGATCGTCACTACGATCATGTCCAATCTTGGGCTGTACAAAGCCTGCGATAAGATTGGGATGAAATATGAAAAAACAGCCGTGGGCGATAAGTACGTCTATGAGAATATGCTGCGCAATGATTTCTGCCTTGGGGGCGAACAGAGCGGGCACATCATTTTCAGCAAACATGCCACGACAGGGGACGGGCTTCTGACGTCCCTCATGGTGATGGAAGTGATACTGGAGAAAAAAATGAGCCTTGCAAAGCTGTGCGCAGAGGTAAAGATTTATCCGCAGCTTCTGAAAAATGTCCGGGTGGCGGACAAAAAGACCGTCCGTGAGAACCCGGAGGTAACGAAAGCGGTCGAGGACGCCGCAAAGGAACTGGGAGAAAATGGCAGGATCCTTGTCCGGGAAAGCGGTACGGAGCCGCTGATCCGTGTCATGGTGGAGGCCGAGACAAATGAACTCTGCGAGAAATATGTAGGCCGGGTCGTGGATGTGATACGGGAAGAAGGGCTGGCTGTAGGGTAAGATTGCGGCAACGGGGCAGGAAGAAAATTTAAAAAATTAGCACTCACCCCTTGACTTGGCTAACAACAAGTGTTATATTCCAAATAGAACAAGATAACTGTTGCATGTCAAAGGGGGCATCGTTATGAATATTAATAAATTCACGCAAAAATCTATGCAAGCGGTCCAGGAGTGCGAGCGGATCGCCCTGGAGTATGGCAACCAGGAGATTGAGCAGGAGCATTTATTCTATGCTTTGCTGACGCAGGACGACAGCCTGATTTTGAAGCTGATGGAGAAAATGGGGCTTGACGGCGGCGCCGTGGTCCGCCGCGCGGAGGAAGCCCTGCAAAAACTGGTAAAAGTCCAGGGCGGCCAGCAGAGGGTCGGCCAGCATCTGAACAATGCCCTGATTTATGCCGAGGATGAAGCAAAGCAAATGGGCGATGAGTATGTTTCCGTGGAACATTTGTTTTTATCCATGCTGAAATATGCCAATAAAGAAATGAAAGCAATCTTCCGGGAGCTTGGCATCTCCCGCGAAGGATTCCTGCAGGCGCTGTCCACCGTGCGCGGCAACCAGCGCGTCACGAGCGACAATCCGGAAAGCACCTATGATACGCTGAATAAATACGGGATCAACCTGGTAGAGAGGGCCAGCGACCAAAAGCTGGACCCGGTCATCGGCAGGGATGCGGAAATCCGCAATGCCATCCGTATCCTTTCCCGCAAGACGAAAAACAACCCGGTCCTGATCGGCGAGCCTGGCGTCGGGAAAACGGCCGTGGTGGAAGGACTGGCACAGCGGATCGTCAAAGGGGACGTGCCGGAGGGACTAAAGGAAAAGACTATTTTTTCACTGGATATGGGGGCTTTGGTTGCCGGGGCAAAATACCGTGGCGAATTTGAGGAGCGCCTGAAAGCCGTGCTGGAGGAAGTGAAAAAGAGCGAGGGCCGGATCATCCTGTTCATCGACGAGCTGCATACGATTGTCGGCGCGGGCAAGACGGACGGCGCGATGGACGCGGGCAATATGCTGAAACCGATGCTGGCGAGGGGGGAGCTGCACTGCATTGGCGCGACGACCCTGGATGAATACCGCCAGTACATCGAGAAAGATGCGGCCCTGGAACGGCGCTTCCAGCCTGTGATGGTCGATGAGCCGACGGTGGAGGACGCGGTTTCCATCCTGCGCGGGCTGAAGGAGCGCTATGAAGTCTTCCACGGGGTGAAGATCACGGACAGCGCGCTTGTGGCGGCAGCGACGCTTTCCGACCGTTATATTTCCGACCGTTTCCTGCCGGATAAGGCGATCGACCTTGTGGATGAGGCATGCGCTTTGATCAAGACGGAGCTGGATTCCATGCCGGCGGAGCTGGATGAGCTTCGACGGAAGATCATGCAGATGGAGGAGGCCGCCCTGAAAAAAGAAGATGACCGGTTAAGCCAGGAACGGCTTTCACATCTGCAGCAGGAGCTGGCCGAGCTGAAAGAGGAATTTGCGGGAAAGAAAGCCCAGTGGGACAATGAAAAAATCAATGTGGAGCGTGTGCAGAAGCTCCGGGAAGAGATCGAGCAGGTGAATAAAGACATTGAGCGCGCCCAGCATGAGTATGACCTGAACAAAGCAGCGGAGCTGCAGTACGGGAAGCTTCCGCAACTGCAAAAGCAGCTTGAGGAGGAGGAACAGAAGGTCAAGGACGAGGACAGAAGACTGGTCCACGAGAGCGTGACGGAGGAAGAGATCGGGAAAATCGTATCCCGCTGGACGGGCATCCCGGTGGCTAAGCTCAATGAAAGCGAGCGCAGCAAGACGCTGAACCTGGATAAAGAACTCCATAAGCGGGTCATCGGGCAGGATGAGGGCGTGGAGCTGGTGACGGAGGCCATCATCCGCTCCAAAGCAGGTATCAAGGATCCGACAAAGCCGATTGGTTCATTTTTGTTCCTCGGCCCTACCGGCGTAGGGAAGACAGAGCTTGCAAAGGCGCTGGCGGCGCAGCTTTTTGATGATGAAAACAATATGGTGCGTATCGACATGAGTGAGTACATGGAGAAATATTCTGTGTCCCGCCTGATCGGGGCGCCTCCGGGATACGTCGGCTACGATGAGGGCGGGCAGCTTACCGAGGCGGTCCGCAGGAAACCTTACTCGGTCGTGCTGTTTGACGAGGTGGAAAAAGCGCACCCGGATGTGTTCAACGTGCTTTTGCAGGTG
>CAZYVA010000007.1:4908-39469 GCA_964650695.1 uncultured Dorea sp. | reverse complement strand
AGACATATGACGCGAAGCGGCATAGAGCCTTCAAGGAAGGCGGTCTGCGGCTTGGAGGGGGAGGCGCCGTGAATGGTAAGGCGGATTTGAAATAGATGCACAAATATAGGGGATCCCCCAATAGGGACCCCCCATAAAGCCCTTGATGCTTTTATCCCTCGATCGCAATATACCGTTTTGTCTCTACCGCCGGTTTTTCTTCTGCCTTTGGAATATCCAAATGCAGCACGCCATCGCTGAATTTCGCCTTGATGTCTTCCTGTGTGACATGGTCGCCTACATAAAAGCTTCTGCTGCAGGATCCGCTGTAACGCTCTCTGCGGATATATTTGCCATTTTCATCTTTGGTGTCATTGCTGGTATTGGTGGAAGCATGGACGGTAAGGTATCCATCTTTCAGTTCTGCCTGCACATCCTCCTTCTTGACCCCCGGAAGGTTCATGCTGATCTCGTAACTGTTTCCATTTTCTTTTATATCGGTAGTCATCAATCCCTGCGCATTGGAAACAGCCCGGTTAAGCCCTCTGTACGGTGTGTCAAAAAAATCATCAAACAAATCCTCTCCAAATAAACTAGGCATCAACATCGTTCATTCCTCCTTCAAATGAATCGTTTCCATAAAGCTTCCCAAACGAAAGGGCAGTTGGGGCATCATTTTTATCATCCCCTTGTTCCCTTTGTTCTATTCATAATATAGCACGTGTTATTAGCCAAGTCAAGTGTCGAGTGCTAATTAATTATAAAAATTCTATGAAGTTTTTGATCCGTCCCCCAGCGGCCTGCATGTCCGCCTACATTCCTTTCGACATTTCCTCGCAGACTTTCATGGCGTCAATGATCGCGCTCCGGAAACCATGCTCTTCCAGCACACGCACCGCTTCGATCGTTGTCCCAGCCGGTGAGCAGACCATATCCTTCAATTCTCCCGGATGTTTTCCAGTATCCAGCACCATCTTGGCGCTCCCTAACACGGCCTGCGCCGCGAACTTGTACGCCTGCGGCCTTGGCATGCCGCCGGAGACCCCCGCGTCCGCCATCGCTTCGATCATCATGTACACATAAGCCGGTGAGCTTCCGCTGATAGACACTACCGTGTCCATCAATTCCTCCGGGATGATTTCCACGCGCCCAAAGCTCTCCAGGATGCTCTTTACATATTCCGTCTCCTGCGGATCCATATTTTTATTCGGGGCCATCGCCGTCATGCCCGCGCCAACCATAGCCGGTGTATTCGGCATCGTCCGCACGATCTTTACCTCTTTTGCGAATTGCCCGGCCAGCCAGTCCAGTGTTTTCCCCGGAGCGATCGTAATCACGATCTGGCCGCTGCGGATCCCATCGCGGATCTCCCGGATGACGCCGCTATAATACTGCGGCTTTACAGAGAGGATGAACATCTCTGCTTTTTCCACGACCTCTTTATTATTGTCCGTTACGTGGATCCCAAACTGCTTTTTCACTTTTTCACGCCCCGGGGCAAACACATCCGCCCCGATGATCTCATCCGCCGGGATCAACCCCTTTTGGATCACGCCTCCCATGATCGCGGAGGCCATGTTCCCCGTCCCAATAAATCCCAATTTCATATCTTTGTTCCATCCTTTCCGCCTGTCCAGGCATTGCGCTTTTTTGTATACAATTACTAATATTGTATACAAATCCTCTTAGAAAACCATACCACTTTGCTTAACCGCTGTCAACAATTTTTCTTGAATTGTTTCCAATAAAAAGATATACTGTTTCATATATACGCAGGAATGCCCATGTACCGGGCATTCCTGGGAAAATGATGGCAGCTTTTACAAATGTGGGTGAAGCGGCAGCGTACCAAGAGGAGCAGCATGACTGGAAAAACGATTTCCCTCGCCGACCAGGCATATCAAAAAATAAAAGAATGCATATTGGATTTGACCTATGCACCAGGGATGCCCCTGACGGAGGCTTCCCTCACCAGCGCGCTTGGCATGAGCCGCAGCCCGGTACGGTCCGCCCTCCGCCGGCTTCAGACGGAAGGCTTGATCGAGACGGACTATTACAAATCCATGCGTGTCAAGGAAATTACCGAAAAGGACATCCGCGAGATCTACCAGCTCCGGGAGTTACTGGAATCCAACGCGTTCCACCAGATTTTTGCCTCCGGCCGCCACGTGGAATACTCTTACCGGCTGGAAGAAAAAGTGGTCCGTATGTGCGCCGTCGCCAGCGACCCCTACAGATGGGAGCTTGCCGACACCGAACTGCACATGGAGATCGTCAAAGCCCTGCAGAACGACCGTATTACCAAGGTTTACGAGAACAATCTTTCAGAACTGATCCGCATCGGCCAATTCTCGGTCAAATACGGCATGCGGATCCCAAAAACCAATGAAAACCTGAAAAGAATGGTAGAATATATGCGGAAAGGGGAGGAGCAAAACGCATATACCATTTTAAAAGAGGATCATTTCCAAACCGGAAAATCAAGCGCACTCAAAAGGAGGCATGAAAATGAAGAGACACAATAATAAACTAACGCTGTTTTTCAGAGCATTGCTGGCTGTCTGCCTTTGTTTTTCATTGAGCATGACTGCCCTGGCCGGTTCCGATGATGGAAAACGTCCGACAAAGATATCCGTCAAAGGAGCGAAAAACCGGACGGTCTATACCGGGCAGGAGTTTACGCTGAAAGTCAAACATAACCACGATGACGATTACCTGAAATGGAGCATCAATAAAAAAGGCATCATCGCTTTTGAGGATACGGACAGGAGCGGCGACGACGCGGAATTTTACGCGCGCAAGACAGGCGCCGTAAAAGTGACCTGCAAAATCAAAGGGACAAAAAAGAAGGTCACTTTCAAAATCAAGGTGAAGCAATCAACCAAAACCTACAGAGACGACGATGATGACGATGATGACTGACGGTAACGGACAATGACCGGCAATGACCGGCAAAAGGAAAGGGACGAAAAAGGCAGCCCGCCTTCTTCGTCCCTTCCTTTTTTCAGTATTCTGAAGGAAACAGCTTTACCCTCCTTTAATTGAACGACTGTTCCGTCCGCTCGATAATCTCATCCTGCAGCGCTTTGCTCAGGTTCCTGAAATGATCGGAATATCCCGCCACGCGCACGATCAGGTCCTTGTAATCCTCCGGATGCTTCTGTGCCTCGATCAACGTCTCACGGTCGATCACGTTAAACTGGATATGATGCCCATCCATGTTGAAGTAGGTCCGCACCAGGTTTGCCATCTGCTCAAGCCCCTCCTCCCCGGCTACCACGCTCGGCGTGAATTTCTGGTTCAGCAGCGTGCCGCCTGTCTGGAGGTGATCCATCTTCGCGCAGGATTTCACAACTGCGGTCGGCCCGCAGATATCTGCGCCCTTCTCCGGGGAAATACCCTCGGAGACCGGCTTGTGCGCCAGGCGTCCGTTCGGGCTTGCCATCATAACGTCGCCAAAATAGACATGGCAGGTCGTCGGGAGCATATTGACACGGTACATCCCGCCCAGCATATTCGGGCGCCCGGTCACCTGGCTTCTGTAATACTCAAAAACATCCTTCATGATGGAATCCGCATACTCGTCATCATTGCCGTATTTCGGGGTCTTGTTGCGCACCAGGTTCAAGATACGCCCATGCCCTTCAAAGTTATCCTCCAACGCCTGCATCAGTTCATCCATCGTAAACGTTTTCTTTTCGTATACATTGTATTTTATAGCCGCAAGGCAGTCCGTGATCGTCCCGATGCCCACGCCCTGCAGGTATTTGGTATTGTATCTCGCGCCGCCGCTGTTGTAATCCTTCCCTTTTGCGATACAGTCATTGGTAATGATGGACAAGAACGGTACCGGCATATGTTCCGCAAAGATGCACTCGATGACATTGCTTCCCTGGATCTTGATGTCGATGAAATACTTCATCTGTTTCTTGAACGCGTCGTATAACTCCTCGTATGTCTTGAAATCCGCCGCGTAGCCAAGCTCCAGGCCAAGCTGCTGATCCGTCATTTTGTCATAGCCGTTGTTGAGCGTCAGTTCAAGGATCTTCGGAATATTGAAATACCCGGTCAAAATATAAGCCTCGTTTCCAAACGCGCCCGTCTCCACACATCCGCTTGTGCCGCCTTTCCTTGCGTCCTCCAGGGACTTCCCTGCGTTCATCAGTTCCTGTATGATGGCGTCCGTGTTGTAAAACGCCGGCTGCCCCCAGCCTTTCCTGGAGATCTCGCATGCGCGTTTCAGGAATTTCTGCGGCGTCTTACGGCTGATCTGCACATTGGAGCTTGGCTGGAGCAGCTTCATCTCATCCATGCAGTCCAGGATCAGGTAGCTTACACGGTTGACGCCGTTTTCCCCCGTCGGGGTGATGCCGCCGGTATTTAAGTTGGCAAAATCCGTATACGTGCTGCTTTCTTTCAAGGTGATCCCTACCTTTGGCGGGGCGGGCTGGTTGTTGAATTTTACCCACAGGCATTCCAAAAGCTCCAGCGCTTTCTCATCGTCCAGGATGCCGTCCGCGACATCCTTCTCATAGAATGGGTTCAAATGCTGGTCCAACCGTCCCGGGCTGTAAGCATCCCATGGGTTCAGCTCGCTCGTGACCCCCAAATGCACGAACCAGTACATCTGTATCGCCTGCCAGAACGTCTGCGGCTTGTGGGCCGGTACTACGCCGCAGTTCGCGGCGATCTGCAGCAGCTCTGCCTTCCTCGTCTCATCCGCTTCTTTTTCAGCAAGTTCACGGGCATACGCCGCATACCGTTCGCCGAGGATCAGGATCGCCTCGCAGGAACGCTTCATCCCCTCCAGCTCGTTCCTCTTATCATAAGCCTCCGGATCCGTCATATAATCCAGCTTCGCTATCGCAGCTTCGATGTCCGTCCGATAGTCGAGGAAGCCTTTTTCATAGATCTTAAAGGACCCTACTGTATGCCCTGGCCCTCTTTGCTCCATAAACTCTGTGAAAATACCGCTCTCATATGCTTTTTTCCATTCCGGCGTCATATGGCTTAAGATACGGTTCCGGGTGCTTCTTCTTTCCCAATACGGGATCATCACCTTTTCCTGCGTCTCGTAATCTTCATCCTTCACGGAAAAATTGATCAGCTCACGGTCATTCATGACATGCATATCTTCCAACGTATGGCAGCAAAGCTCCGGGAATGTCGGCGACGCCTGCGGGGAGTCGCCTTTTTCCCCGACGATCAGCTCGCCGTCTCCGATATACAGTGTCTTCGTGGAAAAGTAATCTTTCAGCACCTGGCCTCTGAGTTCCGGGACAGACAAGGTCCCTTCGTACTTTTTGTAAGTCTCTGTCTCACTGATCGCACGCTCCAGGTCAATGTGCGGCTGCGTCTCAACACTCAGCTTCCGAAGCGCCTGGATCCGTTTGTTCATGCCTCTTTCTTCCATTTCCATCATCCTCCTGTCTCAATATGGATCGTAACGATATTGCAAAATCTGGCCGCTGCCAGCAGCTCCCGTTTTCTACCCGCCGATCTTCACAAGCGGGAACCCGGCTTTTTTGAACATCTCTACAAAATGCTCCATCTCCTCTTTCGGCGGTGCGCTCAGCCCGGCCCCCTCGTATGCTTTTCCCAGCTTTCCATACTTGGCGGAGCCTGTGTTGTGGTATGGCAGAAGGTTCACGCAGGCTGCATGGATGCCTTTTTCTTTCAGGTAATCGATGACTGCCTGCATGGACGGCTCTGTGCCGTTGACCTCCCGGATCGTAGGGATGCGTATGTAGATCCGCGCCCCATCGGCGTTCAGCCGCTCCAGGTTGGCAAGGATCTGTTCGTTGCCTGCGCCGGTATACTTTTTATGCAGGCCGGGATCCATAGCTTTGATATCATACAGGAACGTATCCACATACGGCAGGATCCGCCGGAAGTTCTCATACGGGGCATAGCCGCATGTATCCACCGTTACCGTAATCCCTATATGGTCCAGTTGCCTGCACAACGCTTCCACAAAGTCCATGTCCTGTGTCATGGCCTCCCCGCCGGAAAGCGTCACCCCTCCGCCGGACTCTTCGTAAAACATCTCATCCTTCTTCAGTTCTTTTACCAGTTCCTCAACCGTATACGCTTTCCCAATGATCGCCCGCAGGTTCTGGTTGCAGTAATCCGTACAGACGCCGCAGGCGGTACAGAGTTTTGGGTCTGTCACAACCTTGCCGCCCTCAGCATGGATCGCGTGCTGCGGACAGGCCATCGCACAGCTTTGGCAGCCCATGCACCGTTCTTTATCGTAGGACGGCTGCCTGCAATAGTCCTGCGTCTCCGGGTTGTGGCACCAGACGCACTTTAATGGGCATCCCTTAAAGAAAACAGAAGTCCGGATCCCATCGCCATCGTGGATCGAATATTTCTGGATACTTGTGATCAAGCTCATAACCGCTGTCCCTTTCTGCATCGCTGTAAAGCAGGAAATCCACGCCGCATCCTTGGCCGCCTCCCCGCCCCATCCCCCATGGGGGATAGGGCGCGCACGGCTTTAGACTGCCGTTTGTACTTTAGTCTAATGTACCAAAAGCAGAGGGCTTTGTCAACACTATGACAAACCCTCTGCCAAAAAATTGTTGCAATCCACAGCCGGGAATGCCCCTTTACCGGGCATTAAAACTCCGCTTCAGCAACCATCCCGTTGTCCGATGTGACCTTCACCTGGACCGCCCCGCCATTCTCCGTTTTTTTCAGGATCATCTGTGCGCGCCCGTTCCACAGATCGGCCTTGTCCCCTACATAATTGTAGGACGGCTTTGGATTTCCGCTGCCAATGCCCACAAGGACGGCGCCGCCAGACACTTCGGCCTTCCATGTGCAGTCGTTCCCCGTCACAAGCGTCCCTGCCGAATCCCGCAGCTCGATATTGACAAACAACAGTTCCTCCCCATATGCTTCTTCCATAGAAAGGATAAGTTTCCTGTCCTCATTCGCGGTGCAGAGTCCGGTTCTTCCGGCTTCCACTCCGTCTTTGTATAAAACAGCCGTCAGGGTCCCTGGCTCATAAACCGTCTCAAACAGTGTGCGGAAGCCTTCTTCCTCACCGCTCCTTTTCCGTCCGGCGGATGTTCCGTTCACAAAAAGCTCCACTTCCCCATCCGGCGCGTAAACCTCGACAATGGCCGGCTTTCCTTCGCAGCCTTCCCAGGTCCAGGACGAGATGGCGTCGCTGAGGACCCAGGGCGTCTTGATGAGCGCCTGCCCATACCGGCCCGGATCCTGCACGGCGATATAGGGCTCTTTTCTCAGGCCGAACACACATTCCCTGAAATAGGAAGCCGGCCTGCGGAAGCCTGTAATGTCAATGTCGCCGCAGTATGCAAGCTGTGCGGGGAACTGTGCGCTAAAGCCCCCTTCCCCCCATTGGTAAGCCGGTATGCCCACACCCGCCTCTCCGATGTAATCCCATCCGGTCCATGTAAAGTCGCCGATGACGTGCCCGGTTTTTTTAACGATCCCCCAGTTCTTTGCAATCTCCGGCGGATATGTCTCGCTCCCTACAATGACGCGGTTCGGGTAAGCCTCATGGTCCGGCTCATACCGCGCCGTCATATAATTGTAGCCTGCGACGTCCAGCGCCGCGCAAGCCATTTCCAGCCTCTCGCTGATTGCGCGGTGGACGACGATCTCATCCATACGGCTGTCCATGACCGTCATGAAATCGTTGACATTTCCGCCCGTCTCCCCGTCGGCGTCCGCCTGGCGGGATAAATCTGCCAGGATTTCGTCTACGCGGTCGCCTGCCGCAAACACACCGTTGATCCCCGCCGTTGTAAAACGGGTGCGGTCAAGGGATTTGATTTTCCGTGCCAGCTCCTGCCCTGTCCTTGCCCCGGAGCTGGTCCCAATCTCTGGTATCTCATTTCCAATGGAATACAAAACTACGGACGGATGGTTGTAATCCTTACGGATCATTGCCGTTAAGTCTTTCTCCCACCATTCCCTGAAATAAAGCCCGTAATCCAGGTCGGATTTGCAGCGGTCCCACATATCGGAAAGCTCATCCATCACATAGATCCCTACCTGGTCGCAGGCGCGCAGCATCGCCGGCGCCATGGGCTGATGGGAAGAGCGTACAGCGTTAAAGCCCGCTTCTTTTAGCTTTTTCATCTGGCGGATGTGGAATTCTTCATAAGTAGCAGCCCCCAAAAGCCCACTATCATGATGGACACACGCGCCGCGGAGCTTCACGCTTTTTCCATTCACCTGAAGCCCCCGTTTCGCATCCAGAGCAAGGGTGCGGATCCCAAATGTCTCCTGCTGGCGGTCCAGGATTTCCTCTCCCTCTTTCAAAATGCTTTCACAAGTATACAGCGAAGGGGACGCATCCGACCAAAGCTTCGGGTCTTCTACATATACACGCGCTGAAACGGTTCGTCCCTCCTGCCCGGACAGCTCCAGCCTTGTGCATTCCTTCGCTGCGATAACGCCGGAATCATCACGGATGATCGATTCTAAGACGACCGGTACCGGAACAGGCGTTTCATTTTTCAGTTCCGTGGATATATGCAAAACCGCAGCCCCGTCATCGGCGGATTCACAGTGTACCTGCACTCCTTCCGGCACGAAATGGGTAAGGCCCGATTCCAGAAGGTACACGTCCCTGTAAATCCCGCTGCCGGAGTACCAACGGCTGTTTGTCATGCCACTGTTTCGCACCTGCACACGGATCTCGTTGTCCGCGCCATAGTTTACCAGGTCGTTCAGCGGGACATAAAAGCTTGAATAGCCAAACATATTCTTGCCTGCGATCTGGCCGTTCACATAAACCATAGCATTCATGTAAACGCCCTCAAATTTCAGCATCAATACCTTTCCCTTGGCCTCCTGTCCAACCCGGAGGTTTTTGACGTAAGTATAGATCCCTCCATCCCGGAAGCCTGTATTCCCCTTATTTTGGCTCTCCTTATGGGCCGGGGATCCGATCATGGCGTCATGCGGGAGCGTGAGCTCCCTCGCCTCCTCCGGTATATTCCAAACCAATGCAAAAGAATCCTTATCCTCCCAAAACTTCCAATGCCCGTTCCATTTCTCCATCTTCATGGCCGCATCGCTCCTTTCCGTCAAAGTTATAGGATTTTTTTCAAATCCGAGAATGCCTGCAGCGGCCACGTCACGTTCCTGTGCCCTCGCGCCTCGCCGATCCCGGCGCTGTCAAAGCCGCCGGCCACGGCTGCGTCAATGCCTGCCTGCGCATCCTCGACAACCAGGCATTCCCCCGGTTCCAGCCCAAGAAACTGCGCCGCTTTTAAAAACACTTCCGGATCCGGTTTGGAGTGGGTGATTTGGGTCCCATCGCTCACCGCGTCAAAATAATCCCCCAGCCCCAGACGCTCCAGGATCCGTTTTGCGTTCTTACTGGATGACCCGATCGCAAGCGCCATGCCCTTTTTTCTTAGATCATCCATCGTTTCCTTCACTTCTTTTGTCAAATCCTCCGGTGACATCTGCATCAGCAGTTTCTTGTAAATCTCATTTTTCTTTTCCGCCAACGCTTCTTTCTCTTGTTGTGAATATTGCTTCCCGCTTCGTTCCAGGATGATATCCAGGCTCGCCATCCGGCTTACGCCTCTTAAACGGTTGTTGATCGTCTCGTCAAAATAGACCCCGATATCCTTGGCAATGGCTTTCCAAGCCTGGTAATGATACTGATCCGTAAAGCAAATAACCCCGTCAAGGTCAAAAATCACACCCTTATATCTCATAACACGAACCTCCTGCCGCAGCCCAATCAAAATATACGCACGCACGGAATGAATGGCCATTCCATCCACGAAGCTTTCCCGCTCCCTACGGTCGCGGCAAAGCAAGTTCCCTAGTAAACCCACGTGCCAGGTTTAACTCCTGACAGGCGCACACTTCTGGAAGCGGTACGTACACGCTTGACCTGCGGCCGCTTCCTGCTTCATTCCATGGATCACGACCGGGAGCGCTTGTTCATTCCCTTCATCCGCACGGACCGTCATCGTTTCATTGGAAAGCGACACCTGGTATCCCTGTCCGTGCCAGACACAATGGAAGCACACCTCTTTCCACCACGGAATAAAATGCGGGGCAAACTCTACGCAGGATTCCCGCATCCTCATCCCCGCCACGCCGCGGGCAATGGCCATCCACGCGCCTGCCGCGCAGCCGGAATGGATCCCGTTCTCCGTACCGCCATGCATGTTTTTCAAGTCCATTTCCGCCGTTTCCATCAAGTACCCATAGGTACTCTCCGGCATATCCATGTCCGCGAAACAGATGGCATGCACGCAGTAAGACAGCGACGAAGCCGCTTCGCACCTTCCCTGGTAGTAGTCCAGGTTCCGCCGGTACACCTGGTCCGCAAGCCTGGTATCCTGGTAAGCGAAGAGCATCAAGACGTCCGGTTGTTTGATAACCTGGCTTTTATGGTAAAGGCCCGCCTGCTTCATCTGCGTATAGCCGCTCTTGCTCCCGCCTTGCACTTCCAGATCCCTGGACAAGGCAAAATACCCGTCAAACTGCGGGATCATGCCCGTGGCTTCATCCAGCGGAAGGTACAGTTTACCGGCCACCTCCCGGAACTGCTCCTGTTCTTTTTCCTCAAACTGGATCTTTTTCTTTAACGCATCGGCCTGCGCCCCGTATTTCCCCAGCAGGCGGAGCGTACCCGACAACACGCGGTAAACGCTGTAATTCGTATAGGCGTCGTTGTCTACATAGGGGTGGTGCTCGTCCGTCCCTGTCACCTGCAGGATCTCGTAACGGTCCTTTTCCCCGTTCCAGGCCACCCTGGAAACCCAATACCTGGACACCTCCAGCAAGATTTCCATACCGTAGGCTTCCATAAAAGCGTCGTCCCCGGTGCAGGTGTGATAATCCAACACGGACAGCGCCACGTCGGAGACACAATGGATCTGCATGAATGGATGGCGGACGTCCACCCACACCGTCTCGTCCCCGGTCACGCCAACTGTAAACGGGAACCTTGCCCCCCGGCATCCTTCCTTTGCCGCCAGCGCTCTCGCCTCTTTTAGATGGGACCACCGGAACAGGATATTGTTTCTGCTGTATTCCGGCATCGTCTGCTGGAACAAAGGCGCCTGGAAGATTTCCGCGTCCCACCACACAAAATTGTTGTACGTTTCCCCGGTCAGCCCTTTTGCCGAAAAGCTATGCACAAAATCATTCCTGGCTATCGAGATCAGGCTGTGGTAATTGGAAAAACGGATGGCGCGATCGGCGGTATCGTCTCCCTTTACCGTCACTTCCAGCCGGGCGGACAAGTCCCGGTAAATAGCCGCGTGCTTCCTGTATTCAGCCTCATAGGTGCTGCCCTGGTACGCGCCCAGGTACTTCCCCACCGCTTCCTTAAGGCTGCGGCTGTTTCTTACGATTTCATTCCCGGATACAATCTTCCCTTCCTCAAAATCACGGCTTGTCACCGTGGCGATCAGCTTTTCCAGTGTGTATGTCCTGCCCTGTTCCGCCTCAAAATCCACGACTTGTATGACCCGTCCGTTCTCCCGCACATTTTCCCATGCATCCGTGTCCACGCTGAACCTGTGGGAAACCCCGGTCATGGCATGGAACCCATATTTCGCACCAACGATCTCTTCCTGCCATAAAGTCCGGCCCTCAAACCCCGCGCCAACGCTGCGCTGGGGGATCTGCCCGTTGGATTTGGTGCGCAAATCCAGCCCGCTTAAAATCCGCACGTTCCCGGAATAATTCAACGGTTCCATAAAGACCCGCATACAATAAGTATGGTCGTCCGCAAAGCTGGCAAACCGTTCGTAGGCCAGCCTGCTCTTCTGGCCCTTCGTATTTTCCCATACGACTTCCCGGTGCAGGACGCCGTCCGAAAGATCCAGCCACCTCTTCCACTCATGCAGCGTCCCTTCCCACGGGTAAAAGATCTCCCCGTTGATCTCAAACTGCACCAGAAGAAAATCCAGCAGGTTCACCGCCCTCTCCTGTTTTTCAAACTCTTTCAGGCGCTCCTCCTCCACGTAATATTTCTTCATATATATATTGTCGCACATCGTAAGGCGCACTTCCACGACTTCGTCCATCACGCCGCGCACAAGAAAGCCTTGGACCCCAAGGCTCGCGTATTCCTCAAGGCTTGCGCGCACGCCCATATAGCCATTCCCTGTCGTAAGGAGCGCCGCAACGTTCGCCTCATGGAGCAGGCTGTATTCCTGCTCCATGAGGATATGGCTGTTTATGAAATCCAATCCCGAATAACTCATAACTCCCCCCATCTCTATGCCAGTGAGGCCGTCAGGCTTCCGGAGAGCGTCTGCTCTTTTCCTGCCAGCTCCAGCTCGACCGGCATAGCGCCGGTAAGGTTGCGCACCGTAACCGAACGCTTGTCCGCCGTAACCTCCAGCTTCTGCCCTTTCCACATAATCGTATACGAAAGCTTATCCCAGGCGTCCGGGAGCATCGGGTTGATCCGGAGTTTCCCGCCCAGCATCCGGACGCCGCCAAACCCATAGACCACGCACTGCCACAAGCCTCCGAAGGACGCCGCATGGATACCAGCGTCCGAAGACCCCATATACGGGCCCAGGTCGATCATCGAAGCCTTTTTGTAAAGCCCATATGCCATATCCTTTTCCCCCATATCACAGGCCAACACCGCATGGGTAGACAACGACAAGGACGAATCGTGAAGTGTCCTTGGCTCATAATATTTCCACGTAGCAGCCTTTACCTCCGGTGAAAATTCATTCTCCAGCAAGAAAAACAACACGAGTACGTCCGCCTGCTTGGATACCTGGATCTGGTTGATCTGCTCAAGATTGTAATCACGGGTAATGCCACCCACATGCTCCTGTTTTTTATATTTTGACAGGTCAATGTCCCGGCAGCCCAAATACCGGTCATCCTGCGGGAGTACACACGCCTTTGTCGGCTGCGGGAGGAAAAGGGAACGGCATCCGTCCTCCCACATCCCATACGCGTCATCCAGCCCAAGCTTCCGGTCCAGACGTTCAAACACCGCCGGCTTTTCCTCTTTCAGCATATGGTAATACTCCATGGCTTTCTTCATGTTCCAGCACGCCATATAGTTGGTAAACGCATTGTCATTGACATGCTCCCGGTACTCATCCGGCCCGACGACGTCGTTGATATGGTATTTTCCGTCGCCGCCCTTTTCCAGCCTGGACGCCCAGAAGATGGCCGTATCCATGATCAGCTCATAGCCGCACTGCTCCATGAAATCTTCATCCCCGGTGATCACCGCATACTGCCACACCCCAAATGCCACATCGGAGGTGATGTGCTGTTCGATCAGCCCGGTCCACACCTTCGACGGACGTCCGGTGAGGATATCCACATCCATATATTCCGGCGTCACTTCCCCATCATCCAGCCACGCGGACTCCCAGGGGAACATGGCCCCCTTATAGCCGTTGTGTTCCGCCTTTGCATGGGCGCCCGGCAATGAAAGGTAGCGGTATTCTTCCAGCTTCCTTGCGATCTGCGGCGCGGTAAAGATATAGTACGGAAGCAGAAAGATTTCCGTATCCCAGAAGCAATGCCCCTTATAGCCCTCCCCTGACAATCCTTTCGCACCAATGTTCATGCGGTTATCGTGGGCCGGCACCATAGCGCGCATGTGGTATTGCGCGAAATGCACCGCGAACTGGTCGAGATCTGCCTCGTCTGTGCCTTCGATCGTGATGGGCGCCTGGGACCATACCTCTTTTTCCCACTGGCTTTTGGACTCTTCCATGATCTTGCGATACCCAAGGGCTTCCATCTGTATGCAGGCGTCATGCCCCGCGGCCTGCACATCGGCAAGCGTTTTCCCTTCCATATCCCGGTCACGGGTCGTATACACGGTGGAATATTTTTCAATCACCAGCGTTTCCCCCGCTTTCACCGAAACGTCATAGCCCGCAAAGATTTTCCTCCGCTCGATGAATACCTGCGCATCCAGATCCAGGACGGCCCCGTTGAGCGCAAGCTTATGGGCGGTTGTATTGACAAAATCAATGCCGGACTGCGTAGTCCTCTCGACAAACTGGATCACCCGCTTATCATAAAAACGTTTATCCCCTTCCGAAAAGTGCTGGCTTCCTGTATTGGTGACGGTCCCGTCAATGCCGGAACGGATCCGGACCGTGACGTCTGCCCCCACCGGGGTCAGCTCCACCCTCTGCGCCATCCAATGCAGGTCCTTCAAAGATACGACCCGGTAGGATGTGTAACGGATCTTTTTCCCATTTGGCGCGGTCCAAAGCACGCTTCTTGTCAGTTCTCCGCTTTGGATATTCAGTTCCTTCGTGTAATCTTCCATACTGCCTGCAGTCAGGTCAAAGCACGCCCCGTCAACCGAAACCTCTATCGCTGTCATATCGGCCGCATTCGGAAGCTCTGTGACTTCATTTTCATCGAATTTATTAAACGTGCCGGCAACAAAGACGCCCCTCGTCTCTTTTAAGTACCGCTCCTCCGCTGCGCTGCGGACGCCCATGTAACCGTTCCCCAAGCTCATGATCGCCTCGCACTTCCCCAAATTCCCCGGCTGGAAATCATCCTCCCTGATGATCCCGTCTGCTACTTTACTATAATCCAGTCCCATATGATCCACTCCTAGTTTTTACTCGCCCTTACCATACACCTTCATCAATTCGTCTTTCCGGATGAAAATACTTCCTTTTCCGCATCGGACCCTGCAAAGATAGGGAGCTTTCGGATCCATCTCAACAAACGGATGGTTCAACTTGTCCTCGATCCGGGCGGTTCCGGCAAAGATTTCATCCACCAGGCGGATATAGGCATCCAGATAGCTTTTCGCAATCGGATACCCATTGTGGTTTGGCAGGATCCAATCATACGCCCCGCGCAGGTCTTTCAGCCGCTGTGTATTGCTCCGCAGATTCACAAGCCTCTCCCTCACGTCATACGGCGCATCCGGGTTCTTGGAATTGTCAAACATCATCACCTGCGCCGCTTCCAGCTCATCCCCGCAAAAGACCATCCTTTCCTTCCGGTCCAGGAAAAACAGGCTGCTGTTGCAGTGCGCGGGCTTGACGTCCAGCACCTCGATGCTGCGTCCGCCTAATTCGATGACGTCGCCATCCCTTAAAAGCTTCTTCCTGTAGTCCGGATGCGGAAGCTGTGCCAGGTCGAAAGGCCCCGCGCCTTCGGCGGTGACGGATGTTTCATCTACCTTATAGTTCCAGCTTACATACACTTCCTCAAATTCACCATTGCCGGCCGAATGGTCCGGGTGAAAATGTGTGTTTGCCACGACGATCGGTTTATCTGTAAGCGTTTCCACAAAAGCGCGGAGATTGCCGGCGCCGTATCCGGTATCGATCAGCAAAGCTTTCTCTTCCCCCACCAGCAGATACATATTCTCCGAACCATTCATAAAGTTCAGAAACCATGTGCCCTCCTTCGCTTCCCATGCCATATAGCTGCCAAAAATCTGTTCCAATGACGGTTCCTGCATTTTATCCCCTCCTTGATCCCAACGATCCTCATGCTCCAAAGCAGCGTTTAAAACTCCGCGCCCCATATACCGCAGAACGGGTCTACCGGGCTGACGCCTTTAAACGCCGACCTTCCCATCATCTTATCAATGACCTCGTCGATCACTTCTTCATTCGGGGTGTACGCGTTGATAAATGTCTTTACCATCGGCGCGTCCACAAGGTGATACGGGTTTGCAACCGAGATAAACATCGCCGGGACGTCATTGATAAACCACGGCGCGTCCGCCGCCATCAGGTGTACCCAGTCAATACGCCTTACCGACTGGTTGCTGGCCGTATCGATGCACGCAACGTAAACGGCCAGGTCAAACTTGCTTTTAATATCCGCCACGCCGCCCTCAAACATCTCATAGAAATCCGGCTTGCCATAATCAAATACAGAAACTTCAAACCCTTCTTTTTCAAGCTTTGCCTTTATGCTGCCGATAGCGCCTTCCCCATCCTTGAATCCGCCGCCGACACGGTCTTCCAGCAGGTACAGCCGTATCCTTTTGTATTGATCCGGTGAAACCGGCAGAAGCCCCTGTGTGTCCTTCACCAGCGTCACCGCCTCGTCGGCACAGTCCTTCGTCCATGCCCTGTGTTCTTCGCACCGGACCGCCGCCAGGGCTTCCTCGCCCGGGACGATCGTCCCGGCTTCCTTCATCTGCGGGAGCTTCATCGCCGCTTTCATCGCCAGCGTCCTGGTCACAGCCTCATCGACCCTTTCCCATGTAAGCCTCCCATCCTCCAGGGCGTCACGGATGGACTGGTAATCTTCCCGGATATCCTTGTTGAACAGGATCATATCACAGCCTGCCGCTATCGCCGCCGGGACCGCGTCATGCCTCTTCATCGGGGTGTTGAAACCCACCATCGGGGTCGCGTCTGTCACGAGCATCCCGTTAAATCCAAGCTTCTCCCTTAAAAGATCCTGCAAAAGCTCCTTCGACAGGCTGGCGGGCAGGATCTCCTCATCCTTTAGCTTTGGATTGAAATGCCTGCTGTAGGCAGGCTGCAGGATATGGCCGACCATGATGGACAGCGTACCGGCGTCCACGACCTCCTTCCAGATCTGTCCATAGGACGCATCCCATTCTTCCACGGACAGGCTGTTGACGGAAGCTACCAGGTGCTGGTCCCGTTCATCCACGCCATCCCCCGGAAAATGCTTGACGGCCGCCGCGACGCCATATTCCTTCAAGCCTTTTAGCTGCTCTTTCACGAACGCGATAACTCTTTCCTGTTTTGTCCCAAACGTCCGCACATTGGTGATCGGGTTGCGGTAGTTCATATCCAGATCGCAGATCGGTGAAAACGCCCAGTTACACCCGACAGCCTGCGCTTCTTTTCCCGCGACCGCACCCAGGCGGTATGCCTGGACGGGGTTGTCCGTCGCCGCTACCCCCATCGGCCTTGCAAAATACGTCCCGTCCGCGCAGATGCCATTGCCGCCGGATTCCAGGTTTGCGCCAAATAAAAGCGGGATTTTTGAAATCCTCTGGATCTGCGCATGTGTCTTTTGGACGTCTTTCGCCGGCATCGGACGGTACAGCATCGCCCCCGGCTTAAATTCTTCAATGAATTTTTCCAGAAAATCCTCCTCGATATTCCCCCCGATCGGGCAAAACAATTGTCCGATCTTCTCTTCACCGCTCATGGACGCCAAGGTCTCCTGCACCCATTTTACACCTTCTTCATCCAGATAATATGGATTTCCCTTCAAATCAACCATCTTTGCATTCCTCCTGTCTTTTTTATTTTTAAAGGAAACGATTGGATCCGTTTCCTATATCTCTACGGCCATATCCTCGATTTCCCGGATCGCCGCCGCAAGTTTGTCCGGCTCGAAAGGCAGGTAGCCCATATGGGAAAGGGCCTCCAGGGAATGGGACGCCATTTCCGGGTCGCCGGACATGGCGATGCCCGCCAATGCCGGGGCGTACTTCCCAAGGATTGCCATTGCTTTCTCATCCTTTGCAAGCCTTCCAAGGGTCGTCTCTTTCGTGTACGGCTTCCTGTAATCCTTTTCCGGCTGGTAGGAAAAGTCGTATGCCCCTGCCGGCAGGACCTGTGTTCCGTCCGGGCATCCGGGAAGCTCGACTTGTGCTTCGCAGTCGAATGGGATCTCTATATGCACCTTCATCGTCCCATCGCTTTCGATCTCCCAGTTGCTCACGTATTTCCCGTTTACAGAGTTGTAGGAGCAGTCGATCTTGTGCAGGCGGATATCCGGGTGCGGCGCAATGGCTGCGCGCTTAAACCCAGGGGTAAGCGGCCGGATCCCTGCCGCATAGGCATAGACAAATTCCATGACCGAGCCGTAGGAATAGTGGTTCAGGGAATTCATGCCTGTGTCGCTGATGGCGCCGTCCGGCGCGACAGAATTCCATCTCTCCCATACCGTTGTCGCGCCAAGGTTGACGCTGTACAGCCAGCTCGGAAATTCTTCTTTCAGGAGGAAATCATATGCCAGCTCGTACTCTCCCGCCTCAGCCAGGACCGTGCATAATAAAGGCGCGCCGACAAACCCTCCCTTGATCTGGTTCAGGTCTTTTTTAAGCCTTTTTTTCCACTGCCCTATCAGCTTGCCCCGGTCTTTGCCCAGCCGGAATTTCAGCGCGATGACCCCCGCGCTCTGTGTATCGACCGCCAGCCTGCCGCTTGGCGTAAAATACTCTTCGTAAATGGCATCCTTAATGTGCTCCTCCAGTTCCCCGTAATGGGCGGCGTCCTCTGTTTTTCCAAGTACCTGCGCCATCTCGCGGACCATCTGTGCGGACCGGTAGTAATACAGGGTCGCCACATACGTATCATCGGTGCTGCCTTTGAAGCTTGTGGGCGTCGGCCCGTCCAGCGCCAGCCAGTCGCCAAACGTGTCCAGGAAATCAAACAGATACGTCCGCCCTCTCTGCGCATCCTTCCGGTCAATATAATCCACCCAGCCCTTCATCATCGGGTAGGCATATTTCAATTCGTTCATATCCCCATAATAGGTATACATCGTGTATGGAAGGAACGTCGCGATATCCCCCCACACGCTCCCCGCCGTCTCCTGATGGCCCATATTCGGCAGGAAATTCGGCATGCCGCCGTCCAGGAATTCCTGCTCATCCTTCAAGTCTTTGATGAATTTATGGAAAAACGCCCGCGTATCTACGTGGTAGCTTGCCGTAGGCGCAAAGACCTGCGCGTCCCCCGTCCATCCAAGGCGCTCGCTTCTCTGCGGGCAGTCCGTCGGCATATCGATAAAATTCGACTTCAGCCCCCACACGGTATTTTCATAAAGCCGGTTCACTTTCTCGCTGCTGGTTTTTATAAAGCCGGTCCTGCTGACGTCAGAATAAAGCACGCGCCCGGTAAAATCCTCCGCTTTCAGCCCGCCGGGCCAACCGCTGACACGGATATAGCGGAAGCCAAAAAAGGTGAAATGCGGCCGTACCGTCTCTTTGCGCCCATCGGATATATAGACAAACTGCGACTTCGCGTCCCGGTAATTGCCATTATAGAAATTCCCCTGCTGGAGGATCTCGCCGCAGTCCAGCGTCACTTTCGTCCCCGCCGGGAGCGCAGCCTTAAATTCCATAAACCCCGCAAAATTCTGCCCCATGTCCAGCACGGTCTCCCCTGCCGGGGTATGGATGACCTCTTTGACCGGCATCGACTCTTTGACAAGCACCGGGATGCTGATCCGGTCCATCAGATGGGATTTGTCCAGGTTCTTTGTCCCTTCATCAGATGCCGGATCTGCCAGGACCACTACCGGTTTTTTCTCATTCTTTTTGCCATCCCACAACTGACGGTTCAGCGTCTCCCCAAGGTAGATGCCGGAATCCTCGATATCAGATCCATAGTAACACCAACTGGAATCTGTGGCAATGACTTCCTCGCTCCCATCCTCATATTCGATATGCAGCTCCGCGATCGCCGCCATCCGGTCCCCGTAATTGTCCGCCTGCAAGGCAAGGCCGAACACAGACATGTACCAGCCCTTGCCAAGCATGATCTCCAGGCAGTTCTCTTCTTTTAAAAATGCTTCCACGGGGAACGTGAGGACCTGGATCGTGGTCTCATAGTTATTGACATACGGGGTCAGGTATTCCTCGCCCAGCTTCTCCCCGTTCAGGTATGCCTCAAACAGCCCGACGCCAGATACATAAAGCCTCGCGCTCCTGACGCTGCCCTTTACCGGAAAGGTCCTGGCCATCACCGGGTGGAACGTATCCTCTTTCGCAGCGGCGATCCACTCCGCAGCCCACGGCTCATCCATCTTTCCCGTCTCAAGCCTCTGGATATCGCTCACGGCGCTGTCCCCGCCGTCCCCGGTCACCTGGATACGGTAATAATAAACCGTGCGGGGCTTTAGCGCAAACGCCAGCGCCTCGCCGCTCTGGCGGAGGTCTTTCCCCTCTTTCCTGTAGATGATGTCACTGAAATCCTCTTTGCTGCTCACCTCGATCACGGCGTTCGCCTGCTTCCGGTCCTGCGTGCCGCAGACATTCCACGAACATGTCATTCCATCCAGGGCATAGCCAAGGGGTTCCTGTATGCCATTGATCCTGATATTGGTAATCCGCATCGCTTTCCTCTCTTTCTTTCCAAAACCAGCACAGCAAACCATTAAAGACCGCTGTTCCTGTATCATTCGTTGCATCTGTATACATTCCTTTTTCCAGTATACGGAATGCCCCGCCAAAACTCCATGTCCTTTCTTTTTTTTTATCCGACATTTTTTACCGTTGCGGGCGATGGGGAGGCCGAAAGCGTTTCCCCAGGCATATTTTGATTGAAAAAAATGTCGGATTTTGTTATACTGGAATCGCTATAGATCATAACTCTCGTTCCTATTTACAGTCTGGAATGCAAAGCAGGGACCTCCCTTACAGCCCCAGAGATGTGACGCGAAGCGGCTTATAGCCTTCAAAGAAAGCGGGCCGTGGCTTGTAGGGGAAAGGGCCGCGAATGTAACATTCGAGGGAGGACTTATGGATTATTTTATCACTTACGGGGAATACCAGAAGCATTTAAAGGATTACTACTATAGGACCGGCCACCGCATGCAGTTCCGGGAAATGATGTCCTATCTGATGCGGAAGCATTTGCTGTATGAGGCTCCTTTGTCCGGCGTCCATCCGCGCCAGATGATGGATGAAATGAGTGAGCAGGAAATCAACCGGTTTATGGATTCCCTGGTTTTTACAGTCAATATTTCTGCGGAGCCTACCCATGTCTTTGAGGCGGACATCATACCAAATTTCCGTGACGCCTTTATCATCCGGCATCCACGGTATACCCGCCAGCTTCTCCATGAACACAATTATTTTGAGATAAACTACGTATACGCCGGCACATGTACGTTTGCGTTCGAGGACACCTCGCGCACCATGCGCGAAGGGGAGATCAACATCATCGCACCGGGTTCGCGGCATGATATCATTATCGATGATGAGTCCACTGTTTTTTGTATGATGCTCCGGAAAAGCACGGTGAACAAAACATTTTTTTCGCTTTTATCCCGGAAGGACCTGCTGGCACAGTTTTTTCAGACGTCCCTTTCCGGTGAAGCAAAAACCAATTACCTGATGTTTTTCTGCGAACCGGACAAATGGCTTCACCGTATCCTGTTCAATGCCATGGCGGAATGCTACAAAACGGACACATACAGCAATACTTGCTGCATTAGCTGGCTGAACCAGTTTTTCGCTTACCTTTTACGCCACTACAGCAATACCCTGCAGTTTTACGACTATCCGCTCGGCTCAGAGTTTATACTGATCTCACAGTATATCCAGCACAACTACCAGACATTGACCCTGTCCTCGCTGGCGAAATTTTTCCACTACAGTGAGCCGTATCTGTGTACGCTCATCCGGAAAAATACCGGGCAGAGTTTTACGGAGCTTGTGAAAGACCTCCGGCTTTCTGAGGCCACGGAGTACCTGTTGAATACGGACATGAAAATCAACGAGATCGCGGAGCGTGTCGGGTACAATTCTTCCGACCACTTTTCGAGGGTTTTCCGCGCACAGTACCACATGTCGCCCCAGAAATACCGGAAGGAAAACGGGCATAGAGAGGAAAGCCTTGTGCCGTTTATGGGAAATTAGCCGATCTCAAAGGACGCGAAATCCAAAATCCCTTCCGTCACAACGAAATACAATGCATGGACGCCCTCCGCCGCCGAGAGGGGAACCGTCGCTTTTTCCCAATGGCCCGCATGGGAACGGGCCGCCCCGATGGCCGCGCCTGCCGGTGTATCCGCCCGAAGCTCTATCGCCCCGCTTCCCCGCAGTTCCATCGTGACCTCTTTTTCATCACCCTCAAAGGCAAAAAATTTAAAGCCCGCAGCCGCCCCTTTCCGAAGGTTGTAAATATACGGTTTTAAATGCTTCTCACCTTCCGGATCCGCCTCTTCCGTAATATAGGGCCGCTCCTGTGGGACCGGCGGCATCCCTCCGCCTAATTCAGCCATCACAACCTGCCCTACGTTCGTCCTGTCCGCTTCCGTAAGGTGGCAGGCGATATACGTCCTGTATTTTCCTTTGGCCGGAAGCGGGCCTTCGTTTAACCCGCAGCTTGTAACCGCGATCTGGGAAATCGTCCCATCCTCCGCAATCTTCACTTCATCCGCGCATCCCTGCCGGTTAAATGCCGTCCCGTGCGTATGCCGGTGCCAGAATATATAATATTTGTCTTTGATCTGTACCAGCCCTCCGTGGTTGTTTCCGGTATAATTGACCGGAAGTCCATTGCCCTCCAGCCCGATATCCCCGTTGGATACGATCACGCCCTTGTATTCGAAAGGTCCCATTGGCGTCCTGGACATCCCATAGCAAAGCTCATGCCCCTGCAGGCTGGAATAGACCAGGTAATACCAGTCCCCAAACCGGCGGATGCTGGACGCCTCAAAAAACGGATGCGCTTCGTAAGGCGTACCCTTGCAGGTGTCGATCCCATTCGCCGTACAGACCGGCCCACTGATGATCGTATGCATATCGTCCGCCAGCTTTACGGCCATGCCGCCCGGTATGTCCAGATCCTCCATTCCGGGAAAACGCTCCGGCGGGCAGAAGCCATAGTACAGGTAATTCCCGCTTTCCTCCACCAGGACCGCCGGGTCAAACCAGCGCCCGGCTTTTGGTACCGTCCCATCCTCCTTGCGGACATAATCCAAAAATTCATACTGCCCCGCCGGCGTATCGCATACCGCAACGGAAACCACGTTTGCCGTATCCAGCGCATAGTAAAGGTAGTATCGCCCATCCGGGCCCTTCGCCACATCCGGGGCATATAAAAGCCTTTCCCTTGCCCCTGTAAAGCTTGGCTCAAACTCCGGCATCACGCCATCGTAAGCCGCCCCGTTGATGGGGTCTTGTTCTTTGCGGTACATGACCCCTTCGTAACGCCAGTCTCCCAGATCATCCACCGGGGCGCTCCATCCGGCATAGTCCCCTTCACAAAAAGACGCCCCATTCCGCTTATCATGGCTCCCAAAAACATAAACTCTTCCGTCAAATACATGCGGTTCCGCGTCCGGAACCGTCTCCCAGAACGGGAGATACGGATTCAAACCTAACGCCATATCAATGCCTCCCTCGTCCTACACGAAAAACAAAAATCCGATGCTGCTTGTCCCTATTTCAAAGGCAACAGCCCAGGCTGCCCTGGACTGTTGCCCTGATCTCTACATGATTATTCAGCTAAGCCTCTTCTTCGCCCTGCCGGGCTTTACAAGGCAAACGTCACGGCGGAGCGTATCCCTAAAACAGATGGATACCGCCGCATATCTTTATTTCCTGTTATTCCGCCACATCTGCGGCTTCTGCGGCTGCGTGCTCTTCTTTCATCTTTGCTTTCATCTCCGCGATCGCCGGGAAATACTTCTTCAGCGGATAGAAAACCATGATGACAAGGATCACTGCGGACACCGCCGCCGGGATCGCAAAACGCACGATATTGACCGCCGCTGTCGCTGTCGCGCTCTGTCCGAACGGGCCCAGCGTCGCATCAAAGCCCGCGACCGCCAGCACCGCCAGCATACCGGAATTCGTCACCGTATTGCCGCACTTCTGCGCAAAACCTTTCACAGACGACACGATACCGTTGAGCTGCTTGCCCTCCTTCAGCATGATGAAGTCGATCGTATCATTCACCAGGACATTGACCAGCGCGTTCACCATAGCCCCGACCGCTGTCGCAATAAAGGAAAGCACACAGCACGCCATGAACGGCATATGGCTCCCAAACAGGAACAGCACCACGTAACAAGCGATCGTTGCGACCTGCGATACGATCATAGCCTTATACCCAACCTTGAATTTCTTCAGGAAAATCGGCATCAAAACCATCATGGAGATCAACGCCCCGACGGAAATGAATCCCATATAAGTGGAGATCGTGGAGCCAACCGTGCCGCCGATCGCGGCTTCATCCATCGTCTCAAAATCCACCAGCTTCGGCGCGAAGATATACTGTGCGTAGTATACGGATGAACTGAACATGAACCCATAGCTGACGGCCGCCAGGCACCATGTCAGCATGACCGGCCAGATCTCTTTGTGGCGGAATACGTATACCAATTGCTTCAAACCGCCCGTATTCGGGTCTTTCGGCATGACATAGCGCTCCTCGGACGTCTTAAACAACCCCCAGAAAGAAATGATGGACAGCGCCGCATATGTACACATCAGGTTCCGGTAGCTTCCGAAGATCTCAACCAACTGCGTGGAGAACGTGGAAGCGATGGTAAATGCCAGGGCGCATACGCCCGCACCCTTCGCCACGACAGAGTTCCGCTCCTCATCGTCCAGCGTCATCGCGGGAAGGATCGCCATCTGCGGCATCGTATAGGCCGTCACGATCATACCGTAGAACATATAGGTCACACATACATAGACGCATTTCGTCACCGTACTCCCCTGGATGAAACCCGGATTGCTGAACAGCAGGAACATATCTACCAGCAAAAAGATCGGGGTGAACGTAAACCAGGTGCGGTAGCGCCCCCACTTCGGCGTGACGGTGTCGCAGACCACACCCATGATCGGGTCGTTGATCGCATCCCACAGGGAGCAGATCAGCAGGATGATCGAAAGCTGTCCCGCGGTAATGCCAATTTCCTCCTGCACATACAGGGAAAAATAAGACGCGATCGTCCCCGCGATCGCCATTGCAGTGCCGTTTACGGATGTGGCATGAAACCACACAAACGGTTTGCTTAATCCTTTTTTCTGAACTTTTGGAGTTGGGTTTGTTTCCATAGTCTTCCTCCTTCTCATCTCATCTCTTCTCTTCTTTGTGTTGGTCATTAGAGCTTATTCTTCATTTTACTGGACCCATGCCTGGATTACCATGTTCTTTATTACTTGAAAAACGACATTTTTTAACATGATAATACAACCGTTTTTTCGCAGGTATCCCGCGAATTCCCGCCCACATAGATCTTAAACGCACCCGGCTCCACAACATACTGCATATCCATATTATAAAAACCCAGCTTCTCAAACGGGATCACAAACTCCACTTTTTTGGTCTCCCCGGCTTTCAAGTCCATTTTCGTGTAAGCTTTCAGTTCCTTTACCGGGCGCGCCCTGGAAGCCACCACGTCCTGTACATAGCATTGGACGATTTCTTCCCCGTCCCTTGCCCCGGTGTTGGATACGGACACACATACCTGAAAACCGTCGTTCTGCCGCTCAACCGTCAGATCGGAATACGCAAAAGAGGTATAGCTAAGCCCATATCCAAATGGATAGAGCGGCTGCGTCGGGGCATCCAGGTATTTGGAGGTGAACTTCGATTTGCCGCCAGGCCTCCCGGTATTCATATGGGCATAGTACATCGGGCACTGGCCTGTTTGATGCGGGAATGTGGCAGTGAGCTTACCGGATGGATTTTCATCGCCAAAGAGAATATCCAGGATGGCCGTTCCCGCTTCCACCCCTAAATGCCACGCCTCCACAATTGCCGGGACCGCTTTATCCAGCCAGGAAAGCGCCAGGGGCCGTCCATTAAACAGCACCGCGACGACGGGTTTGCCTGTCCCCAGAAGCTTTTCCACCAGCGTCATATCCTGCCTGGAAAGCGTGATGTCCGCGCGGCTTGCCGCTTCCCCGCTTTCTTCCTTCCTTTCGCCGATGGCCGCGATGAGGACGTCCGACCAGGCAGCAACCTCTGAAAAATCTTCCTCTCCGCCGCAATACTGGTAGGAGGCTCCGCTCATCCTACACGCGTCTACGATACTCCGGCAATCCTCCGGGTGCGCGCCGATCGACCATGCGCCTGTCATTTCCCCCCGGTCATCCGCAAGCTTTCCGAAAATCCCAAGCTTTTGCCCTTTTGAAAGCGGGAGTATATGTTCATTTTTCAAAAGCACGATGGATTTGACCGCCGCTTTACGGGCCAGGGCGCGGGCTTCCTCGGTAAGGTAGGCCGTTTGCTCCCGTTCTTCGCTTGTTTTGTATGGATGCTCAAAAAGCCCCAGTTCAAATTTCAGGCGGAGGATATTTGCCACGGACGCGTCCAGGACTTTTTCCGCCAGCTTTCCCTCTTTGACCAGCCCGCACACCGACTCTATATAAGAATTGGAGGTCATATCCATATCCACACCTGCCTCCAGGCATTTCCTTGCCGCCTCTTTTTTGTCTGCGGCGATCCCGTGCTCCACGCATTCCGCGATCGCATTGGCGTCACTGACGGTCATGCCGTCAAAGCCCCATCCTTCCCGCAGCACATTTCGCAAAAGCCAGCGGTTCGCGGAACACGGAACGCCATTGATATCGTTGAATGCCGGCATCAGCGCCCTTGCGCCCGCGTCGATGCACGCCTTATAGGATGGAAGGTATTCGTCCCACAGCCGCTGCGGGGACATATCCACCCGGTTGTAGTCCCTCCCGGCTTCCCCGGCGCCGTAAGCGGCAAAATGCTTGACGCAAGCGATCATAGCGTCCGCCTTGGTGAGATCCTCCCCCTGGAAGCCCCTCACCTTTGCCACGCCGTAATCTCCATTTAACAAAACATCCTCCCCGGCGCCCTCGCTGACACGGCCCCAGCGGGCGTCTTTCGCTACGTCCACCATAGGGGCAAAACTCATATGGATCCCCGCCGCTGTCGCTTCCTGCGCGGCGAGCCTGCCCGTCGCTTCCCACAGCTTTTTATCCCACGCGCAGCTCTCCGCAAGCGGGATCGGCGTCACCGTGCGGAATCCATGGATCACGTCGTACCCGAACAGAAGCGGGATCCCAAGCCTTGTCTCTTCCACCGCGATCTTCTGCAGCCGGTTCGCCGTCGCCGCAGCGTCGATGCCGTTATAGGATCCCACTTTGCCGGCCCGCAAGTCTTCTTCATGGTAATCCTGTTCTGTCGTTGACATCAGCCTGTCAAATTCTTCCTTTGAGATCCGCCCGTCAAACATCATATCCAAAAGCTCCTCAAAGCTGACCTCAAACGCCCCGACCAGGGACGGTCCGCACTGCTGGAGCTGGCCGGCCTTTTCCTCCAGTGTCATTTGATCCAGAAGTTCCTGGATCTGCTTTTCGTACTTTTTTCCCATGCTACTTTTTCCTTTCATTCTGCTTTCCCATCTGTTCCCGCCCATCTGGCCTCCGGCAAAGCCTGGCCCAAAAGCCCGGCCAAAGATCACCGGGTATAGCGGCCCGCTTCCAAAACCTCTGTCCTTCCATCCGGAAGCCTGATCTGTGCCGCCGCGCCGAACGGGATCCGGAACGTATACGAAACTTCCCCGTCCTCACTATATGCCCAGCCGCTCTCGTAAACACCGGCCGACGTCTCCAGCCGGGCTTTCGCAAAGCCCAGCCGCCTGTCCGGATGCGGCTCCAGCAGCGCCTTGCGGAACCCGGCCTGTGCCGGACGGATCCCGCAGACATACCCGTACATCCACGCCTCAATGCTCCCGTAGCTGTAATGGTTCAGGCTGTTCATCCCTTCCGGGCTGATGGTGCCGTCGCAACGCACGGAATCCCAGCGTTCCCATATCGTAGTGGCCCCCAGGTTGACACTGTAAAGCCAACTTGGAAAATCCTCGTTCAAAAGCAGCGTCACCGCCGTGTCATGGTGTCCTGTCGCCGTCAATGCGGGGCAAAGGAGCGTCGTCCCGACAAACCCGGTATTCAGGTGGTCCTGGTTGGCTTTCACCCGCTTCTCCAGGGCATCCCCTTCTTTTTGCCCTGTCCCGTCCGTCAGCCCAAAGCCGATGGCAATCGCCGCGCCTGTCTGCGTCCTGCAAGCGCAGAGCCCGTCCGCATCAAAGTAGGTGTCCCGGATGGCCTGTTTGATCTGCGAAGCCAGCGTTTTGTATTCCTCTGCTTCCCCATATCCCAGGATCCTGGCGGATTCCCCCACAATATCCGCACACCGGTAGTAATAAGCGCTGGCAATATACAAGGGGTCTGTCGCCCCGAACGGGCCTGGCTTGTCATTGTCCAATGCCAGCCAATCGGCAAAGTGGAACCCGCTTTTCACCAGATGCAAGCCTCCCTCTGCCTCCTCCTTCCTGCGCTGGCAGTCCACCCATGCTTTCATGCCCGGATAACATTCTTTCAACAAGGTTTTGCTCCCATAATGCTGATAAACATTCCAAGGGATGATGACCCCTGCGTCCGCCCATGGGCAGGATCCATGCTCCGCTACCATCCCTTGCTTGAGCCGTGGGACGACATTGGGGACGGATCCTTCCAGGATGCTCTGCTCCGCCCGCATATCCCATAAATATTTTCGGTAAAACGCCGGCATGTACATATTGTAGCAGGCGGTTTCCGAAAAGACCTGCGCGTCCCCCGTCCAGCCAAGCCGCTCGTCCCTCTGCGGGCAGTCGGTAGGTACGTCGAGGAAATTGTCCTTCTGCCCCCACAACGCGTTGGAAAACAACTGGTTGACCTTCGGGTTTCCCGTCCCGATATACCCGATCTGGTCAAAATCGCTCCTCAAATGATACGCGGTGAACATCCCGGCGCTCACCGGTTCCTCACACTCCACTTTCATATAGCGGAACCCATAAAACGTAAAATGCGGCCTTGCCGTCTCTTTCTTTCCGCCGGATATGTAGATGAACTCTGTTTTCGCCGTCCGCAGGTTTTCATGGTAGAAGCATCCTTCCTGTAAGATCTCCCCGGCCGTCAGCTTGATCTGCGTCCCTTCGGGAAAATCACACGCGATCTCCACCCATCCGGTCAGCTCCTGCCCAAAATCAAGCACGGTTTCCCCTTTCGGGGTATGGATCAATGCCCTGACAGGGAACGATTCTTTCTTTACGATGGGGAGGCTGCGGCGGTCGCAGAGCTGCCCGCACCGCTCAGGCTCCGCCAGTTCCACAGCCTGGATCTCCTTCATTGCCTCCCGCCTTGCGTCGTACATTTCCCCGTCATAGATATTATTAAATGTGACCGGCGATACGCGGCTCTCCCATGTGCCGTCCGTCGCCAGCGCCAAATGGACGCCGGTTTCATCCGTCACGTATAATTCCGCGATCGCGTACAGCCGGTCACCGTAAATGTCTGTGAAGCCCCCGTCAAACCCCAGGCGGCCTTTGAACCACCCTTCGCCGAGCCAGATACAGATTTCATTTTCTCCATCCTGGAGGTAAGGGGCCACATCATAAGCCTGCGCCTGCAAATGGAAATCATAGGAATGATACCCTGGGGCCAGATATTCGTCCCCTACTTTCCTGCCGTTCACCCAGCATTCGTATACACCCAGGCCGCACAGATACAGCCTCGCGTCCCTGGCCCCGGAGACGGTAAAGGTTTTCGCCAGGATAGCGGAGGAACGCTCCTTTACAGGTGAGATCCACTGCCCTGCCCAGGCCTCGTCCATTTTCCCCGTCTCAAACCAGCTCTGTCCGCTTGCCCTCTCGCCGTTATCCGCCAGGACTGTGACCTCCCAGTGGTACCGTGTCCGCGGCTTCAATGGGATCTCCACCGGATGGTCCATACTGTCCGCCGATGCATCCTCGCCGCTGTCATAGACCGTCCTTTCCCCGTCCATCACACGGATCTTTGCCCATTGCTGGCGTTTCGCTTCCCCATAGTCCTCCACGGTCCAGGAAAAACTCAGCGGGCAGATCGGATAACCCATCGGCCGCTCGATATGATTGACGCGCAAATTTGCCAGTTTCATCGCAAAACCTCCTCTTTTTGTACCCGCAGCACTACATTGCCATCCTTCGTATCGCCATTTTTGCCCGTGCTACTGCTCCGCATTGATTTCATCCACCAGCTTCTGTATATCCGCGACCGTAATAGACTTCGCAAACGTGGCAACCGAGCGCAGCGGCTGGGATTCCATGATGGCAAGGGCCATCTGGTCCCCGACAGCCTGGCTTTCGCTGTCTTTGCCCGTCGCTTCCTCAATGCCTTCTATGTCTTCCCCTTGGAAAAACCGGTCCATCGACCCGGCCAGCGCCATTACTTTTGGATAGTCTTTCAAATCGCCAAACGGCGTATTGATGGTATAATGCAGCTTCAATTTGCGTACCGCTTCCACAGAGATCTCCTTGCGAAGCCGGATATCCCTGCTGGATGCGCCGATCCGGATTTCGTAAACGCCGGACGGCGTATACCAGTCATGCAGGTTTGTCTCCCAATAAGCAAAACTCCCCGCTGGCAGGGAAATCGACACTTCCTTCTGTTCACCAGGCTTTAACCCGGCCTTGGCAAACCCCTTTAACTCCTGCACGGGCCTTGACACACGGCAGGCAGATTTCGGGGCGATATACAACTGTACCGCCTCCTTTGCGGGAACCGCCCCGGTGTTTTTCACCGTCAGCGTGACAGTAAGGGATTCATCCGCCCGGATCCGCCCAGGGATCTTTAAATCCGAATATTCAAACGTTGTGTAGCTGAGGCCGTGCCCAAAGGGAAACAGTACATCCATATCTTTTTTATCATAATAGCGGTACCCCATGTAAATGCCCTCGCTGTAAGGCGCACGGTCCTGTTCGCCAGGGAAGGTAAGCCAGGAAGGGTTATCCTGCACCCGTTTCGGGAAAGTTTCCGCCAGCTTCCCACAAGGGGCGTAATCCCCAAAAAGCAGGTCCGCCTGCGCGGCGCCGACGGCCTCCCCGCCCAGATAGCACTCCAAAACCGCAGGGACGTCCGCGATCCACGGCATTTCAACGGGCGCGCCATTATGCAGCAGCACGACCGTATTGGGCTGCGCCTTTACCACCGCCTCGATCAAGGCCGTCTGGCCATCCGGCATCCGCATATGCGTCCGGTCATATCCTTCACTCTCAAACGAATCCGAAAGCCCCACAAACAAAACGGCTTTCTCCGCCGCTTTGGCGGCCTCCACGGCCTCTGCGATCAGCGTTTCATCCGGCGAAGCGGATTCCGGCAGGTAGCCTTGCGCAAAGGTGATGTCCGCCATCTCCTGGCAGGCTTCCAGCGCGGACGTCACCTTCCATGTGTTGATATGGCTGCTCCCTCCGCCCTGATACCGCGGTGTTTTGGCAAACGCGCCGATAAACGCATAGGCGCCTCCTTTTGCCAGCGGCAGCATAGCGCCCTCATTTTTCAACAAAACCATACTCTCGCGGGCAATCCGGCGTACCATCTCATGATGCCCCGCGTAATCGAAAGGAACCGAAACACGGTTGTCATCGTACCGCTTTAATACGCGCAGGATACGCCGCACGGCTTCATCCAGGACCGCTTCCGGAAGAGAACCATCCGCAATGGCATCCAGAATGCTCCGGCGGCTCAAAGGCCCCGGCGCGGGCATTTCCAGGTCCAACCCCGCTTTCAGATCCGGCACCCGGTCGTTGACCGCGCCCCAGTCTGAAACGACAAAACCGTCAAAGCCCCACCGCTGCCGCAGGCATTGCGTCAATGCATAGGCATTTTCCGCCGCATAGACGCCATTGATCCGGTTATAGGAACACATCACGGTTGACGGCTTCCCTGTTTTCACCGCGTTTTCAAAGCTGGCAAGGTAGATCTCGTGCATGGTGCGCTCGTCCATCTCCGCAGATACCGTCATACGGCGGGTTTCCTGGTTATTGGCAAAAAAATGCTTGAGGCTCGTCCCGACGTTTTTGCTCTCCACCCCCTGGATCCATGCCGCCGCAAGCATTCCGGAAAGATACGGGTCTTCCGAGTAATACTCAAAATTGCGGCCGCAAAGAGGGCTTCTTTTTAACGTCGCGCCCGGCCCCAGCAGCACCGCCACATCCGCCGCCTGGCATTCCTCGCCCAGCGCTTCCCCCTCTTCCTTCAGCAGATCCTTGTCAAAGCTGCACGCGGCAAGGCTTTCCGATGGGAAGCAGACAGCCTTGATGGAATCGTTGATCCCCAGATGGTCCCCGGCGCCGTCCTGCCTGCGCAGGCCATGAGGCCCATCTGAAACCCAGAACTCCGGCAGGCCAAGCCGCTTGATCGCATGGGTCGTCCAAAACGACGCGCCGCCCACGTAATCCGCTTTCTCTTCCAGTGTCATGTTTGAAATGATGGTTTCAATATCCATGTTTTGTCACTCCTTTTCTCCGTATCATCGTTTTCCCGCATTTTGCACGATCCCTTTTTATTCCCCGCATATTTTCGCCGCTGTTTTGGCAAAACCCACGCCCCATTTCTCCACCGGGAGCGTCAGCCCAATGACGTCCGAGATCACATAGGCCATGCAGAAATTCAACGCAAACAAAGACGGCACGATCCTTCCTACCGACAGCAGCATGGCCGCCAGGGAAAGCGCGGCCGCGTTCGGGATATTCATCAAAAATACTTGTAGGTTCCGCTGCTTTTTGCTCATCTCCCATTCTCCTTTCTCCTGGTATCATAAGAGCCAAAGACTTCTGGCCCCTACATCCTGGTTTGCCTTACCTGCACGGGCTTTCCGCGCAAAAGCAGGTTTTTCGTGTCTATTTCACATTCCATCCGCGCATCACAGGCGGCTTCGAGAAGGATCTTCTCACCCGTCTCCCGCACATGGATCCGGATCGGGCCGCTGGCGGAATGATAGGCGCAGGTAAATTCCGTCATCGTATCCGGAAGATAAGGGCAGACCGTCACTTTCCCAAATCCCGGCTCCGTTGCGGTGATGCCCGCAAGCCCATTGTAATACCACTCGATGATAGGCCCCATCATATCATGGCAGTGGCTCCTTGGGTTGCTTTCCCAATATTCCCCAAGCGTTGTCTCGCCGTCCTTGATGAAAGCGTAATAGCTGGGATGCTCTTCCTTCAGGATAAACCGGCAGATCAAATCGTTCATCCCGTATTTCCTTGCGGACTGGATGACATACGGAAGCCCGATTTCCCCGCTGACGAACGCGCCCTCCTTTTCCAGCGTGTACCGGAGCGCTTCCGCGACGTCCGCCTCTTTATCCTCCGGCACAAGCCCCCAGTAAAGGGGCAGCGCCTCCGCTGCCTGTGTCAGGAACAGCCCATCCGGATGATCCCATGCTTTGTAGCACCAGAAGCGCCCCTCCGGATGCCAGGCCAGTAACTTCTGGTTATAGTTTTCGCGGATCTCTTCCCCATACGCCTGTAAATTGCAGCGGTCTTCCGATTTTCCCAAAATCCCGGCAAAGCCGGCCAGTACAACCGTATCCGCGTAGAGGAAAGCGGTTTCGATATTCTCTTTCACCAGTTCGTTCCGCGGGTTCCCCCAATCGCCAAGCCCATGGTTCAAAAATCCTTCCTTATTCACTTTTGTTTTTAAATGCGCGAGGTAGCGCATCCCGGTATCATAGTTGTCCTCGATGATTTTTTTGTCCCCATAAAAATGATAATGCCAGTAGGCTCCAAGGATGCACGTGCTGCCCCACGGGATGATGTCATAGAAGCTTCCCATCCCAGGCGTGGGAAGGACGTTTGGAATGTAGCATGGGCACTGTGCCGGGACCAGCCCTTCACCGGGATAAAACCGGCCGCCCTGCCCATCGTAAAACCAGTCCGTTGCCGTATGCTGCCCCATGCGCAGATCCAGCAGGAACTTTTCCCATAAACGTCTGCCGTTTTTCATATACAGGATCGACGGCGCCATCAGATGGTTCGGCTCTTGCCACGCAAAGCGCTCGATGGTCGGGCAGTCCGTGTGTACCCCGGACGTCATGTTGGCCTCCACCGTCTTTTCTATCATATCGTAAATCTGATCGTACCGCTCATCATCACTGGTAAAGCTTCCATCCGTCTCATACGCACTTGTGAGGGCATGCGCCGCCAGGCCGCGCATCTCGATGCCGGACGCCGGGCTGTCCACGGCGGGCGTGTATTCAACCGCTGCGTATCTCCCGGCGAAATAAGTGAATTTCATCCGGAAATGCTCCCACGCCCCATCTTTCCCAAGGATATACGTCACGCAGCTATCTACATGGGCCCAGTTTTTCGCCATCTGGTCCACATCCCCATCCGGCCCCAGCTTTTCCGCCGGGTAAAGCCTCACGGTATCCCCGGCATGCCCTCTTGCTTCAAACTCAAACAGCCCCGACATATTCTGCCCAAAATCATAAATTTCCCGTTCCCCGTATTTTCCAAGGTATTCCGCTTCATATGTATGGATGGCTTTGACCGCCGGATGTCTTTGCGGCGTCAATATCCCTTGCGGCTCCCCGCCCGCAGGTACCATCTGCGCGCTTTTCCAGCCCGAATCATCGTATCCCACCGTACACCAGCCGTCCAAAGCCAGCCGTCCGTCCATCGTTTCCGAGCCATAGACGTTGCTCATGACTACCGGATGGCGGTTCACTTTCCATGTACCGTCGGCCGTCCATATCTCTTCTGTGCCGTCCTCATAAGTGACCGAGAGCTTTGCCGCGAAAACAAGATATTTCCCAAAAGCCTGGTATGGGTTTGGGTTCGGCGGCATAAACGGAGGGAAAGAAAACGTATAGTGTTCGTCCATTTTGATAAACCATCCGTTTCCCACCTCTGCCCCGATCACGTTTTCCCCGGCCGAGAGCAGATCCGTGATATCGAATTCTACGTATTCGATGTATTTCCGGTAATCCGTCCATCCGGGATCGAGCTCATGGTCAGAAACCTTCTGGCCGTTCACCCAGAAAAGGAACTGTCCCAGCCCGCATACTTTTGCCTCTGCCTTCTGCACGTTCTTCCTGACGGCAATTTCCTTCCGTACATAAAAGGGAACGGCCTCCCC
>CAZYVA010000007.1:0-4808 GCA_964650695.1 uncultured Dorea sp. | reverse complement strand
TACCTCCTTTTTGCGCTCCTGGATCCTATGTTTACGATCCCAGCGGCCTTTTATCCATTCTGCTCCATGCGCCGCTTCATTTCCTCGATTTCATCCCTGTACCGCTCCACAGGGTTGAAAAGCAGGCATACCACTAAAACAAGGCTTGTCAAAGCCGGGGCCCCAAACCGCAGGAAATTCACCGCGTACATGGCGCTTTGCGGCTGCTGCCCCACAGCGCCCGCAATGTAGCCGGACGCCGCCAGCACCGCCAAAATCCCGGAACTCACAACGGTATTCCCACATTTTTGTGCGAATCCTTTGAGGGAGGAAATGACCCCGTTCGCGGAAAACCCTTCTTTCAACTGGATATAATCGATCATATCGTATACAAGGACATTGACGAGCGCATTCTGCATGGACGCGATCGCCGTCGCCGCAAACGAGAGAATATAAAGAAACAAAAGATGGTATTTCCCGAACACAAATAAAACCCCGTAACAAAGGATCGAACCGATCGCGGAAAACCTCAAAGCCCGCGGGCCCGTCCGGAAAACCTTCAGCACGATCGGCATGAGGACAACCATAGAAATAAGCGCCCCGACAGATACGACCCCCATATATACGGAAATCAGATCCGGGCGCCCGATATAATACATCATATAATACACGGAAGAGGAAAACATCAGGCCATACCCCATACACGCCATGATCCAGACAACGATGTAAGGGATCAATTCTGTATGCTTCAGCACCGCTTTCAGATCCTGTGACAGCTTCCTCCCTGTCGGCTGCTGGATATACGTTTCCCTGGACGTCGCAAAAAGCCCCCAAAACGGAAGAAAAGACAAGAACCCACATACGGCCATAAACGGGACGTACCCATTGGACACATGCAGGAAACGCTCAAAAGCGGCCGTGATCTGCGGCGTAAAAGTACTCCCAACCGTAAACATCGCCGCGCAAAAGCCCGCGCCCAGCGTGATGATCGAATTGCGCTCCTGGTTATCCTTCACACAGGCCGGAAGGATCGCCGTCTGCGGCATCGTATACATCGTCACCGTCGTAAAATAGCCTATGTAACAGACCAACACCCAGATGATCCGGCCTGCCTGCGGCAATCCCGGATTCAGCCAGAGGAGCGTCGCAAATAAAGTCAGAAGGACAGGCGCCGGGATAAAATACACCCGGTATCTCCCCCATCTTGTATGCGTCCGGTCCGCCACCACACCCATGATCAGGTTATTGGCCGCGTCCCACAGGGTCGTGACCAGCATAATGACAGAACATGCCGCCGCCGGGATCCGCATGGTATCTGTCATAAACACCGCATAGTAACTGGATATGACGGCCGATATCAGCATCGCCGTCCCATTGGCGGAAGCCGCATGGAACCACCGAAAAGCAGGGCTGACCGAATGCTCCCGGCTTCCTTTTCTGCCCTTTGTTTGCTGTGCCATCCAAAACCCCTCCCCACGCCCTGTAAGCTTGATAATACTTGTTTTATCATAGCATGATGGGCGCGGTGGGTGACATGAATGATTTTTCTGAAAATACGTCTTTTTTTACTTTCTTAGACGGCTGCGCCAACGCACAGGGAAGGACTGGGACGCCGTATCCGGACATACCGGCGAAAGGGCCTGTCACGGCTTCGTATCTTTTTTGCCGCTGTCCGGGCCGTAGCTTTGGTAGGCATTCATAAGCAGATTCATGGAATGCAGCCCCATCGTGATTTCCTTTTTATTCGCTTCATAATATTTCGCAAGCTTTTCCATCGTCGTGTCTTTCCGTGTGTTTTGCGGATGGTCTTCATAATATATGCCCATGTATATCCCCCCTCTTGCTTGTGTATGGCCTTAAGACATACTTTTCGCAGCTTGGAAGGAAAATATACATGGGCAAATGAAAAATCACAAGGCTATGGGCTGGCGCCGTCCGGAGAAAGGATGGACGCCCCAGACGCCCCCACGCTCTCCATTTTCACAAACCGGGAAACCCATCTGCCGGCCCATTTCCGGATCAGCGCATCATAATCTTCAGGATCAAAGCCTGCATCGGTACTCATAAGGTCATAGACGACGCCTGCCTCCCGGATCTGGTAGGGCAGATCCAAAAAACCGTTGCGGAGATAAAATTTCCGCCTGCTGATACGCTGTGCCTGGTTATCCGCGTCATCGTCCAGCGGTTCTCTTGCCAGGAAAATGGTTTTGCCTTCGTAATAGGCCCGGAGCAGGCGGAGGATCCCGGCGCCCTTGCCGCCGCCGCGCCTGTTTTTGGCTACAGCTAAGTAAAATAGGTAGACCACGCTGCGGTCACAGACCGTATAGGCAAAACCAATAAATTCCCCGTCCTGTTTCGCGGCCAGCATCGCGGCTCTTCCTTGTGAGGCCCTGCGCCGCAGGAGAAAAAAAGGAAGCCGCTCATTGCCCGGAAATGCCTGGCGGTATAGTTGTTTTATGATTTTATATTCATTTGGGCCCGCCTCTTGTAATCGCACAGCTTCCTCCTTTCAGCGCCAACTGCGGCCGCTTCTTGCATATCCGGAAAACGATGATACCAGGATCAAACGCCTCTACCCAAAGTTTTTCCGGATCAAATCACAATATTCCTTATATACGGTTTCCTCTGTAAAGGTATCCTTCAGGGCATCCCGGATCCCTTTATAATACCAGCCGATGGTCTCCTTATCCTTCATACGGAAACGGTTCCATAAATCCTCCCCCACCACCGGGTAATCCCGGTCGATATCGCGGATATTGGACAGCTTGTCCGCCAGGCAGACAAGCCGGACTTCCGGAGGGGCAATTCTTGCGTGGGCGATCGCGGCGCTTTTCCGCTCCATCCAGGATTTGCTCTTGTCCTCGCTCTCGCCGGCAACGATCGATGCCACCCGTTCGGAAAACTCATGCGCCAAAAGCTGTCTTGTCACGCCTGCGCAGTCTTCAATCGTATCATGAAGAAACGCCGCGCTGATCACTTCTTCGTCCCCGGTCATGGAAGAAACAATATCGCCTACCTCCATCGGATGCACGATATACGGGCGCTTGGTCCCTTTTCTGAACTGCCCCGCATGTGCTTTGGTCGCAAACGCGATTGCTTTGTCAATCATGGCTTTCATCATTCCTTTCGCTCCGCCCAAGGCACAAACAAGACATGAAAAACTTTATTTTTCACTCTTTTCTCCCTCTCGTATCTTGCATCTACGATCATCAGGCGATCTTTAAACGAACGTATCCGGCTCCATATCCTGGATACCATCATCCGCCTTTGATATTATACTCCTCTTCCGTTTTATGTTCAATGAATAATCCGGGTGTTTTTTCAACGCACAACGCTCCCATAGCCCATCTGGTTATTGGGAGCTAAGCTTTCTTAATTCTCATAAAACATCAAGGACATCAAACTAAAGTATCAGCCTAATGTCCTACCTATCTATGCTTTCCATTTTTAACAAAATATTATCTTGATTTCTCCTTAATGAAAACTTCCCTATCTCTTTGAGGCTCAAACGTACAAACTATGTCGTTTACCTGTTGGTATACATCAATAAAATCCGGCTTATTCCTTACGCCTTTCATTTTATCATAGGCTTTACTCAGTTCTGCACTCTGTGTTTTATATGCATCAAAATTCCCCAGCTCTCTGCCTGTCACCTTCCATATCTCATATAGCTCATCTGTATTAACTTTTGTAATGAAAGACATTACATAAATATCCAACACATCTTTCACTCTTCTACATACATTTTGGCCTGAAATTGCATATATTTTATCGGATAACATCTTTGATAAGCTGGCTCCCTCAATGGAAGCTCCGCTTACATAAGAAATATACGGTCTGCAAAACCGGTTCTGCCTGACGCTCAAATCAATGCTTGCGATTTTTTCATCCCTCTCATTGATTATCTTGAAGCCTGCTGATTTTCTCTCTCCAAATGCCCTGTTCGCCTGAACATCTAAAGAAGAATCCACTTTCTTTACCGCAGCCCGCAGCGCTTTCTCCATCTCCTCCATCGTTGGAAGTTCGCCAACCCAGTCGCCGTCAATGTCTCTGGTAGCCCTCTCTACTTTGGACGGATTATTTTCCCGGATTGCCAGATTGAGAACCATCGCACCCTTAAACACAATCGGTACACCTGCATTTGACAGTTCTTCCATTACCCTGTATAAAAATTCCATTAAATCCAATGCCCGTCACCTATTCCTCATAATATTCCATTGCCCATGCCTTATACTTTTCATATCTTTCCTGTAAATGCTCCGGTATCTCAAGCCCGTCGAAGCTCTCATTATGCTCCTCATAATAATTCGCCAGACTTTCCGTAATAATCTGTTCGTCCCCATTCTGTTCCAAAAGGTCAATAATGGTTCTGTTTACCGTAGTACACAATAAACCACCGTGTTCCTCACACTCAAGAGCTGTCAAAGACGGCACTAAAGTCTGCTCGGTTCCTTCAATATCCTGCTTTCTATTCACAAATATCTGTGCCGCCGTTCTGTAGCCGCCATTAGTCAATCCTAAAAAATCCGCTGCCGTATCAAACGCCAGCACGCATTCTACATTTGCCAGTAAATCCCTTAGCGTGTCATTGTATGCCGCAACAGCCATTTGCGCCGCCTCCTTTCTCCTGCTTATAGCTGTTTAAATTATAACACAAAATCGGGAACTTTTCATTAAGAATTTCTCCGGCTTCTCATTTCTGTTTATTACGCATTATAAGCAGATTTCCAAAGCTTTATTCTGCATTCCTTATTATGCTGCCGGCATGTTGCTTTTTCTCAAGTGCAATCTTCTCATGGATATTTGTGTTATAGAGGTTGTAAAGGTCT
>CAZYVA010000006.1:24530-42137 GCA_964650695.1 uncultured Dorea sp. | reverse complement strand
ATCTGTGTCTTTTCAAAAGGTTCCTCCACTTCCTTCAGGTGCTGCAGCAGACGGATATCGTTGGACATCTTGTGGGCGCTGGCGGCGATCCCCGCCAGGACGTTCAGCACCCTTGTGTCTACTTTCCGGGAATAGGTCTGCCCGGAGACCGGGTAGCAAGCCTCAAATCCCATCTCTTCCGCGATCATCGGATCCAACTGGTCAACCGTTTCCTGATCTCCGTTAAACAGCTCCAGGAAGCTCGCCTGCGTCCCTGTCGTCCCTTTGGAACCCAGCAGCTTCAACGTGCTTTTCACATACTCCAAATCCTCCAGGTCCATCTGGAATTCCTGGATCCAGAGCGTCGCGCGCTTCCCTACCGTGGTAGGCTGCGCCGGCTGGAAATGCGTAAACCCAAGGGTCGGGAGGCTTTTATATTTTTCCGCGAATCCAGCCAGCTTCGCGAGTACGTTCACCAGCTTGGCCTTCACAAGCCCCAGGGCCTCCGACATGAGGATCATGTCCGTATTGTCACCCACATAGCAGGACGTCGCCCCTAAATGGATGATCCCCGCCGCTTTCGGGCACTGCTGGGCATATGCGTACACATGGGCCATGACATCATGGCGCACCTCTTTCTCCCGCGCCTGCGCCACCTCAAAGTTGATATCGTCGGCATGGGCTTCCAGTTCGTCAATCTGCTCCTGCGTGATGGAAAGCCCCAGTTTCTTCTCGGCTTTCGCCAACGCGATCCAGAGCTTCCGCCATGTGCGGAATTTCTTTTCCGGTGAAAAAAGATACTGCATCTCTTTGCTTGCGTACCGCTCGGAGAGCGGGGACCGATATCCGTCGTTTTCCAATGAAGAACCCTCCTTATTCACTGATTGTTTTTCCGGTACTCGGATTTCCAGGCTTCCATCCGCCCGTCCAGCTCCTCTTTCCCGGCATCCTCGTGCGCTTTGCGCCGTTCTTCCTTTAAAACCCCGTCCATACTTAAGTATTGTGGGTTTCCGGAAAGCATTTTCGTGTATTCCGCCCTCGGATAAGCGCGGTAACAACTGTAAAGGTAAGCCCTGAGTACCTCCGGTTTCTCCAAAAGCCGGTACGCCTCCTTATAAGCCGAAGCGGCTTCCTCATACAAAAACTGCCGGCCGTAAGCCGTCCCAAGGCAGGCGTAGACTTTCCCGTAAAAAGAAACGTCCATCGAATCATCCCAGGGCTGGCTGATAATGGACTGGTACACAAGGACCGCTGCCGAATACTCTTTGCCCTCCAACAGGCTGTCTGCCTTATATTTCGCCTTTTCAACCGCTTTTTGATGCTGCAAATGTTCCAGGACCGTCTGCACTTTGTTGATTTCCGACACCGCGTAGATATTCGCGCCCCGCAGCAGCGTCAATATAAACTGCACCTCCGAGCTGTTTTTTGAAATCTCTTCATGTAGCTGCGCAGACAGTTCCCGAAGCCCCAGTTCCTTCCCGATCCAGTCGCAGAGGCGCCGGTTCATGAAAGTATGGTCTATCAGGTATAGATTGTTGCATACATAGTAACACAGTTCTTCAATGGTAAAAATCCGCAGATGGATCCGGTTAATCTCATAAGGCTGTTTTGCCTTCCGGTCATGACATAGAATTAAACTGCCCATGGGAACCTCCTAAATGTATCTCTTTCCCCACCTGGAAACCGGTCGCAGGATAAAAATCCCCAAACCCAATATCACGCAACTGCAGCCTACATGTCCGTTCATCCAGGAAAATCAACTGTAACTGGAGCCGAAGGGAATAATCCGTGCGCTCCTCCAGCCCTTCCAGGGAGATGGTCTCCACCTGCAGCTCATCGCTTGCCAGGGACTCGATATGGACCTCCAGGTCAGAAGCATCCTCCAGGAGTACCTCCCATTGGTTGTCCGCTTCATACCAGCGGGTCCCCCACGTCACGATCGGATACCAGCACTCTTTCCCGTCCACGCGCATCCGCAGCGAGATCTGCTGTGCCATCGTCGTTGCGTCCAGGTAAATCGGCCCTTCGCCCTCCCCGGCACAATGATGGTAGGAAGCATAGCAGGCGCCCTTGCTGTACAGGTTGTTCCCTGCGAATGCCCTGCGCCCGTTACAGAGGACTTTCAGGGAATCCGGATACCATTCTTTTTCAAAGGCGTCCCCGGTCAGGTACACCGATGACACGACTTTTTTTTCAAATACGCTCTGGATAAATCTTTTGAAACGTTCATCCGCTGTTTTCGCGGTTTTTTCCCCTTCCTCCATCGGGAAATAAGGGGAAAATGCTTCCAGCTCCTTGATATGGACGTCCGCCACCTCATCTACCGCTACGAAAATTTCTTTTTCCCGGTTATTGTAGACGTTCATCTTACGGAGCATATAGGCGCTGAGCTTCTGCCCGTCGCAGAAAAACAGCGCGGACTCATACTGCCACAGCTCCTTTGGCTGGTAAAACATATAATGGCAGAAGCTTTCTTTATAATCCTGCACGCAGATCCTTTCCTTTGGGATGCCGATATGCCTGCCAATGCTCTGCAGCATCTTTGAGACGTCCACGCTTGTCTCCGGCACGGTAAAGGTAATGTAGGCGATATCCTCAAAGTCTTTTAAGGTCAGCTTGATAAATTTGGCCAGGAGCCATACCGAATCATGGTCTTTCCCGCCGATAGACACGCGCTCCCGCCGCATAGCGCAGGCGAACAGATCCGTAACGGATTCCCCCCACCCAAGCGCATCCAGCCGTTTTGCCTCTGCCCCGCAGACCCAGCGTTTTTCTATATAAACCAAATACAGAGGAATCTGATAATGTTCCACGGCGTTCCCCGTTGTCACAGGCTCTTCTGATTTTTCGTCAAAGTAGCTGATCTGGCAAATTTTTTCATTGATGTCATACCCAAGGATACTGCCTTTTTTCATCTCGTCTTCCTCTACCCAATCGCAAGCCCAAAAGTTTCCTGCCCTGGCGTTGCCAACACGCGGCATGGGCGGTTACCGATAGCTCAGAAAAAACTTATCTGCCAGGATCTCTTCCTCCAGGTAAGCGGCCATCGCCCTTGTGCGCCTCGCCGGGGACATCCTGGTCATAGCGTTCAGTTTCCCGTATTTCCCGGTATTGCCAGATGGGTGGCTTTGCAGGACCGCCCGCTTTGTCTCGTGCGTTTCTTTCCCTGATGTTTCCTGGAAATAGTACAGCAGCTCCTCATCCTCGTAAAGCACGTATTCCTTCACATAAATATCGCCGAACACTGGAAGGAGCGTCTCGGAATGGTATCCAAGCTCTTCCCGCCCATTTTTCCGTTTTTTATAAAACAGGCGGATGACGCTGCCTGGGCGGGCGCGGTAGCAGATCATTGATTTATCGTAAAGCTGCAGCTCCCGAAGCCAGGATTCCCTGTAATTCAGGTAGTAAGGGAATACGATCTGCTTTTCACACATCTGGCGCAGCACCTGGTGGATGACCCCTTCATAATCCGCCGGATAATCCTGCCCGGAAAAATATTTCAGCAACGCAATCTTGCATACATCCGCCAGTTCCTCGCCCTGCTCGCACTCACTGACGATAATATCGAACACGATCCGCTTCAGCCCCCGCCCTTCATTGAGGTAAAGCTGGCAGGCATACGCCAGGTATGCCTGTTTCAGCCGGAAATACGCATTGCCGGACAGATAGTAGTCCTCAAAATAATCTTCCTCCTGGAACATATTTTCTGAAAAGACCATCTGCGTGATGATCCGCTCACCTACTTTATAAGCCGGGATCCCGTATTCCCTCAGCGCTTTCCACAGCCTGCACATATCCCTTGTCGCGCCGCAGTAATAATTGGCAAGGTACATCAATATCACCCGGTCGTACTGATGCCGGACAAACAGATAAAAAGAGAGCCAGAGAAGAAACTCATTTTCCGCGTAATTGGTGTCCCGCACCTGCCAGCTGCAGAATTTAAGCAATTCCTGCTCCTCAAAGCTTTCGATCCCTTGCTCCTTTACCGCTTCATAGCTGACCTCGTTTTTCCTTTCCTCTTCTGTTTTCCTTCCTTCCTCCGCCTCAAACTTTTTACACATCTCAAGGAAATGCGGCTCATAAAACAGGCGTTTCGTTTCATAAATGATGGAATCCGTATAAAACCTGCCGCTGGACGACTCCCATACGATCCGCGACTCTTTATCGTATAAGCGGATGACCGTGCTCCCGTCATTTTCATAGGGGACTTTCTGCGTCACACTTCCATCCCTTTCAATCACCAGGACATAATTCATATCGGGGACCTTTGTGTAAACAGAGTAGGAGAAACAAATATCCCTCATCGCCAGCATCCGGTCCCCGGTCATCTCGTCCATCGTGCAGAACCGTTTATACAGGATGCGCAAGGATTCCGTAATATGGCGCTTCTCAAGCTGTTCCCACGTAAAGGACACCATCTGCTCCCGGTAGTCCAGGAACAAATCCTCCCCGCCAACCTCATAGGTAAGCAGGTTGGCATACAAAAAAGCGGCTTTCCGATAATCCAGCGTATTGCCGTGCAGAAAATACAGGAAAACAGACTTTGGCAGCGGTCCCCTCGCGGACGCAGTATCCAGCGTAGTCATAAAATACTCATACAGCTTCGCAATCTTCAATTCAGCGTTGACCGCTTTCTGATACCACGGAAAATACTTCCTTTGTGTCCTGTTCCCTTTTATCAGCATCATGCAGATGGTATTCAAAACCATCGTCTCCGGGAACTGCGCATAAATCTGCACCAGTATCCGGAAAACAGGCTCCTGGAACTCTTTCTTCTGGCTGGCAAGGTTGGAAACATACAGCGCCACTTCTTTGGACATCAATTTGTATTTCGCCGCAAAGTTTAACACCTGCAGCTCGAATTTCCCAAGCTTTTTCAGGAGGATCGGTTTCTCATTGTAGCAGTTGTATGCTTCCAGGTAAAACAACGCCCCATTGCAGCCAAATTCAAACTGCTGTTCCAGCGCCTCCAGGCGCTTCAGCGGATTCCGGTAACGGTTGTCCAGGTGGAGCATCATCTGAAGCAGCGGCCAACTGTCCTGGTGGCGCATATAGGCATCCTCGATCTCATCCAGCACCCGGTCGGTATGGCTGCTTTTGTCCCGTATCAACGCTGTCAGGTACAGATAATAACTGTTCACCAGCGGATCTTTCCCGATCGCGAAACGGTTATAGTTGAAATTTTCAAGGATCCATTTTGCTTCTTCCATCCGCTCTCCAAGCAGATAAATATGCGTCTGCAAAAGCTGGTATAATTCGCTGAAAGGCTCCATCCTCCGTAGGGTTTCCACCTTTTCGATAGCGCTGGAGAGCCACTGCTGCCTCTCCATCCTGCCCGCAAGGCAGCTTAAGTATTCTTTTAAAATCTGCGCGCACAGCAGCTCCGGCATATGGTGGTTTTCATCATACTGCACATTCTGTAGGACTTCCACTTCATAGACCAGCGTCTCATAGGGCGTCACAAAGCGGATCTCGCCGTAATTCCGGCCGCCATGCAAAAATTCCGGCCGTATCAAATACTCCACCTCGAATCCATTCCCTACAAAATCCTCCGTGCTGATCTCCGGGCGGAGTACCCGGATAAACGCTCCTTTAGGCTGGATATCGATGGGCATATAGCCCCATGTATTCTTGACGATAGAAACTACGGCTTTTGTCGATTCATGGATGTCCTCAAACAACATCCCTTCCCCGGCAAGCGTCAGGAAGATGCACTCTTTCTGCTTGATCCCCACGAGGAATTCCTCCATCGCCTGCTCGCCAAGAGACCATTTCCGCATATTGTCATAAAGGTAAAAAATACGCTCATTCTCATATTTTAAGATCTCGTAGAACGATTTGGAACGGAACAGGCGCACCGCCTCCGAATAGTCCTTGACGGCAAGCTTCTTAAAATCTTCCGTACTCTGTACCTTGCCGTAAGAAGTCATGATGTACGGTTTTTCAATGATGGCGGTAAAGGACAGCTCAAACTCTCCCCCGGTGCATACCACGGTAAAACGCCCTTGTTCCACATGCCCCGGCTTCAGCCCTCTGCCGTCATAGGTAAACTCCACCCTTGCAGGATTCCCGTCAAATCCCTGGTCTTTAAAATGGACACGAAAAGAAGAAGGGTAGATCAGCCCTCTGATTTTGCTGTCGTTTGTGCTTTTGATCTGAAAACTTCCTCTGTAGACTTCTCCCTCGCCAATGATCAGAACCAGATTCGTTTCCTCAAATACGACCTCCGGCCTGGCCAGCCGGAAATCTCCTTTGGAAAATTTTTGGATCTTAGTTTTCAAGCCCTACACCCGCTTCTCGTTGTACCCATGGACATTTTATCTTTTGGCGTGACTTTGCCCCCAAGCTTCGCTTGGGCGCTCACGTGCTTCGCACTATAGCTGTAAATCCCCGTCTTTTTTGCCTCTGCTCCGCAATGCTTGCCCCCAAGCTTCGCTTGGGCGCTCACGTGCTTCGCACTATAGCTGTAAATCCCCGTCTTTTTTGCCTCTGCTCCGCAATGCTTGCCCCCAAGCTTCGCTTGGGCGCTCACGTGCTTCGCACTATAGCAATAAATCCTGGAGAAAATGCCTGCGAGCAGGCATTTTCTCCAGTTTTTATTGCTGCATTGCTCATGGCTTCGTGGACATTATAGCATTCTTTTACTCTATCTGGCAATACTAAAAAAATATCCTTCGGATGTCTTGGAACAAAACAAAGACCATTAGGGCCATTAGGAAAACGATCCCGATGAAATGGACATATCCTTCTTTTTCCGGGGGGACGCGTTTGCCGCGGATGGCTTCGATGACCAGGAACACAAGGCGGCCTCCGTCCAGCGCTGGCAATGGGAGCAGATTCATCACTCCGAGGTTGGCAGACAGGAGGATCGCGATGTTCAAAAGCTCCACGACAACAACGTAAACCCCATAGGATTTGCTCTGCTGGTATGTGTCGTCCACCACATCCACGATCCCGACGGGGCCGGAGAGTTGATCCAGCCCGATTTGCCTTGTCACAAGCATCCGCAGGCTGTCCAGCGTCACCCGGATCCAATACCTGACCTCATACGCCCCATACTGGACCGCCCGGAAAATGTCCGCTTTCTCATAAGCCCCTCCGCGGATCCCCAGACGGTAATAGCCAAGCTCCTCATCCATCTTCGGTTTGACTGTAACGGTATGCTCTACGCCGTCCCGCCGGTAAACAACGGTCACTTCCTCCCCTTGGTGGAACTGGTTGTACATGCTGATCTCCCGGTAAAGGTTGATTTTCTGCCCATTCATGCGTACAACCGTATCCCCGGCCAAAAGCCCCGCCTCGCAAGCCGGATAATCCTCCTCTACTTCCTGGATGACCGGTTTATCATACCCGACCATCAGCGTGATGACAGCCGCAAACAAAAAAGCCAGGATAAAATTGAATACAGGGCCTCCCGCGATCACGGCCATCCTCGCCCAGACCGACTTGTTATTGAAGTTCCCTGGGGAATCCGTCGCTTCCTCGTCTTCGCCCATCATGCATGAACCGCCGATGGGCAGAAGCTTCAGGCAGTAAGTCGTCCCCTTATGTTCCTTCGACCAAAGGACCGGGCCCATCCCCAGCGAAAATTCATCCACGTCGATCCCGTTTTTTTTCGCCAGCAGGAAATGCCCCAGTTCATGGAAAATGACTATAAAACTAAAAATGATGATTGCTAACAGAATGCCCAAAGGATCCTTTCCCTCCCGATTTTTTTATCCATTGCAGCCCGAAAGCGCCCTTTAAACCTTTATACGCCGCTAACGTGGCGCATGCATCCCTCTATCGATCCGCTCATAGACCGCCTGCTCCGTCTCCAGTATTTCCTCCAGCGTAGGATGGGGAATCACGGTATGCGCCGACATACAGTCCTCGATCATCTCCGTGATCTGCGGGTAACGGATCTGCCGCTTCAAAAACATACTGACCGCCCGCTCGTTCGCCGCATTAAAGACCGTCGGGAGCGACCCGCCTGCCCTGCCTGCCTGGTAAGCGAGCTCCAGCCCGTAAAAGGTTTCCGTGTCCGGCTTTTCAAATTCCAGGACATTTAATTTCCAGAAATCCAGCCTTTCCCCGGCAAGGCGCTTTCGCTCCGGGTAATACAAGGCATACTGGATCGGCAGCTTCATATCCGGGACGCCGAGCTGTGCAATCACCGATCCGTCCTGGTATTCCACCATCGAATGGATGATGCTCTGCGGCTGCACGACGACCTGTATAGCATCGACCCCCACCCCGAACAGCCATTTTGCCTCAATGACTTCCAGGCCCTTATTTACCATCGTGGAGGAATCCACCGTGATTTTTGGTCCCATGCTCCAGTTTGGGTGCTTCAGGGCGTCTTCCACCTGGATTTCCTGAAGCTCTTCCTTCTTTTTCCCACGGAACGGCCCGCCGGAGGCCGTCAGGAGGATTTTTGACACGGATCCCCGGTCGTTCCCTTGAAGGGACTGGAAAATCGCGCTGTGTTCGCTGTCCACCGGCAGGATGGAAACCCCGTATTTTGCCGCCAGGGGCATGATCAGATGGCCCGCCGCTACCAGCGTTTCCTTGTTGGCAAGGGCGATATCTTTCCCGGCCCGGATGGCTTCCAGCGTCGGGCGTATCCCTATCATCCCGACAATAGCGGTTACAAGGATTTCGGCCTCCTCCATGGTGGAAATCTCAACCAAGCCCTCCATCCCGGACACGACCGCCGTATCCGTGTCGGCAATCCGCACCCGGAGATCTTGTGCGTCCCCGCCCTTCCAGACCGCCGCCTTTTTCGGATGGAATTCACGGATCTGGCGCTCTAAAAGCCCCACGTTGCGCCCGGCCGCAAGCCCCTCTATCTGAATATCTTTATTTTCCCTTACAATTTCCAAAGTCTGGGTGCCGATAGAACCGGTAGAACCCAGGATGGATATTTTTTTCATCCAATTGCCCCCTCTGTCACTGTCCACTGCCGCTTCACCCGTACGCACAAAGCCCCGCGGCCCATTCTTTTATCGGTCCTCAAATCTCTTTCTCACGGAATGCCCCGTAAACGGGCATCCCTGACTGTGAATAGGAACCCGGCAGGGCCCTGCCTGATTTCACAACAAAAACAGGCCCAGGTAATAGATGGCAGGCGCGGTAAAGATCACACTGTCAAAACGGTCCAGTATCCCGCCATGGCCGGGGATCAGTTTCCCGTAGTCCTTGATCCCGTAGCTGCGCTTGATGGCGGAGGCAGCCAGATCCCCGATTTGGGAGATGACCCCGCCCAAGCCGCAGATAATGGCGTAAAACAACGGCGGACCGCCAGCCCCCGCCCAGCGGTTCATGCAAACAGCAAAGACAGCCCCCAGAAGGGCTGCGCCCAGTATCCCGCCGATGGCGCCTTCGACGGATTTGTTCGGGCTGAGTTTGGGCGCCATCTTGTGCTTCCCGATGAGGACTCCTACACAATATGCGCATGTATCACATCCCCAGGAGCTTAAAAATATCAGCCACACCACCATGCCGCCGCCTGGAAGCTGCCTCGTCTGGTAGACATAGGAAAGCATGACAGCCACGTAAAACAAGCCAAAATAAACCGCCATGACCTGTTCCGCGCGGAACGTGGGGAACGAAAAGACATAAACCGCCATGACCGCCATCAGAAACAAGACCGACAGCATGGCCATCCATTCCATCCTGGAAATATAAAGCAAATAGTAATAGCAGACAGCCGCGAAATACCCGATGAAGCCCAACATACAATTCTTCACCCCGGCCACATGGTAAAGCTCCGACATTCCAATCAGGCTGATGGCAGCCAATGCGCCAAATAACACGATACCGCCATGCCCTACCGCAGCAATCATAGCGATTACAAGCACAATCCCGCTTAACAGACGTGTCCTAAACACCGGTCACACCTTCTTTCCCAGTTTTTGATCTCCATCGCCAGGGTCCCCGCCCCTTTCTATACGCCGCCGTACCTCCGCTGCCTGACGTGATATTCTTCTATCGCCTTTACTAACTCCTCTTTGGAAAAATCCGGCCATGGGACATCCGTGAAATAAAACTCCGTATAAGCAAGCTGCCACAAGAGGAAATTGGAAAGGCGCAGTTCCCCGCTTGTGCGGATCAACAGATCGGGATCCGGGAGTCCCCCGGTGTCAAGGCAGGATGAAATCAACGCCTCATCGATCTCATCCACCGCAAGTTCGCCCCGCCTGACATGCTCCGCGATCGTCCTGAGCGTCCGCGTGATCTCATCCCTGCTTCCATAGTTGATGGCAACCGTGAAATTCAGTCCCCCGTTCTCCCTTGTCGCCTGCTCCAGTTCCCCGATGCGGATACGCAGATCCTCATCCAGACGGGAGATATCGCCGATGACCCGGACTTTCATATCATTTTTCGCCGCCGTTTTCAGGCAAGTCTTCATGTAGTTCCGGAGAAGCTTCATCAATGCGTCCACTTCTTCCTTCGGGCGGCCCCAATTCTCTGTAGAGAACGCATACACCGTCAGGTACTTGATCCCCATACGCCATGCTTCCTCACAGATTGCCTCGACATTCTTACTGCCCTGCGCATGCCCGTAATTGCGCGGCATCCCTCTGGCTTTCGCCCATCTTCCGTTCCCATCCAAAATGATCGCCACATGCTGCGGTACGTCCATGGTTTCCCCCTTCCCCCGTTGCCCTCCACAGCGACGGCCTCCGGTAAACATAAGAAACTGTAGGTAAATGACCTGGACAGGTGATTTTCCTACAGTCCCTGACAGCCCAGACACCCTGGACTGCGATCTTCCTCTTATACCGTCATGATTTCCTTCGCCTTCACTTCTACCGCTTTGTCTACCTCTTTGATATACTTGTCGGTGAGTTTCTGGATGTCGTTTTCCATATCCTTGATCGCATCCTCGGAAACATCCGTGCCTTTCAGCTTTTTAAAGGCATCGTTCCCATCCCGGCGGATATTGCGGATAGCGACCTTCGCGCCCTCGCCTTTTTTCTTCACATCTTTGACCAGGTCTTTCCTGCGTTCCTCGGTAAGCTCCGGGAACACAAGGCGGATCACCGATCCATCGTTGGTCGGGTTGATGCCCAGGTCGGAAACCTGGATGGCTTTCTCAACCGCGTGCAGCACGCTCTTGTCCCACGGCTGGATAAGCAGCATCCGAGGCTCCGGTACCGAAACGTTCCCCACCTGCTGGATCGGGGTTGGCGTCCCGTAATAATCCACCATGATCCGGTTCAGGACGTTGGGGTTGGCCCTGCCGGCGCGGACAGCCCCAAGCTCACTGTCCAGGTTTGCCAGTGTTTTCTTCATTTTTTCTTCGTAGGGTTTTACTTTTTCATGCATGCTCCTTCTCTCCTTCACATCCTTGATTTTTTCATGATGATGAGTTCCCCGGCAAATAAGCTGGGACTACAGATTGCGCCGTGCTATCGCACTCCCGCAATCCCAAAGCACCTCGAATCCGTTCATTTTTCTGCGAAAAATGGCTGCTTTTCGGTGTTTTGCGGGACTCTTTTCATACTGTTACTTTTGTTCCCGTAAATGCGTGCCCCGACATCGTATTTACGATGCTGTCTTCCTCATCCAGCCCAAATACCAGCATCGGCATCCTGTTTTCCAGGCAGAGGATAGAGGCCGTCAGGTCCACCGCCAGCAGCCGCCGGTCAATCATCTCCCGGATGGAGATCTCGTCATATTTCACTGCATGTGGATTCACCTTCGGGTCGCTGTCGTAGATCCCGTCAACTGCTTTTGCCAGGAGCATCGCATCCGCCTCGATCTCAACCGCCCGAAGCACCGCCCCGGTATCGGTTGAAAAGTACGGATGGCCCGTCCCGCCCGCGAAAAAGACAACCTTCCCTTCCTCCAGCGCTTCCACCGCCGCATCCCTGGAAAACAGCGAAGTGAACGCGCCACAGGCAAACGGGGTGAATACTTCCGTCCTCATCCCCGCAGACCGGAAAATACCAGAAACATAAATACCATTCATCACAGTCGCCAGCATCCCGATCTGGTCTGCCCGCACCCGGTCAATTGCCCCGCTGGTCCTTCCTCTCCAGAAATTCCCGCCGCCGGTCACGATCGCTGTCTGGATGCCGCCATCCACAAGTTTTTTCACCTGCGCCGCCACGCCCATGCAGGTTTCCTCGTCAAATCCCGTCTTTTTCTCTCCGGCAAGCGCCTCCCCGCTCAGCTTCAACAATACCCTCTTCATGTGTCCCAAGTCCTCTCTTTTCCATCTAGCCCATTTCCCGGAAGCTGTCCTGGAACAGATTCTTCCTGTCCTTTACTTTTCTTCCTCTGCCGCATCTGCATCCCCGGCTGTATCATCCGCTCCTTCTGTCCCGTCCGAAGTCCCGTCTGTTGCCTCTGCTGCCGTCCCAGACTCTGTTCCTTCTTCTATCGTCCCGGTCTCGTCTGTCTCTTCTTCCGCCGTCCCGGACTCATCCGTTTCTGCCGCTTCCTCCTCGTCCGCAGTATCTTCCTCTTCCTGCTTCATCGTCACCTGAAGCTCGGTAAAATCGATCTTATTCCACGCTTTCTTGTCCAAGTCGATCGTCGCCGCGTCCATCCACTCCTCAAGCGTCTCATCCAGAAGGTCGTTCTTGCGTTCCTCCACGATCTCCTCTTTTTTCTCGTCTGTCGCGTCACGGTCCAAAAGGCTGGTGACAACTGCCACATAGCAGCCATCGTCCGTCTCAACCACGTCGGTCACTTCCCCTTCCTTCAGTGCATCCGCCGCCGCCGTCAAATCTTCATTGGGATCCGTGCTTTCTGCGTCGAACGTCACCGTCTCCGCCTCCAGGCCGCTCTCCGACGCGGCGTCGCTGAAAGTATCCGGGGCCTTCTTCACTTTCGCCTGGAATGCTTCCGCCTGCTTTTTGACCTCAGCTTTCTCCTCATCCGTCATTTCCCCGGTATCTTCGGCAGCATCGGTCTCTTCTTCCCCAGTATCTTCGTCCTCTGTATCTTCGCTCTCTTCCTTTTCATAGGAAAAAACAACATAATCCATACTCTTCTGCGCCGCTTCCTCATCGGAAACTTCCGTATCCGCGCCTTCCTCGATCGCGTCCGTCATCTTCTGCTGGACGGCAAGGAGCGTGAGCACACGCTTCACCGTGTCTTTGCTCCCCATGACCTTATCCCTGTCTTCTTCCGGGTTCTTCTCCTCAAAAGCATCCGCGGTATTATCGATGACTTCCTGCTCCTTATCTGAGATCGATACGTCATAATCCCCCATATGCTGCTCCATCAGGACTACCTTTTCCAATGTCTCCATGACGGAATCCTTGACCGTCTCTTCATAGGTCTTCCCTTCTTCCGCCTCGCTCGTCCACATATCATCCCCGAAATACGCTTTGTAATAAGTCTCATACTCCGCCTGTACGTATCTCGCGTAAAAATTCGCCACACCCACGCTGATTTCCGTATCGTTCACTTTTACAATGACATCGTCCTCCTTCAAAGAACCGCATCCTCCAAGGAGCCCTGCCGTGAGCATAATGGCTGCCGTGGCTGCCAGCATTTTTCCCTTCATCCTTTTTGTCCTCCTGATGTTCTTAACGCGTATAGTATACCTTTTTTTTAATCGTCAATCAATCCCTTAATCGCAATTAACACATTTTTTACAACTTCCAAAGGGGGCTTTTCCTTCTCATCTTTCCTGCGTTTCCTCTGCCGGTAAACAAACGCCGGGTCCTGCGTGTCCGGCCGGAATACAAGGTCGCCGTTGTAGGCTTCCAACAGCTTTGGGATGCCGGACGGATCCAGTTTTGCTTTTGCAAACATGGAAAAACGGATGTTCGGCCCTTTCTGTTCAACCGCCGTCACATAACACGCATGCGCCATAGCTTTCAACAGCGCTGCCTGCAGAAGCGTTCCGGCCTCCTTCGGCAAATCTCCGTACCGGTCCGTCAATTCCTCCGTCATATCTTCCACTTCCGCCTGGGAAGTGATGGCAGCGATCCGTTTATAAATATCCAGTTTCTGGTACTCATTGGAAATATAAGTGTCGGGGATGTAGGCGTCCATATTCACGTCCAGCGTCGTTGTATAGGTCTCTTTGTCCCCTTCACCTTTCAGGTACCGCACCGCTTCGTTTAGCATTTTACAATACAAGTCATACCCCACAGCCTCCATGTGCCCGTGCTGCCTGGCGCCCAGGAGGTTCCCCGCCCCCCGGATTTCCAGGTCCCGCATAGCGATCTTGATGCCGGAGCCCAAATCGGTGAATTCCCGGATAGCTTCCAGGCGCTTTTGGGCCACCTCATGGATCCTCTTATCCCTCCGGTAGAACAAAAACGCGTATGCCATCCGGCTGGAACGCCCGACCCTCCCCCGAAGCTGGTAAAGCTGGGAAAGGCCCAACCGGTCTGCGTCGTGGATGATGATCGTATTGACATTGGGGATATCCAGCCCGGTTTCAATAATCGTTGTGGAGACCAGCACATCGATCTCCCCGTTAATGAAATCGATCATGATGTTTTCCAGCTCTCTCTCCCGCATCTGCCCGTGGGCGTAGGCAACGCTGACGTCCGGTACCAGTTTCTGCAGTTTTGCCGTCACGTCCACGATATCTTCCACGTGGTTGTAGACATAATAAACCTGTCCCTGCCGCTGCACCTCCCGCTCGATCGCTTCGCGCACCATCTCTTCATGGTACTCCATGATATAGGTCTGGATAGGAAGGCGGTCTTCCGGGGCTTCTTCCAGCACGCTCATGTCCCGGATCCCGATCAGGCTCATATGGAGCGTGCGCGGGATGGGGGTCGCGGTCAATGTCAGGACATCCACCGTTTCTTTCAGCTTCTTGATCTTCTCCTTATGGCGCACGCCAAAGCGCTGTTCCTCGTCAATGATCAGAAGCCCCAAATCCTTGAACTCCATATCATCGCTGAGTACCCGGTGCGTGCCAATCACGATATCCACCAGCCCTTTTTTCAGATCCACGATGGTCTGCTTCTGCTGTGCGGCGCTTCGGAAGCGGCACATCAGATCTACCCGGACCGGAAAATCCTTCATACGCTGCATGAACGTCTGGTAATGCTGCTGGGCTAAAATCGTCGTGGGGACCAAATATACAACCTGCTTGTTTTCCTGCACCGCTTTAAATGCCGCACGGATGGCAATCTCCGTCTTCCCGTAGCCTACATCCCCACAGATCAGCCGATCCATGATTTTCCCGCTTTCCATATCCCGCTTCACAGCTTCGATCGCCAAAAGCTGATCCTCCGTCTCCTCAAACGGGAACAGCTCCTCAAATTCCGTCTGCCAGACCGTATCCGGCCCGTACTGGTATCCCTTCCTGCTCTGCCTTGCCGCGTAAAGCTGCACCAGATCCCTGGCGACCTCCTGTGCCGCTCCCTGGGCTTTCTTCTTTGTCCGGGCCCATTCTTTTGTCCCAAGGGTATTCAGCCTCGGCTTTTTCGCGTCCGCATCCGCATATTTCTGGATCAGATCCAACTGTGTCGCTGGGATATAGAGATTGCTGCCGCCGGCATAGGAAATCTTCATATAGTCCTTTACCACTTTCTCTACCACGACCTTCTCGATCCCCTGGTAAATGCCCAGCCCATGGTTTTCATGGATGACATAATCGCCGGGCTTTAATTCCGCAAAGTCCTGAAGCTTCCTCCCTTCATAAAGCCGGCGCTTCTTTTTCTTTTTTTTCTTTCCAAAAATATCTGATTCCGCAATCACCACAAATTTCAAAAGCGGGTACTCATATCCGCCCGCCACATACCCGTATGCTGTCATCAGCTCCCCCGGCAGCACCTCCCGGCCCAGGTCCTCGCTGTAAAAGCTGCTGAGGTTATAATCCCTGAAATCCTCCGCCAGCCGCTTCGCGCGGGTCCTGGACCCGGAAAGGAGAATGACACGGTATCCATTCCTTTTATAACGTTTTAAATCCTTCGTCAGGAGTTCAAAGCTGTTATTGTAAGGGCTGACACTGTTCGCCTGGAACTGTGCGCTCCCGCGCATCTTCAGCCCCTTTTGCCAAATCCCCAGCGAAGAAAAACCGATACTGGGGTACGCATTGATTTTATCCAGCAGTTCTTGCTCCGAGAAAAGCCGTGTCTCCCCTTCCGCGACCACATAGCCCGCCGCAGCCCTGCGCTCCTTCGCTTCCAGGAATTCCTCCCCTACCCCTCTGGCCAGCTCAAACAGACGCGCCGGTTCATCCAAAAACAACATCGTATCCTTCACCGGGAAATAATCCAGGAACGAAACCCCCCTTTCCCCTTCCCCCGGCGCCTCACATGCCGGGTAGATCTGGACCCTCCCCAGGTTTTCGATCGACCGCTGCGACTGTGTGTCAAACGAACGGATGGAATCCACCTCATCCCCCCAAAGCTCGATACGGACAGGGTATTCCTCCGTCAAGGGAAAAATATCAATGATCCCTCCGCGCACCGCGAATTGCCCCGGATTTTCTACTTGTGCTTCGCGCCCGTATCCAAGGGAAACCAGCTCCTCCTCCAGTCCCTCCAGGTCCAGCAGCGAGTCCATCTGTATCGTGACACAGCGTTCCTGCCATACGTCTCTTGGAAGGATCTCATCCAGGAACGCATCCATACATGTCACAACTGTGACCGGATTCCCGCTTTCCACGGCTTTCAGGACCTCCGTCCTTTGCCGGGTCAGCTCCCGGCTCCGAAGATCCGCCTGGTAAAACAACAAATCCTTCGCCGGATAAAGACAGGTATCCGCGCAAAGCATCCGGTATTCTTCATACACTTCCTTTGCTTTTAACTCACCACAACAAACGATGACTTTATAAAAACAGCCATCGCTAAGCGCATACATCATATGTGTTTTCTGGGAACTGACACACCCGGAGATGCCGATCATCCCTTCCGATTTTTTCCGGATCCGGTGGATCTCCCCGAACTCCGCCAGTTCCTCCAACGGCTTCGTCAAAGCCTGCATCCTGGTTATGCCTCCTTTGCCACCGTTTTACAATTGAAGGTATTCATCGCTTCCTCTATCCGCCCATCCACAATCATCTCCGCCGCTTCGGCTGCCTTTGCATAGGCTTCCCTCATGATTTCCTTTTCCGCGCCGGAAAAACGGCTGAGCACATAATCCTTCAAATCATACCGCTCCGGCTTTTTCCCGATCCCGATGCGGATCCGCGGAAAAGCGCTGGTACCCAGGTGAAGGATCATATTCTTCATCCCGTTGTGTCCCCCGGCGCTCCCTTTTTTCCGGATCCGGAGCTGCCCTACGTCCAGGTCGATATCATCATAAATGACCAAAAGCTCGCGCTCCGGGTCGAATTTAAAATAATCCATCAATCCCCGGATGCTCTCACCGCTCAAATTCATATAAGTCTGGGGCTTGGCCAGCATGACTTTCCGCCCCCCGGCCATGCCCTTCCCAATCAAAGCGCGGTTTTTATGAGTCTCCACAGGGATATGGTATTTTTCCGAAAGAAGGTCTATGACACAGAATCCCGCGTTATGCCTTGTCCCTTCGTATACTAGGGTTGGGTTCCCAAGCCCGACGATCACAAACAACGTCCACACCTCATTTCCAGGAAGGCTTCCTACATGTCAACTTGTTCATTTTACAGGATAAAACCTTTTTTGTCACGGGAAACATAAAAAAATCGCTCTTTCGCCCTCATGCCCTACCGGGCCTGACAAGGCAAGTTTC
>CAZYVA010000006.1:12021-24430 GCA_964650695.1 uncultured Dorea sp. | reverse complement strand
TAAAAAAATCGCTCTTTCGCCCTCATGCCCTACCGGGCCTGACAAGGCAAGTTTCATAGTATTTTTTTTGGATTGCTTACATATATTTATAGAAATGAAGGGCGCAAGCTTTCCAGGTAAGGAGGCTTTTCTTATGAGTTCTAAAACCAAAATTGTTGTGTTACATATGAAAGAGATCCTTTATACCGCTATATTCGCGGTTTTAGCATTCATACTGGTTTTACTGCTGGTTTTTATGTTCCGTCCAAAAGCAAAGGAAACCGGCGCCGGGGAAATCCGTTACCAGCCTGGCGTGTACACCAGCAAGGTGACGCTGGACAATGCCGATTTGGAAGTCGAGGTAACGGTGGATGAATCCCATATCAATTCCATCCGGATTGCGAACCTGGACGAAACGGTAACAACTATGTATCCTCTGCTCCAGCCGGCGATCGAGGATATCGCGGACCAGGTTTATGAGACACAGTCGCTGGACGGTATCTCCTATACAGGGGAGTATCCTTATACCGCCCAGGTTTTGATGCAGGCGATCGACGACGCATTGGAAAAAGCCATGGCTGCTTCTTAGCAGCTATGGCTTTTTCCTTCAAAATCGCCGCCTGTCCCCTACTTGAGCCCGATCACCCCATGCCGGCCAAACAAAGCGGTTTATGAATATTTGTGAACAATCCATGTTTTGTCTGTGAACTCTGTAAATCTTATTTAAGCGGAACCGATAATCATAATAGTGGATAGATACCATTTGGCTTTGCCCGGACTGCTGCCGGAAAGCTTCTGCCAAAAAGCAAGATCCTGAAAAGTCCGGGCTGTTACATCAAACATCTATAAGGAGGAACGGATCATGAATATTTCATCAATCAACAATTTGCTGCAAAATAGTAACATTCAGTATGATTATACGAATGAAAAAATCCAGAAAGAGGAAGAATCTGAAAAGACAGTAAAAACGAACAGCGCATCCCCAGAGGCGGTTGCTGTGTCCTCCCAGGGGGATATTTTGGAAATCAGCGCCGCAGGACAGGCATCCGCTGCAAACCAGCAAAACGCAGACGGAAATGCAAATCCGGACAACACCGCACAGTACAGCACAGCAGCTTTAAAGAGTACAGGCTCAGCCGCATCCACGATGCTGCAGGAAACGGAGGAAGCGGAAGATACGGAAGATACGGACAGCGCCAGCTCAGACCTGTCATCCTATAGCGACAGTGAGCTGTGGGAATTATACCAGGATGGGGAAATCACAGCCGCCGAGTACAGCCAGGAAGCGGCAAGGCGCAAAGCCGAGGCAGAAGCAGAAGCATCTTCCACGGCCGCTGCCAGCCTGGCAAGCTCCTTCATAGAATAGAAGGACAAGCAAACTATCCTGGACTTTTTTCGGTTTTGCAAAAGGCAGCCCTACATCAAAGAGCTGCCTTTTACAGTCTTCCTGCCAGTTCCTTCGCAGCGCGCATCACGGTTTCCAGTTCCGGTCCCGTCATGCCATCCTTGTGGAACCCTCCGGCACATACCGTCACTTTCCCATATTTTGCCGCCGCTTTCTCCGCCAGCACCCTGGCAATCTGCTCATCCTTATGCCCCATCACATTCAACACAGAGGACGTCGCGCTCCTGGCGCCATTCTTTTTCAGGGAGCATCTCGGCTGGGCCAGTACCACACAGCCAATATGGGGAAGATCCCCGCCCCGGAAAAGGATCAGCAAATCCTCCCCGACCGCTTTCAGCTCTACAGATAATACCGCAAATCCGAGGTTTGCCTCCATCTGTTTTTCCATCGTCAGCTTCTCCTGTCCCCTGTTTTCCCTTTACATTCCCTTCCACCTTGCAAATCCGGGCGCTTCAATCCCAAAAGGCTCCAAAAGCCTTGCCGCCGCCTGGTATGTCATGTCCCCTACCGTCTCCGGGTGGTGGTAATAGGCCAGCATCGGCGGAATGATATGCACGCCCTGGATCTGGGAAAGCTGATACAGATTTCTCAGGTGAACCGCGCTGAGCGGCGTTTCGCGGGCCGCAAGCACCAGCGGGCGCTGCTCCTTCATCGTCACATCTGCCGCCCGGAGCAAAAGATTGTCGGAATATCCCATACAGATACCGGCAGCCGTTTTCATGCTGCACGGCACAACCAGCATGCCCTCTGCCTGAAAGGAACCGCTGGCAAGGGCGGCCCCAAGCTCACCGGGGGCATACATCACATCAGAAAGAGGCTCCAGATCCGCCACCCGGAGTCCTGTTTCCTGGGAAAGCGCCAGTTTTGCCCCTTCACTCACGATCAGGTGGATCTCATAAGCCCCCTCTTCCCGGATCAATTCCAGGCACTGGATTAACAGAGGGCTTCCACTTGCCCCGGAAGCCCCTACAATCAGCCGTTTCATCATTCCCCGCCTGTCCATTTTGTATAATCCACTTCCATAAACTTTGCCCTCTCAAAATGTTCTTTCATACGGAACGGGATCGTGCAGTCAAAGATTAATTTACAACTCACGCCAATGTCCGGGATCAGAACACTGTATTCATGGTTCGCACTCGGATCGAGGGGATGGCAGCGCACGCCCGGAATTGTGATCAGATCCCGGTCGCCCTGGAAGCGGGTATTCATGGCCCATAACACATCATCCGTGTCAAAAATGTCCACATCTTCATCCACCAGGATGACATGCTTTAATTCAGAAAACGCCGCGAATGCCAAAAGCGCCGCCTGTCTCTGTTTGCCCTCATCGGTATGCACTTTCTTATGGCACTGAAGGATAATCATGTATTTTCCGCCGCCCGCAGAATGCGCGTAAGCATTGTGTACGAATCCCGGCAGCGCCTTGCCCAGCATCGTCAGGATGCTCGCTTCTGTCGGGATTCCGGCAAGATTGACATGCTCCTCCGAAGGCCCGATGACGCTCTGCATGATGGGATGGTTCCGGTGGGTCACTGCTTTGACCTTGATCAGCCAGCATTCGTCGGAAGCTTTGCCGTTGTAGCCCGGAAATTCCGGCATCGCGTATCCTGTATGCGTATTCTGGTCCTCTACCACGCGCACACCTGGCTGGATCGCACCCTCAATGACATACTCCGCATTTGCAATAGCATATTCATCAATGGAAACACATTTGTGCAGCACAACCGGTTTTTTGCGGATGGCGCCCGCGACCGCCAGCTCGTCATATCCGAGCGGTGTTGTCGGCGGCTCAAAACAGGCGCCAATCTCAATCGCCGGATCTACACCGATGGAAACCGAGATGGGAAGTGGCTTCCCCAGTTCCTCCGCTTTTTCTGCCATTGCGCCGATATGGCGGCTTCCCGGCTGCAAGAAAATCGACAGTTCATCCTTGGACTGTATGCACATCCGATGGATCGTCACATCCGATTTCCCGGTCTCCGGGTGCGTGGCATAGCACATCCCCATTGTGATGTAAGGGCCTGCGTCCAACGGTGTATTGGTCGGGGCAGGGATCAGCTTGAACAAATCGAAATCCGGGTCTGTAGCCAGATGAATATTTTCCTGGCACAATGCCGGAAGCTTTGTGACAATCGGAGGGACCGGGTGCGCGACGCTGTCCCTGAGAAGCTTTCCCAGGCGTTCTTTCCTGCACCCCAAAAGCTTCCCGACCCGTTCACGGCTTGCCAGTAATCCGATTAAAACACTTGCGTCCGGATGCCCCTTAATACGGTGGAACAGCATCGCCGGGCCGTTTTTACGTGTAGGCCGCTTCACAGTACCACCGGCCCCCACATAACGGTAAACGCCGGAAAGCTCTGCTTTTGGATCGATCTCCACATCCGTCTCGATCAATTGGAACGTATGCTCCCGCAAAAGCGCAACCGCTGTCCGCAGGCTATTGATCTGCTGCCCCCGCAGGAGTCCCTTGCGGATTTCCATCAGGCGCTCACCGTGCCTGACCGTTCTTTGATCGTAAATCTGTGGGACGCCCACCTCCTCCGGGTTCATAACCGTGATCCCTACGGTGGCGCAACGCCCGGATTTTTCAATTTCGGCCTTGGAAAAACGTACCATTTCCTCGCCGCGCTGGATTTCTTGGCCTTCCTTTACCAGGTATTCAAATCCCGGTATTTCCATATCCGCCGCCGCAAGATCCACATTCACGGCCAATACGACGTTTTTTCTGGATTTTACGGTAATCATGCATTCTTTCTGCTCAACCGATATCACCGTTCCCCGAAACGGCGCGTAAACAGATTCCTCCGAAGGCTCCACGGCACAGCCCATCCCCAGGTAGCCCCCGTTGAACACATCATCTTCAACATCTTCCTGCCGGATGACCGTCCCTGTGACGGGGCTGTAAACCAGGATCCGTTTCTCAATCTCATGTTTCCCGTAATATTCCTCAAAAAATTCCATCCCAAAATTTCCCCCAAGCTTTCCAAAAAATCAATCTCCGTCCCCTACCTCAGCCCAACCACTCCTGCCGCCAACGGGATCCACACTGCGGACAGGATGACCAGCCCGATCTGCAAAAACAGCGTCGTCTTGGACATGTCCGTCATTGCGTAATACCCTTTACTGTAAGTAATCAAAGGAACCGTGTCCAGCGGCAGCAGGTAACAGTTGCACGCGCATACGGAAGCAGTCAGCATGACCAATGCCGGCGCGGCTCCCGCGTTCGTTGCCAGCGCAATCAGGGTCGGGGCCAGGATCGGTACCAGGGAAGTGGCGACCGGGATCACAATCAATGCTGCGAACATCAACACCGCGACAAACGCGATCAGTACCGGCGCGGACAGCTCCAAGGAGGACGGGATCAGCCCCGCGATCGCATCGCTGACGCCGTTGTTCAGCATCGCGCCGCTCAGGGACAGCACCGTCCCAACCAGGAAGAACACATCCCAGCTATTTTCCCGTAAAAACGTTTCCACATCCAGCACCCGGATCCCCGGCAGGAACATGACGCAGCAGCCAAGCGTTGCAATCACCATCACGTCAAACAAAGCGATCCAGGACGAAGAAATCCAGAGGATCAGCATACAGCCTACAATGACCGTCACTTTTTTCTCTTTCACGCCCATTTTCTCCGGGATGTCCATCTCCCTGACAAACTCCTGTATCCGTTCTTCCGACACCTGTTCCGGCTTGTAGACCCGTATCATCAGGCACCATGCCAAAGGCAGCATCACGGCAGCCATCGGGATCCCCACGCACATCCACTGCACAAAGGAAACCGTTGTCCCGGCATATTTTTCTAGCTGCATGATGGCGATCAGGTTGACAGAGCTCCCGGCGGGCGTCATCATCCCTCCGATCATACTGGCGACCGGAATCGCGATCATGAAAGCCCGCCCGGTCCGCTTCCTGCCTTCTTCGCTGTCGTACAACTCCAAAAAATCCAGCGATATTGCCATAAAAATCGCGCAGGTCGGCACATTGGACACGATTGCGGAAAACAGGGCCGTTGCCAGCATGATAGAAAAAAGCACCATCTGTATATTTTTCCCAAACACCCGCAGCAAGGTCCGCAGGATCCGCTGGGACAAAGGGATCGTCGTCATCGCCGCCGCAATCCCAAAGGAAGCCAGCGTAAAAAACACGATCGGCTCCGAATACCCCGTCAGGGCTTCCCCCAGGCTCCCTGTCACGCCCAAAAGCGGCATCAGCCCGCAGAAAACCAGGCTTGTCACCACGACCGGAAGCGCTTCCGTCACAAGGATCACCAAGAACGCAACCAGCATGCAGACGGTGCGTACCCCCGCTTCGGACAGGTAATCATTCGCCGGAAGGAATACACTGGCTATGAGAAGCAACACCGCGAACACGAAACCAATTGTTTTCTTCATTTTCCACTCCTTTATGTAAAAATCGTTCCCTTTACCCTGTTACATACAATCAGGGCGGCCTTGCAAGCCGCCCTGATTACATTTCCCATCAGCAAAGGCTTCCATCCTTCCAGATTTGTTCCTTTGAGTAAACGATGTTCCCGTTCGTTGCGTTCTCTTTCGCAATCAGCCCATGGTTCCCCCGGAATTCCATCGGGAGGTCGTCTACGTTCCCCGCCTTGATATCCTCACAGTTCTGGATATTCCCATCGATGATGGTGAGGGGAAGCTCACCGTCCCCGTGGGAGGCAAGCACGCGGTCATATTTCCCTTCTACTTTTTCTTTCAAAGCTTTCAGGCTCTGCTCATATTTCTCGATCGAGACAGAATAATTCTCATGCAGGAACGTAAAACCGTTGCAGGCATCCCCCAGAAGAAGGATACGCGCATTCTTCATCAGCATCACGACCGACCCTTTCGTATGCCCCGGGCACCCGTAAATCTCAATCGTCTCTCCGCCCAGGTCAAAGGTATCCCCTTCTTTCATATCGCGGTAGATGGAGAAAGGCGCCGTCGGGATATAGTCCTCCTCGGTGATCACTACGCCCTCGTCCGCCAGCTTCATCCCTTCATGACGGAACGCATCATCCCCGTGCGGGCCGTAAATATATTCATCCTCCCGGTTCAGGTAAATCGGGCAGTCCGTAAATTCACCGCACCCCATCGCATGGTCCGTATGCCCGTGGGTCAGAAGCACGATCAACGGCTTGTCCGTCAGGGCGTCCACTTCCTTCCTCAGGTTCCCGTAACCGCTGCCTGTATCGATCAGCGCCGCCCTTTCGTCACCCTCCACAAGGTAGCACAGCTCCGTACACACTGCAAAAATACGGGTGATCCGATCCGTAACCTTTTCCGTTTTAAATGTCACCATCGCATTCCACTCCTTCCTACTTGAAAGCGCTTACTCCTCCGTCATAAACCGGATGATTTCCCGGCACGCCGCTTCCGTCTGCGGAAGGATGCCCATCAGGTCAAAATATCCATGATGGACGCCCCGGTAGCAGACCGCCTGTACCTCCACGCCAGCGTTTGCCAGTTTTTCCGCATAATATTCGGACTCCAGGCGAAGCCCGTCAAACTCCGCCATCAAAAACAGCGTCCTCGGAAGCCCCGCGCAGTCGCCGCAGGCAGGGCTGATGTAAGGATCCTTCCAATCCTTCCCTTTCGCGTAGAAATTCTGGTCGCCCGCATTCCCATCATCGCTCCCGATGAAAAGGAGCGCATCCTTCAAGTCCTCCTGCTCCGGGATGAGCTGCCATTCCGACAGATCCCTCACATAGTCCCCTGGAAGCAACTGATTGTCAAAGATCAGTTTCGGGTAAAAGAGCATCTGCCCTTTTACATAATGGGAACCCATATCCCTGTCAACCTGCGCCAGGACAGCCGCCTGGTTCCCGCCTGCGGAATCGCCGCACACATAAATATTCCCGGCGTCGATATAATATTCCCTTGCATGTTTCACGAACCAGCAAAGGATCTCGTAATTCTCATGGACCGGGACCGGCCACGGATATTCCGGCGCCAGGTCGTAGTCCACATTGATCACGACACAGTTCCCTTGCTGCGCGATATAACGGCATTCGTTTTCCAGTTGGAACGGGGTGCCGCCGACGAACGCGCCCCCATGCATGTACATCATCATCGGGCGGTCTTCCTTCAAATCCTTCGGATAATACATCCAGACCGGGACAGGGTTCACGGAGGTCGGAACCTCAAAATATTTCGTCAACACCATGCTGCTGGTATCACAGAGGTTTAAATTTGGCGTACCCATGCCAGCCCTCATCTGCTGCGCCGTCGGAGGCCCCGCAGGGGCAGTGTCCTGTTGTTCTGCCTCCGCCTGCGCCCGGAAGGATTTCTCAACCTCTTTCTCCAGGGAAGTGTGGTTCTCCGGATCCGGGATGGGCTTCCAGTCCACCCCCACGCCGCGGCGGATGCGGATCTCACCCGGCTGCAGCAATTTCTCCACATATTCACCAGGGTAGCGTCTCTCCATCATAAACTCCTTTCTTCTTTCCTTGTCGCCAAACAAGGGTTATGCGGTTTTCTTATCCTTATGTAAGATCGTATAGCCGCCTACGAGCACCAGCACGATCACAACCATGACCGCGCCGTAAGTGAAAGCCTGGTGATAGGTCAGGCCGCCGAACATATTGCCAATAAAGGTAAAGACATACCCAAAGATAAACGCGCCAAGCGAATTCCCGACAAAGCCCAGGGAAGTCGCCAATGCGGAATTCGTCTCGTCCGTCCCGTCGTTCACAAGGAAATTCACGTATGGCATCCACCAGCAGAAGCCTACTTTCAAAATCGTGACGCCCACATACCACATCATGGTCGTGTCCGTCACACCAACGATCGCCAGGCCGATGATGTTCAACGCCAGCGACAGGATGCCCATGGCTTTCATGCCGGTAAATTTCACAACCACTCCGAAAATCAGGCCGCCAATCAGGGCTGCTATCCCGCCCCATGACGCGATCGCCGCCGCCTGCACGGTCGTGATCGTCCCGGTCTCCGTGGATGCCAGGGACAGGCAGTTGTCGAGCGCCCCATAGCCAAGCCCGTAAATGAACTGCGCCGCACAGCCAATATAAGCCGCTATCGGCAGCGCTTTCTTTACAGTGTCCTGTGCCTTGGTGTTTTGCACTGCATCCGTCTTCTTTTCACGTCCGATATCGTTGACGAAAGCCGGAATGCCAAATAAAACCAGCAGGAAGATCGCCACGGCATAGAGATAGGCAAAATAGGCGTAATGCCAGTCATAGACCATGATCGCCGCCATCGTGTAGGAGAACAGGGAAGCCCCCAGGCCGACGCAGGCCGACTGGAACCCCATCATGACATTGGCGGTGTCCCCTTCAAAGCAGTCGATGATCAGGGATGCGGACAATGGCTGGATCAGGCCGACGCCCAGCCCGGCAATGACACGCACAGCGATCTTCAGCGCCAGGGTCGGCATGAACATCGGGAGGAACCCTCCCAAAAACGCCATGGCGATACCGATCAGGCAGAGGTTTTTCTTGCCGATCTTTGCCGCGCTTGCCCCTCCGATGATATTTGCGACCATCCCGCCTACGGTCGGGAACGTGGTGAACATCATCAGGTACCACTGTGGCGCGTCCGGAAATTCCGTTGCCAGATCCCCCAGGAGGCAGCCCGCAACCGATACCGCTGCGAGAAGCAGTGACAGGGACAGGACCGCTGCCTGGAAAATCTTGTAGCGGACGCCTGTCGGATAATTTGGATACTTACTTGTTTTGGATTCCATTTTCTCATCCTTCTTTCTGTATATTTTTACTAATTTTATAATTTTTTTCTTTTTCTTTCTTCCCCTTTTGTGTGTTATGCCTATCCATTTTGTGACTTTTTGTAAAAAAACACGGTTTTTACACAAAAACATACGTGAAAAACCGGGAATCCTTGGCATATTTCCTGCCAAATGCCGGGCATAAAAAAGAAGCCCTTGTGGAGGGGCCTCATGTGTGGGAGAAACCTTCTTATACGGCGTTGTCTATGTGTTCCTTACGGTACTGTCCCGGACTCATCCCATAATGCTTTTGAAAGGCACGATTGAACCCTTTCGTATCCGGGAACCCCTGTGCGATCGCGATTTTGGAACAAGCCTGCCTGGAATGGCGCATTTCTTTTACCACCGCTTTCAGACGGATATCCACAAGGTATTCCTTGAACGTCATATTGGAATACCGTTTAAAAATCCGGCAGAAATATTCCCGGTTATACCCAAAATGCTCCGCAAGCGACTGTGTTGTCAGGTTCTCCTTATAATTCTCATTGATATACTCCAGGATCGATTTCATCCGGTTTTCCCGCATACTGACCTTCTTTGGCCCCTGTGCGTCCTTTACCCAGAAACGGTCCATAATCATCTGCACGATTTCAAAAAGGATGGAATTCATGATGAACACATTCCGTTCCTCATCCTTCTCTGCCTGCAGGTACAGTTTTTCACAAAGTTCCGTCATTTTGGCGCATGTCTCCTCCGTCACCCCCGGGGCATTCTTGGAAATCTCGCAGTACCGGACGTCGGGATCCATTTTTGCAAGGGCGTCTGCATCCAGCGTGACCGACATCACTTCCATCACCTTGCTGCCCTCCCGCTCCGGGTAAATCGCGTGAAGGGCGCAAGGGCTGATCAAGAAAAACTCTCCCGGCGCCAAAAAATAGCGCTGCGCATTGACGATCATGGTTAAATTCCAGTTCCGCGAATAGATCAGCTCCGCCCCCTCGTGCCAGTGCAGCGGCACGTTGACCGCCGGCCGCTCCTGGTGGATGTCGATGACCGCCGGGTATTTTTCGGAAAAAATGCGGTTTTCAAAACCATCTTCCCCGATGGCTTTTGTAAAGTCTATAAGCGGCGTCGTGATCCGAATGCCTTCAATATCATTTACTCCTATCATCCGTATCCCTCCCTCTAACTCTCCAGGCCAAACCCTGGCCCGTCACAGTTCCTTACATCAACGGAGCCACCAGCCTGAGCACCTGCCCGGCTGCTTTCGTCAGCAACGTCCGGTTTTTCACTTCTATCAGCGTCACTTTATGGCATCGGCGGAGTGTCTTTTGGAAGTCCTCTTCTATCCGGAAAATTTCCGAATTGTTGTAAATAAAGACGCCGCACTCAAAATGCAGGTAAAAACTCCGGTAATCCAGATTGATGGTGCCGACCGTCGCTGTATCATCATCCGACACAAACACCTTAGCGTGCACAAATCCGGGTGTGTATTCATAAATGCTGACCCCCGCCTCGATCAGCTCCTTGTAATACGTCTGCGCTACCGCGAACGCATACCATTTATCCGGGATATGCGGCATGATAATGATAACCTCCACGCCGCTTTTCGCCACCCTCGTCAATGTCGTCATCATCTCATTGTCCGGAATCAGGTACGGCGTCATGATATGGACATACCGTTTGGCATGGTTGAGGACATGGAAATACACTTCTTCCCCCACATTCTCATTGTCAAACGGGCTGTCCGCATAGGGGATCACATAACCGAATTCCCTCCGGAGCGTCCTTCGCCTCCTCGTCAGGTAACGGCGGTATTCCTCCGGCTTGCGTTCGTCCACGTTCCACATTTCCAGGAACATCATCGTAAAGCTCTGCACCGCGTCCCCCCGGATCGCGACCGCCGTATCCTTCCAGTGCCCGAAACGTTTCTTTTGATTGATATATTCATCCGCCAGGTTGATGCCGCCGGTAAATGCAATCTTCCCGTCAATCACGCATATTTTCCGGTGGTCGCGGTTGTTTTGTACGGTAGAAAGGAAGGGCTTCACCGCATTGGACATCTTGCACTGGATCCCGTACTTTTTCAACTGTTCCGGGTAGCTGTAAGGGAGAAGGTTGATCGCGCACATCCCGTCATACATAAACCGGACTTCCACGCCCTCCTTTACTTTCTGGCGGAGGATTTTTAAAATCGTCCCCCACATGTACCCTTCCGCGACAATAAAGTATTCCATGAAAATAAACTTCTGCGCTTTTCTCAGTTCTTCCGCCATATACGTAAACTTTTGCTCCCCTGACGGAAAATACCTGACTTCCGTATTCCGGTACGTCGGGAACCCAAGCTGGTGCGAAAGGTAATACGACAACTGCGCATAAGCGGAGCGGCTGGCCGTCAGCGCCCCCACCACTTCCGGATCCTGCTGCAGGTACGGGGCGGTTTCCAGCTTCAATGAGGCAAGCCTTTCCTGCATAAACCGGGTCCCTACCTGTGTTTTGACAAACAGGTAGAATAAAGCCCCGAAGACCGGCAGGCATGTCACGAACAAACTCCACGTCAGCTTGAAGGCCGGATTGCTCTCGGAGTTGATGATATGGATGACGACCCCCGCCGACAGCACGGTCAGCGCCCCATACACAAACGTCATATATTCCTGCAGGTAATAGGCGGAAAAAACAAAAAAGCCGATCTGCAAAAGAATAAAGCAGATGAAAATACCTGCCCGGCTGAATATGATCCGAAAAATCCCTTTTTTCGCTTTCGACCGCGTCTTTTCCACGCTATGCTTCCCCTTATGCCCCATAGTACTCATAAACACTCTCTTTACTGTCCTTACATGACCATGCTTTCGCAGACAGTGTAACATAATCCGGACAAATTATCACCTTTTCTCTTTCTTTTTTTACAAAAAAGTATTACAATGGCTTTATCAATCCACATACATTGAAAGGAGATTCCATGATGAAAAAACTGATAACAAAAATATTAGGGGCTACCGCTGCCGGCGCCGCTATCGTAGGGGTTATCTACTATTTTACCTCAAAAAGGGATAAGGATGACGATTTCGGGGACGATAGTTTCACAGACGACGACTTTGATTTAGATGAAGATTTAAAACCCGCTTCCAACCGCGAATACGTATCTTTAAGCCACGTGAAGCAGCAGGCGGGAGAAAAAGTCGGGGAAGCGGTGGAAAAGGTGGAAGAGATTGCTTCTGATATTGCGGGAAAAGCAGAAGAAGCCGCTTCCGGCATTGCCGGAAAAGCAAAAGGAGCCGCGAAAAAAGTAAAGAAAACCGCAAAATCCGCCAAGGAGGATGTCGGAGATCCCGCAAAAGAAACGGC